>CAYLQK010000012.1:0-21078 GCA_964385865.1 uncultured Clostridia bacterium | reverse complement strand
GGGGGGATTTACGGGCGAGGGGATATCGCCTTTGAGAATTATTCTGTTCATCTTCACGTGCGGATTGGGCACGGGAACAGCCGAGAACAGCGCGCGGGTATAGGGGTGCAGAGTGTTATTGAATATCGCGTCCTTACTGCCGTATTCAACCATACTGCCGAGGTACATAACGCCGACTTCGTCGGATATATGTTTTACGACCGACAGATCGTGCGAGATAAACACGTACGTGAGACCGAGCGACTTTTTTAGCTCTATCAGCATATTGATTATCTGCGCCTGAATGGATACGTCGAGAGCGGAAACGGGCTCGTCGCAAATGACAAGTTCGGGATTGAGCGCCAGCGCCCTCGCTATACAAATTCTCTGCCTCTGTCCGCCCGAAAACTCGTGCGGATATCTTTCGAAATAGTGGGGTTGAAGCCCGCACATCTCCATTACTTTTAAGATATAGCTATGATACTCCGCCCTCGAAACCAACTTATGTTGAAGCGCGGCTTCGCCTATGATCTCGCCGACGGTAAGCCTCGGCGAAAGGCTTGCGTACGGGTCCTGAAAAATCATCTGCATATTGGGACGGAGCTTGTCGAACTCCCTGTTTTTCAGGGCGGAAACTTTGCGCCCCTTGAACCATACGTCTCCGCTCGTTATGTCGTAAAGGCGGAGAATCGATCTGCCCATCGTCGTCTTGCCGCAACCGCTTTCGCCGACTATGCCGAGGGTCTTGCCCTTTTCAAGCTTGAAAGAAACGCCGTCTACGGCTTTGAGATATTTTGTGGGTTTGCCGAAGAAATTCTTTGCGACGGGAAAGTACATACGCAGATCCCTTACTTCGAGGAAGGCGTCGCTCTTTTCTTCGACTTTTTCTATCTTTTCGGTGGATTTATCGGCTTTCTTTTCAGATGCGTCTATTATCAGTAAAACGTCCGCAATCGCTATTATCACGGTCAACGAGAGAAAGACCAAAAAGCATATTATTAGCGCGTTATGGGACATTCCCAACGCCAAAACGTTATCAGCCATTATTATTTCCCTCCGCTACCTTTTCATACAGGTAACAGGAAACGCTGTGCGTATCCGAAACCTTAATAAGTTCGGGGTATTCGCCTGAACACTTCTCCATACACTTCTCGCACCTGTCGCGGAAATAGCAGTAGTTCGGCATATTGATGGGATTGGGGACAAAGCCGGGGATGCAGTACAGCGAATCGACTTCCGCGTCGACCGTGGGTTTACTCTTCTGTAATCCTATCGTATACGGGTGCATAGGACGGTCGAAAATGTCCTCCGCCGTGCCCGTTTCTATTACCTTTCCCGCGTACATAACCACTACGAAGTCCGCCATCTCCGCAACCACGCCCAAATCGTGCGTGATAAGCATAATGGAACCGTTAATCTTATGCTTTATCTCCCGCAAAAGATCGAGTATCTGCGCCTGAATGGTAACGTCAAGCGCCGTGGTCGGTTCGTCCGCTACGATGAGCTTGGGATTACACAGCAGCGCGATGGCTATCATTACTCTCTGGCGCATACCGCCTGACAGTTCGTGCGGGTATTTTTTGTATACGCCCTCGGGATCGGCTATACCGACGAGGTTCAACATCTCGATACTGCGCTGTTTTACCTTCTGTTTGGAAATACCTTGTATGTGCAGCTTTCCGACTTCGTCCAGCTGATTGCCTATCGTGAAAACGGGGTTCAGCGAAGTCATCGGCTCCTGGAAAATCATTGAGATTTCCCTGCCGCGAATGGAGCGCATCGCCTCGGTGGGCATTTTTGCTATGTCCACGACGCGCGTCTCCATCTCGTACATATTGCCGCCGAGCGCATTCTTTTTGATTATCTTTTTGCCCTTGGAGTTCAGTTTGAATTTTTCCTGTCCGTTTTCGTCCGTTTCGGTCTCGTACACGGGTATTTTTCTGCCGCGCGAGTCGCGTTTAAACAGATCCGCCCTGAACCTTATCGAGCCGCTGACTATCTGTCCGCTGGGCGCCTGCACAAGCTGCATAAGCGAGAGCGAAGTTACGCTTTTGCCGCAGCCGCTTTCGCCGACGACGCCGACGGTGGAGCCTGCCGGAACGGAGAACGTTACGCCGTTTACCGCTTTGACCGTACCTGCGTCCGAAAAGAAGTACGTGTGCAGATTTTCAAATTCGACTATACTGTTCTCATCCTTCATTTCGGTGGTATAATCGTCTACTTTTACCCTGCGTTTCTTCTGTTTCTCGAAATGGCGTATTGCCTTGGAGTTTTCCTTTGCGATCCGTCTGGACTCGGAACGGGATATATAATGTTTTTTGCTTTCAGTCTTATCTTTGGCCATTATATTACCTCTTCATCTTGGGATCGAAAGCGTCCCGCAAGCCGTCCCCGACAAAGTTGAACGCAAGTATTGCAAGCGTTATGCAAACGCCCGCACCCAGCCATAGGTTCGGATAAAAATCCCGGTAAGTCGATTTGGAAGCGAGGTAAATCATATTGCCCCAGGTCGCCGTACCGAGCGGCGCGCCTATTCCGAGATAACCCAGCGTCGCCTCCATAAGAATTACGCTGCCGAGCCCCAGCGTCATCGAGACGATCAGCTGAGGTATGACGTTGGGCAGCAGGTGCTTGAATATCTTTTTACCTGTGGACAGACCCGAGCACTTTGCGGCGAGCATAAATTCCTGCTCTCTCAGCGACAGAATCTGTCCCCTGACCAGCCGCGCCGTGCCCGTCCAGCCTATAAGCGTCAGCGCCAACATCATATAGTATAGTCGCGCTATCGTAACGATACCCATCTCCTCGAACAGTGCGCCGAGTATCAGCATTATCGGCAGAGTCGGAATACAGCTTAAAATATCGACTATTCGCATTATCAGCTGGTCGACCCATTTGCCGAAGTACCCCGCAAGACCGCCGAGCAACACGCCGAGTAAAGTCTCTATTATTACCACTACGAAACCTATCGTAAGCGAAACTCTGCCTCCGAGCATAAGATTGGTGAACACGTCGTTACCGTCGTAATCGGTGCCCATCAGGTGGTCGGAAGTAATTGCGCCGAGGCTGTAATACGGCAGAAGTCCTTCGTCGACGGTTACGTCATACGCCTCGTACGTTTCGCCGTCGGGACCCGTATAGCTGATCGCCTTATAAATACCCGTTATGGATACTCTGCTATAGTCCTTTTCGGTGCCGCCGACGGAGCTCTGTTTCCAGGGAGAAAAGAGAGGTCCGATAAACGAGAACGCAAACAGAAGTATAAGCACGACGAGCCCGATCACCGACAGTTTCGAGCGGAAAAACCGCTTTAAAACCGTCATTCCGGGCGACAGGACTTTCGCCCTCTCGGTCAGATTTTCGCCGTGGAGATTGTCGTTGAAATTGCCTTTCGAAGCGCCTTCGGCGCTTTCTTCGGATATAAGTTGCTCTTTATTTTCTTCCATAATATCTCCCTATTTGCCCAACTTAACCCTGGGATCCACTACGCCGTACATCAGGTCGGCGAGCAGAGTGCCTATTACGGTAAGTACCGCAATGAACATATTGTAGCCCATAATGACGGGTATATCGCCTATACTCAGCGCATTATAAGCCGTCTGTCCTATACCGGGGATATTGAAAACCTGCTCGGTTATCATTGCGCCGCCGAACAGCGTAGGCAACGTGCTTGCAAGCACCGTTACGAGAGGGATAAGCGTGTTCCTGAAAACGTGCTTGTAGACGACTTTGCCCTCGGAAAGGCCCTTCGCGCGCGCCGTTCTGATATAGTCGGCGTTGAGCACTTCGAGCGTGTTGGTACGCGTATATCTCATCAGCGAGCCGATATCGAGGATTACAAACACGAGTATCGGCAGAACGAGGTGCCACGCCATATCGCCCAACCGCATAAACACCGAGGCGTCCTTGGGGAGCGCCGTAGAGACCAGACCGCCCGTTTCGAACCAGCCGAGATCTACCGCGAACCACTTTATGAAAAGATTGCCGAGGAAGAACGACGGGAAAGACATACCTATCATACACAATACGGTGATAGTGTAGTCCAGCTTGCCGTACTGATTGCAGGCGCACTTGATACCGAGGGGAATAGCTATAAGCATTTCAAGTATGAGCGATATGAACGATATACCGAACGATATACCCATATGCTTGAAAATGACTTGACCCACTTCCTCTCCCGTCTGGAAAGACCTGCCCAAATCGCCCTGCATAAAGTTGGATATCCAGCTCCAATAACCGCTGATTATCGCGGTGAAGCTGTTATCCACTGCAAACGTGCTGACGTTGCCAAATTCGTCGTACTGTATTTTCAGATCGAATCCGTAAACGTTCATTATTGCCCGCAGATCTTCGACCTTCATTCCGCTTGTCGCCATCTGGGTGCTGAAGCTGTCCAAGAAATAGTTCGCAGGCATCAACCTGACCAAAAAGTACAGGATAACGGATACGCCGAACAATATGAGGATCGCCAACAGCAATCTTTTGATTATATATTTTACCATAGTTTTATCCGTTTTTTGGAATTTCGGACGGTCGGAAATTTACCGGCCGTCTGAACCGTTATTCAAGCAAAATATTCCGCGTGAATTTTATACGTAGTCGATTTCCCAAAGTCTGTCGAAAAGTCCCATCGTGTAGGAAGGCTTCTTTACAAGCGAATTGGCGTCGATTACCGTCTTGTTGTAAACGCACATATCGCTACGCTGGTATGTGGGAAGCTCGACGGCAAGATCCATTACGAGGTCAAGACAATCCCCGTATATTAGAGCACGCTCCTTCTCATCGTTGGTCTGTCTTGCCTCATCGATGAGAGTACTGAGTTCATCTATTATTCCCTGTTCATAGTTCCATTTACCTGTGCTGTCTTTAAGGATATTGGGATAGTTCCAGTTGTTGACGCTGGTCGCGTTACTGTCCTTATGATATATCTGATACATATCGGGATCGAGCGTCGTGGACCACGCTGCCGCCCATACTTCAAGGTCGCCGGTAAGCAGCTTTTGGAGAGCGCGGGTATTTTTCTGAACGGTTATGTTAAAACCGAGCGAGTTCAGTGTTTCAGCCGCTTCTACAAACATACTATATGCGGGGTGGTCGGTCGTATCGCCGGCTATCCAGAACGTGAATTTAAGCGTTGTGCCTATCTCCGCGTTTGCCATACCCGAAGGTTGGGAGGTCTTGGTGTAAATACCGTTCTTGAGAGTATATCCCGCCGACGCAACGAGCCGCTGTATTTCACTATCGTCCGTAGTAAACGCTATCGACGGATATTCATTATTTATATCAGCATCCATCTTATCCGCATATTCGTATACCCAGGACGTCTTGGACATCGGGCGGTAAACCGTTTGGGCGAGCGAAGTGCCGTAATAACCGATTGTCATAGTGGTGTCCATCGCCTTCATTATCGCCTGTCTGACGGGATATTCGGGTATATATTTCGGGTTGACGCCCACGTAACCGTAACCGCCCGTGAGGTATTCCACGTGGCCGAGGTCGCTGTCATCGGAAACGGTACTGACGTTCGCAGGGGTTGCGTTGGGCGTACCGAAGTCAAGCTCGCCCGTCGTAAGAGCCGTCATTATCTGGTCGTCGCCGTAAACTTTATAGGTAACGTATTTTATCTTTGCGTTGTTGATACCCGAGCCCAAAGTCTCGAAATAGTCGTTTCGCATAAAGTAAACTACGTTATTGCTGTTGAACTTGTTTCTGTCCTGGGTCGATTCGCCGTTGGCATCGGAAGCCTTATAGGGTCCCGCGCCGACGGGCAGACCGATTTTATCGGTGGATTTGAGCACGTCGTCGAAGAATCCGCTGCTGCCTTCAAGCACGCCGAAGCCGTTGCCCTTTTCAGCCTCGGTTCTATAGTCAACGCCCTGATATACGCCCGAATAGTAGTGCAGAGGCGCAACGACAAATGAGAAGTTGTAGATGGCTTTGGGGTCGACGCCGTTGATTACTATCTTGAGAACGTCGTGTTCTTCACCGAGGGACTTGTTGTTGAATTCGCTTGTCTTGTAGGTGGTGATACCCGATATGGATTTAACTTCGCCTCTGTTTTCGTCGAAGTATTCCGAACGGGCTTCGCCGGTGAACTTTTCAAGGGCGGTAGACGCCGTGCCCCAATATGTGAGGACGTTGGCAATCTGCGTACGGGTCGTGTAATTCTGGACGACCGCGTCTACGCAGGCCTCTTTCTGAAGCATCAAAGTAGCATACTCCTCGTCGCAATTGTTTGCCGTCATATATGCCTGAACTTCTTCGTCGGTAGTTGCCTTAGCTATCATATCGAAAAAGTGCCAGGCTTCAGGCTCGGTCGCATCCGCGTCGTTGGGGTCTATGTCGAGAGTCGTATAATAAAGCTCGCCGTCGTCCTTCTTGCCGTTGCCGTTTATATCCTCATAGACCTGGGTGCTTGTTCCGTTTGCATTTTTCTTAGTCAGAACCGTTACAAGGCCCTCCTCGTAGAGATAGGCCTGCCATACGCTTGTAAAGCGATACGAATCCTTATAGCTGTCGGGAAAAGACGCATAGATGCTTGTCCAGTCGCTATCCGCCTCTTCTTTGAACAGTTCTTTAACCGTTTCGAGGTCCTTCTCTCCCTGCGCGGAGAGCGGGCTGTTGTCGGTTGAGTATTCGATCAGTTCGAGTATTCTTGCCTGAGCTGCGGCAGTGAAACCGCTTTCGGTGTCCGCGTCGGAATCGTCTGTAAGCGAAGAATCCTGCGCGCGGTAAGCTTTAAGCCCCTGTATATCAGTCGAATATATCGTGGCGGAACCTGTATAAGCGGGATCGAGATAGACGTAGAGATTGAAGAGCACGTCGGCTATGGTGAGATATTTGCCGTCGCTGAACTTAACGCCGTTCTTGATGACAAATTCGTATTCCGTTCTGCCCTCGGTACTGCCGTCTTTAATGACCGAACCCGTTCCCACTTGTTTTGTATTGTACGAAGTAACGGAATAGTCGAGCACGGCGGTGGGCCAATCTTCCCCCGCGACTATGTTTCCGTCGCTGTCGTTCGTGAGCATAGAAATCTGGGTGAGCCCGATCATATTGCCGTCGTTTTGGGACGTGTAGAAGAACGGATTGAAGTTGCCGTCCAAAGCGCCTGTCGCAAGCTTGAGAGTACGCGTTTCGGTATCGTAGGTACCGCTTTTCGAACAGCCGGGCGCTGCAAGCAGAATACAGCCCAAACCCGCACAGATTAAGCCTTTAAAGATTTTGTTCATTTATTTTGCCTCCTGATTATTTCAAATATTAGTAAAATTAGCGACTTCTTCGTTGTTAATCGTCAACGTTACGCCTGTTAAGGTAATGCCGTCGTATACGGCAAGGAAAGCCTCGTCGGTCGTCGCGCCGCTTTCGTCCGCCACCCCGCCGGCTATCCAGTTATCGGTTACGTATTCGCCGTCGGTATTCATCTGAATATTGGAGATAGCCGCCGAGTCGGAGGGATACTTGATCGAGATTTCAGCGCCGTCGATAGCGAAGTTTTCAAACCGCGTATCTTCCGAGATATCGTAACATAACAGATATATCGCAGACCAGCCGGTCTTTATCGAAGCCGTGATATTTATATCCTTTAAAGTGAGATTGCGCACCTTAGCGCTTTCGCCCATATTGCCGAATATGGCGTATGACAGGTTGCCCGTAACAGCGCTCGCAGGCGCAAGCGACAGTCCCGTTATGGTATGACCGTTGCCCTCTATAGTCAGATTGAACTCATTGGAATTGAGAATAACGCTCTTATTACCCGTACAGTCTATATCGTTAAACACGTAGTACTGCGTCGTATTCGAAGAACTGCTGTACATCGACATAACGTCCGAAGCGTTTTTTACTACCGTCCAAATGCCCTCGATATATTTCGCGTAAATCACTATATCCTGCGCGTTTTCGCCCGTAGGCTTGGTGAGTTTGGCGCCCTCGTAGGGCTGCGTACACTCCGCGTCGTAATAGTATTGCAGGAAAGAATGGTCCGAGCTTTCCAACGGCGTCGAATCTTTGAGCGTGAGCGTGCCGCTTGAAGAGAAGCTCTCTGTGGCGATAGTCGAACCGTTCTGATAGATTACGCCGTCGGCGCCTGTAATTTCCGAGTCGCAGACGAGCAGGATATCGACGTGCAGATCCAGCGACCACTTCGCGCCGACTAAGAGGTGTTCGTCCTTTTGTATGCGGTACTCCTCACTTATGACAGTATCGGTCAGCTTTACCGTAAGTTTATCCGCGTCCTCGTAGACCGCGTTGCCGTCCTCGTCCTGTTCCACGACGTACCAGCCTTCAAAGACGTAGCCGAACCTATCGACGGAAATGTTTTCAGTGTTGGCAAAATCGACGATGACGTAGGCGTTTTCGGGGTAATACATATCCTTGGTAGTGAGGCTTGTCATACCGTTGAAATACCCGCCGTTGGCGTAATAGGTTACGTACTGGTCCCTGGCGCCCTTTTCGCTGAGGAAGGTGTCCACCGTCTTTTCGCCTATAGTACAGCCGGCGATGAGCGAAGCCGCCATACATACCGCCAATACTATACACAGTTTTATCTTTGTCCTAATACTCATTTGATCCTCTTTAAAAGGTGTATGCTAAAAGTTTCCGACGCCCTGCGCCCGTATTTTTGCGGGCGCAGGGGTCGACAGAGTTATATTAATCCGCCTTTCTTCTCTTCTTTCTGATTGCAAGACAAGCTACAAGCGTCAAGGCAACAAGTCCGAGCGCGATCAGTCCGCCGCCCGTTCCGCTTCCTTCGCCGAACGCCACCGCGCCGCAGCCCGAAGACGTCTTGGCGCCGTCGCCGCTTCCGGAACCGGTATCGCCTGTAACGGTTATGGCAACCATAACCGACTTGCCCGCGTACTGCACGACAACGTATCTGTTGAGCGTGGTAAGCTCGCCCGCGTACGCCGAGGACAGGGTGAACGAGGTCTCGTCGATAACTTCGGTCGAATAATCGTCGTACGTTACCAATATCTTCAGACCCGTCGTATCGAAGCGCTCGCCTTCCTTATAGTCCGATTTGTAATTACTGTCGGCGCTGACGGAGAGTGAAGCTACGCTTGCCGCAATACCAAACCTTTCCTTGACCGTCTTGAGCGCGCTTTCTATTTCGGTAAGTTTTTTAACGTTGTCCTCGCCGAGGCATTCCAACTGGAACGCGTCGGTAATGTTGTTAAGGATTCCGTGCGCTTCCTTTACGTTTTCGGAAAGCGCAACGACCATCGCCCTGTTTTCGTCGTTGACGTCGAGAGAATTCCAGCCGCCGATCGTTTCGGCGCTGACAAAGCTTTCGATGAGCGCTTTGAGCGCACGCGTGGTATCGTCCATTATCTCGCCGATAGACGCGAATTTGCCGAAGTAATTGGTGAATATATAGTTGTCGTAACCGACGCCGTTTTCAGGATAGCTTATTGTGAGTTTGCTCTCGGTCGCTCCCGTAACAATGTCCGTGAGATGTCCGAGAAGATCGTCCTCGAAATTGAGGTAGAACAACGAATAGAACATATCGATACCCGTTTCAAAGTAATAAGTCTGCAAAACGGGAGCGTTGATACATTCGAAACGGTATTCGGAAATTCCGCCGGCATAGAATGCCGAGTCGCCGATGACCTTTATGCTGTAGGGGAATACTACCTTCTCCACAGGCTTTGAGTTGAGCTCGGCAAACGCGTACGCCATTACGCTGACCGTTCCTTCCTTTATCGAATAGGTCTTGACCCCGCTTACCAATTCCGCAACTCTTGCGGAGGGATATGCGCAGATTTCGTATTGAACCGTATCCTCGGCGGTGAAGTCGATAACGTAGCGGTAAAGCACGCCGTCTTCGGAGAAGTATGTGCCGTTCCCCGCCGTTACATTTATCGCCGTGAGATTTTTCGAGGCGGTAAACGCACCGTAACCGAGAGATTTAAGACTTAAAGGAAGATTTATTTCGGATTCGCCGCCGCCGTAGAACGCGAACATACCTATCGTAGTTACGACGGGAAGGCTTACCGTCTTGTACGCGGCGTTTCCGCCGTCGCTGCTGAACGCATAAGCGCCTATCGTCCTCGCGCTCTGTAAATCAAGCGCCGTAAGGGCGGTGTTTGCAAAGGCGTAATCGGCTATTTCAGTTACTTTATCAAGGCCCGTAACCGTTGTAAGCGCCGTGCAGTTTGCAAACGCAGCTTCGCCTATGACGGTTATATTTTTAAGGTCTATGTCATTAAGCGCGGTACAGTAGCTGAATACGTTTGCGCCGAGTTCGGTCATCTTGTCGCTTAAAGCAACCCGTGTGAGCGAACTCGTATTGGCGTTAAATACTATATTTCCGCTCGCGTCGTATTCGTATATTCCGCCGGGGAAGAACGTGTAGGAGCCCGCAGCGGCAGCGTTCGCGCCGAAGGTTACCGTCGTGAGCGCGGGGCAGTCAACGAAGGTGTAAGCGCCGAGTTCTTTTACCGAGGGAAGAACTACTTCTTTAAGCCTCGTACAGCCGTAGAACGTGCTGTCGCCCATTACGGAAACTCCGTCGGGAAGTGTTATCGTAGTCAACGCCGTACAAGCGTAGAACGCTCCGTCGCCTATCCTTTCAAGCAAAGACGAGGATTCGAATGTAACGGTTTTAAGGTTCGCACATTCGGAGAACGCGCCTTCGCCTATATACGTTATCCGCGAGGGGATTGTTATCGTTTCAATGAGACTGCCCGAGAACGCGTAGTCGGCTATTTGGGTTACGCCCGAGGGCAGGGTTATACTCTTTATCCCCGAGTAAGCGAACGCGCCCTCGTCTATCTTCGTAACAGCTTCGGGAATAGTTATAGCCGTGACGCCCGTAAGCGTACAACCCGAGAATGCGTATGCGCCGATCTCGGTCGTACCGCTCTTTATGGCGAAAGATGAAGTGATCTCCTTGGGGGCAAGGACGAGAGTCGTGCCCTTATATATCGCGCCGTAGCCGTCCTTGGTGTATTCCGAGCCGACGGTAACCGTTACGGGCGTGTTGTAGAACACTCTGTCGCCGAACTGTACGTCGCCGTCCGTCAGGGCAAATTGCGTAAGCTTTGCGCAGTTTGCAAACGCCATATCCCCTATCGCGGATACCAGGTTGCCGTTGAAGTTCACCGCGCTTAAGCTGTTGCAATTATAGAACGCCATCGCGCCTATGTTGAACGTGAGCCGACTTCCGGTAACGCCGAAGTTTACAGTCTGGAGATTGCTGCAATTATAGAACGCGTATTCCGCTACCGTGGGAGTATTGATAGTGATTTCCTTGAGGGCGGTACAGCCGTAGAACATCGCCTCGCCTATCGCGGTATAGTAAGCCGTCTCGACCTCTTTGAGCGAGGTACAGCCCGCGAACACCTGCGATCCGCTCATATGCAGACCTGTTATGTCCGCCGTAAGAAGCGACGTACAGCCCGCGAACGCCATATCGTTCATAGTGCCTATCGTCTGCATCTTTACGACTTCTTGAAGGTTCGTACAGCCGTAGAACACTTCCTTGTCGAGCGTTATCGTCTTTACGTTGGTCAGATCGACTTTTACAAGGGAAGAACAGCCGTAGAACGCGTGCTTTTCTATCATCGAAAGATCCGCGTCCGCTATCGCCAAAGCTTCCTGCTGAATGAAGTATACCTCTTCGAGCGCCGTACAATTTACGAAAGCCCTCTGCTTTATCGTCGTTACCGTCTTGGGTATTATGATTACTTCTATATTGTCGTTATCCTTGAAAGCCTCCTCGCCGATATACATAATGTTCATATCGTCGGGGATCTTCACTACGCCGCCCGTACCGTGGTAATCCGTCAGCGTATAGTTCGAAACAGTGAACGGATCCTGGACGCTCAGTATGACGCTGGCGGAGTAAGCCGTCTGCGATTCCCCGTTCATAATGGTCGCCTTGATGACTGCGGTGCCCTTCGTGTCGTACGTGTGAACGACGCCGTTCCCGTCGACGCTCGCTATCTCCGGATTGGAAGACGTCCACGACAGGCTCAGCGTAGATACGGGATAGTACCAGGGGTCGGGGTTGATTTCGAGCTCGAACTCGGAACCCGCGTTGACCTTTACCATACCCGAAGCCTTTACAATGCTGCCGCCCGAATTTTCTATCGTTCCGAACGAGATTGACGGCCAGGTCAGCGTGGCGCCGTTATCCACGACGTGCACGGTGATCTGTCTTGAAAAGCTGCCCGTCGATACGGTTACGATTGAAGTGCCGACAGCCGCGCCGAAAATTTCGCCGTTTTTAACCAGTACGTAACGCGAAGGGACCGCCGTCCAGGTGAAGTTGGATAAGTTTGCGCTTCCCTCGTAGTCGAGCGAAACTTTATACGCCTCGTTTAATCCGATCGTAATTTCGGTATCGCCGTCTATTTCGAAGGTATCCGGCAGAGCCGAAGACGTCGCCGAAGAGAAAATGATTCGGTAAACCTTGTGGTTTAGGGCGTAGTCGTCAAGCTGTACGTAAAGTCTGTCCTTATACTGCTCGTAAAAATCGGTTATATCAATGGAAACCGTCGTGGTTCCGTTCTTCGCCGCATTGTAAATGGGGGTAACGTATTCCGTTGCGAGTTTAAGCTCGTCGGAGTCCGCGTCGTCCACGTAACACAAAATCACCGACTGCGCGTAATGGTTATCGTAGACGTCGAGGTCGAGATATACCCTCTGTTTGTCCTTCGTGCCGTCCTTGTAATCGTAATATCTTATGCGCGAATCCACAAGGATGGGAGCTTCGTAGTCGACGTAGAAAATCATTGAGAACGTGTTGTCGTCGTTCTGCTTTTCGGGATCGGAAGCATCCTCTTCCTTCATATAGAAGTGGAATTCGAGCTGGTACTTGCCGTTATTGACAAGTCCGAGATCGTCGGGGTAGAGCTCGAGAAGAACCTGCGCCGGCGTCGTGCTGCCGCCGCCCGCGTAAGCCTTGCTGACCCTGTAAACGCAGTCCTGTTTGAGAAGTTCGCCCGTATAAGCGTCGTACAAGTCGTACGTTACCAGCTCGGCGTTTCTCAAAAGACCCGCGTAAAGCGCCTTTATGCTCGTCGAGGTCATATAGTTGCTGAGCGAATCTTCACCGTAATAATAGTTATAACGCGAGATTGCCGCGTGCTCCGCCTCGGTATAAATCTGTTCCGCGTTCTCGTCCTGCAGATACAGGAAGTTGCCGAGAGGTACGGAATATTTTTCGTCATAGTATGTGCCGTAAGCCTGCGTTGCCCAAACCATAGGCTGCAGTTTTTCATCGTCGTCCAAAGACGTATCCTTCTCGGACTCGGCTATTTCGAAACAGTCGTAGTCGAGCATCGGCGCCGCGTACCAGTCGCCGTAGAAGCCCATAAAGGGCAGCGTAAGGTCGCACTGACCGGCGTCGTCGGATAAGAGCTTGATAAAGCCCTCTACGTACATACCGTTTTCAAAACTTGTATCTAAATAGTTCTTTTCCGCTTCGGAAAGGGTAAGCGTTACGTTTATCGACGCCGACTGACCCGCGGCGACAGTGAACGAATCTCCCTCGGTTAAAGTTTTTCCGTTAACGATCCACTTAGCCGCGATATCGTCAAGCAGATAAGCCTTTTCCGCTACGGAAAGTCCGTCGCTGGAGAGAGTTTCGGTCATAAATATGCTCTGAGTTTTGAAAGTGAGCGCTTCGGTACCGAAGTTGCATACGTAGAATACGAGCTCGTAAACTCCTTCCTTATCCTCGTCCGCACCGAGTTCTATCTTGGGACGGTTGTCCTCGGCGCCGTTATTTTCGCCCTCTATGGTGTAGAGGTATGCGCCCGTCGAGAACGCGTTTGAAAGGGTCGCAAGTCCAGAGCCCTGTTTTCTGGGCGAATAGGGCAACCCCTCCTGATCGTACACGGTCGTTGCCGTGCTCATTATTATTTGGTTGGTAAGTCTCGTAAGTTCCGTTGCGGTAAGATCGGGGTTCTGCTGTTTGAGATACGATTTCAAAAGCGCCACGAATCCCGCAAGGTTGGGGGTCGCCATCGAAGTTCCGCTCATTTCCGCATAACCGCCCGAGACTGTGGACGTGATTTCACCGCCGTGCGCGGTAACGTCGGGCTTCAGACCGAGGCTCGGCGTAGACCCCCAGGAAGAATACTCGTTCATAAAGGGTCCAGCCTCGTATGCGGTGTTTACCTCGATATAGCCGTAAGTCAGTTTATTGCCGTCGGCGTCGTAACAGAGCGCTTTGCCCGCGTCCATAGATACGGATACCGCAGGAATGGGGTCTTCCAGATCGCCGAGGGACATTCCCACGGTGCCCGCGACGTTGTTGTAAATAATTACCGCGTCCGCGCCCATACTCGTGGCGATTTCAACCTTGTCCTCGAAAGTCGTAGTGCCTCGCTTAATGACCGCAATCACTTTCTCGCCTTCAGCCTTGTCTTTGAGGAGGTTCTGTATGTTTGCCGTATAGTCTCCCGCCTGTCCGATGCCGGGAATTACGACGTATTTAAACGTTTTACTGCTTGCACCCCCGAGGATCTGTTCGGCAAAATTATATTTTACCGAGTTTGCGTCGCTGGCTTCGGTATAGAATATCGCGGAGCCGTTCGCCATCATAAAGGGCGAAGTCTGTCCGTTGATACTTGCAACCGATACTGCGCCGTCGAACGTCGAGGGCGAACCGACCGTGCCCGAATCGGGGTTGGACGCGAGGTTCGTACCGAATGCGCTGCCGTAACCCGAGCTGAAATCGTTACTTGCAGCGCAGATAAGGCTTATGCCCACATCTTTTATATTTTTGTAGACCCTCGCAAGCGCTTGTCCCTCGTCGTCTCCGTCGAGGTAGAGCGAAGAGAAACCGGCCGTCGTGCCGAGACTCATATTTATTATGTCGACGCCGAGAAGAACGCAGTCTTCGAGCGCCGCAAGGATATCTTCCGAAGTCGCGCCGCCGATGTCATCGCTTTCGAGATCGTCCGTGAATACCTTACATATGACGAGCTGGGCGTTGGGAGCCACGCCCCTGAAGCTGAGCGTGTTGCCGTCCGAATCGGTTGCGATGTTGCCGTCCTTGTCGGTGTAGGAATCCGCCTGCCCCGCGATGATGCCCGCGACGTGGGTGCCGTGCTGGGAATACGAGGGATAAACTTCCGTATCCTCATCGGCATAGTCGTACGCGAAGGGCACCTTTTCGTTGATATATACGTCGTTGGCGGTGATAGTCTTGCCGTTCTGCTTAGAAAGGGCAACGGCGTTGCTCATTGAAAGTTTGCCCGAAACGTAGTCCTTTGTGAACCCGACGGTTTCGGGCATTACGCTGAACGCCTCGTGGGTATAGTCGAGACCCGTATCGAGGATAGCTACGGTCATTCCGCTTCCGTCCACGCCGTAATCCGAAATTATCTCTTCGGAATCATAGATACCCGTTGCGTAAACGTTGCTCGGGTTTATTGTGCCGCCCGTGGAGGTTACCGTCGTCGTTTCGGGGACGGCGTAAGTTTCTGAAACCGAGGCGGTGCTGACGCCGGCGATACTCTTTATCGTCGAGAGATACTCCGTGTTCACCTCTAACGCGATCGCGTTAGTAACCGCGCTGTATTGATAGATCACCTCGTACTCTACGCCGAGACTCGAGAGCGAATTTAGAAAATTCGTCTGCTCGCCGTTGACGCGTTTGAGCGCCTTACTTCCGGAATAAGAAGTGATATATTCCGACGCGCTTTCGCCCTCCGGCATACTCTCTATGACGGAATCCCCGTCAAGCGTAACTATGACGGTCCGCGTGTCGTTTTTGACGGTATAGCCGGCATTTTCGAGAACCTGGGCGCTTAAATTTTGAAGAACTATGGACGAAACATCCAGCTGGCCCGTTACGTCTTCGAAGCTGACGGCGTCAAGCGTGCCGGATGCCGCCGTGCCGCCGCTCTCTTTTGAATTCGCCAGAGCAAGCACGTTGCCGGCGGTAAACGAGACCGCCATAACGGCGGTGAGTCCCGCGCACGCCAACCGTCTTAACTTAAATTTCATATGAACCTCCATATCAGGAAACTTATCACGGATCTTTACTTAAAATTGCCGTGGAATTGCTTTTGTATTAAAACGCATAACAGCGGAAAATCGATTCCGCTATGCTTTTGCCGCAAGTTTGGCCGCGGCTCAATTTAAATCCGCAAAAGGGCAAAGCGTTTGCCCTTTTGCAAATTGACTTTTAATCGTTATCTTCCGCCGCGTCCGAAATGCTCAGCAGATACGAATCTGTGTAATCCAGCTCGGCAGAATATTCGTTGCCGTCGGCGTCGGTGAGAGTGAGATAATATACGTAGATTTTAGAATCGTAAGAATTTATCTCGTAAGAGTAAACCGAGCCGTCCGAGCAATACATAGTTACGTTGCCGTCGAACAGATAAGTTATACTGCTATCGTCTTCGTCCGTAGCGGTTACGTTATAGAAACCGTTGGGCTTTTTGATTTCGTAATACTTTCCGTCAAGGGCGTAAGCGCCTTCGGAGTCGTCCGTGGGCAGCAGGTAGTACCTTGAAGAACTCATAAGCTCTACTATGCCGAACTTGTTCACGGAATAGGTATATGATTCTTTGACGTTGCCGCCGGCGTCGTAAAGGATAGCCGTACCGCTTGCAAAGCGCGCGGAGCTGAATCCGTCCATCACCAGATACGAGCCGTCCGCGGCTTTGTACGTACCTATATATTCGTCCACGTCGTGCTCGGAAATACCTATGGCGACGTAGTTGGTTACGCTATTATAATAGCCGATCGTGATTCCTACCTGATTGTCGGACGTGATGGAATTGATATACAGAGTTTCGCCCTCGTATTCGAACGAGATATATTTGCCGTCGCGGTGATAAGTGAAAGTGACGTCGTCGCCGAAGAGCGTTCCCTTAGCGGTGAACGTTGCGTCTATTTCGCCTATCACTATATATTCGCCCACTCCGCCGCCGATAAGCCAGGCTCCTGTGAACAGGTTGTAGACTTTAAGATTACTCGTCTTGCCCGACAGCGTTAACGCGTAGTTGCCGCCCGATATCTTGATCGAGCCGCCGGTCGAGTCGCCCGTGAGCGTTACCGATTCGCCGTTCGTTTTGTACGCGTATTCTACGACCTTGCCGTCTGCGGAAGTCGCCGTAACGGTGCCGCCCGTCAGGAGATTGCCCCTGCCGTCGAACGAGTAGACCGTGCCGTCGTCGGAGACGAGCTCCAATCCGTACCAGTCGTCATAGCCCTCGAGGTTGAACGTACCGCCTTCGTATGTTACGACTATGATATCGTTCGCCTCGTCGTAGCGGATATTATATTCAATGCCTTCATAGGTGAACGAACCGGTGAGCGTGCCGTTTACGAGCGTGTACGAACCCGCGGCTTCGCCGTTTATTTTAACCGTACTCTTTATGGCGAGGTATGCCGACGTGCCCTTCAGATCGTAGTAGCCGAAGCCGTCGAACACAACCGTTTCAAGTTCATCGCTTATCCATTCGCCCTTGAACGCGTCGTACAGGGCAAACTTCGCTTCGTATCTGTAAGTTGCCGTTCCCTCGTAAATCGTCTTGTAGATAGAGTATATCGTGCCGTTGAGCGTGTTGTCGTTTGCGCAATACTCGAGAGTGGCGAGCAGGAAATCGTTCTCGTACAGCTCGAGTACGATAACGCCGCTGTAATCAACCGCCGCGTAGTTGACTTCGTAACTGCCGTACGCGCCGTAATCCACCAACGCGGTGCCGTAGCCTTCCGCGCCTATTCCGTAGAAGGTTATTTCGACGGGTTCCACAATATTGTTGAAACGCCAGGTGCCTACGTAGCCGTACTGTCTGTAATAGGTTATATCGTTTACGGAGAGATTGCCGTTTTCGTCAATACCTATGCGCACCTGTACGCCGTTGTTGTTTATAGTGATAGTTCTGTCCGCATTGACCGTGTAGCTGCCCGACGCGGTGGAAAGATTGATTATCCCGCCATCGTCGCCGTAGATGAAATACTCGTATTTCCAGCCGCCCTTGCCGTCCATCGTGTACTGCTCGTTAGAACCTGCGGAGTGCGCCCATACGCCGGCAAATTCGTCGAGCTGCGTTAAGGAATCGCTGCCGACGCTCTTGATAACGTTGCCGGATATCTGTCCCGTAAAGGTCGAGCCGCCGCGGACGACGGTTATTTCGCTTTCCGTAACGGTGAAAGTAAACGCCGTGGAAGAATTGTTGTTTTTATATACGCCCGTTCCGTTGGGATTGAAGACGTACGTCGCTCCGCTTGCCGTATAGTATTCGCCGTAGAGTAAATCCGACTTCTTCAACGCCTTTAAGGGAGAATCCGCGGTGTATACGTCCGAGTTCGCCGAATCGATATACTCGGATACCGAATTCATATCTATGACGGTCATCAGCCCGTCTTTTACGGTTGCCTTAGCGCAGTAATATGACAACGCATAGTAAGCGTTGCCGCTTTCGTCATAGCCCGCCACTTCCGTTACGGAAAATGCGGGGCTGTAGAAGAGCGTTATCGTCTCGCCGTCGTAAGTGTAGTACGTCGTATAGTTAAGCGCGCCGTTGCGGTAAGTGTACGTTCCGTCCGCATAGAGGATAAATAACTTCGCGCTCGCGCTATCTCCCGTAAAGTAGTATTCGCCTGCGACTTCCTTATAATCCGCAAATCCGGCGTAAATGGTTTCATTGCCCGTAATTATGTAGGAATAGGGCACCGGCTGAGTGAGCGCCTCGTCGAAATAATAACCGTACGAACGGTAACCGCCGTCGGAATCGATAAATTCCGAAATTCCGTCCGCGACGACGTCAAACCAATACGACATAGGAACGTATGAATCGGTTATGCCGATTGCAAGTTCGGTATTTCCGTCTATCGTCTGTCCGCCCATAAGCGAGATAGTAACGGTAAAACTCTTGCTTGCCGCCTCGAGATTGACGGTGGGAAGTCCGTCGCCGTTGAACGTCCAGTCCTCCTCGCCCCAGCCGAGCGTATTCTTTATGAACGCGTCGTCGATGGTAACTTTATCCTCCGTCGAATAGCAGTTGATTGCGAGGGCGTCAACGGTTTCGATATAGTCCTCGCCTCCCTCTGCCTTAACCGCGGCTATCGCGCCGCATATCGCGTAAGACTTTGACTGAGAGGATGAAGTGGACGACGCGTAAACTTCTCCCGTGAAGAAGCTGTCGGACACGATACCGCTGTAATCGAGATAACCGACGATACCGCCGCTGTATGCATAGGCGTAACTTTCGTAACCGGGCAGGTTGCCGAACGTGTTGTCCGCCTCGATATAGCCCGTGGCATAGCAGCCCTTAACCGCGCCGTAGGGCGTTACCGTTCCGGCAATGCCGCCCGACCTTATGGAGCCGACGACGTCGCCCGTCGAATAGCTGTTTAAAATAATCGCGCCCGTTCTCTCCTCGTAAGTCGAGAGGGTTCCGACGATGCCGCCGGCGCTGTAAACGTAACCCTGAGTACAGGTGATATCGACATCCGACGAACAAGACTGTACCAGCGCATAGTAGCGGGTCGTATCGGTGCTGTACGACTGAAAATATCCGACGAGTCCGCCGACGTAACTGTAATCTGTCGTCGTCGCCTTTGCGGTGATCTTGCCGCTGACGCTGCAGTTGGAAATGGTTGCGCCCATAGCTATGCCGGCAATCGCGCCCGCCGAGAACATAACGTTAGCCGACGTTCCGTCAAGGATCATCTCGAAATTCTCAAGGGTAAGGCCGTAGACGGCAATCTCCGTACTGCTGCTCGTCGAGGGAGAGATATAGCCGAAAAGTCCGACGTACTGCCTGTATTCGGTAGTGTAATCATCCTGGTTGACCTCTGTATCGGTAATATAGAAGTTGGAAATTTTGTGATTATTTCCGTTGAAATTGCCCGCGAAGAACGAGTTTACTCCGTCGCCTATTATGTAGAGCTGTTCGCCCTGCAAATCGATATCGTTTTCAAGGACGTAATACGCGTTGTATATATAACTCTGCGTATACGCCGAATTGATGAGGACCGCCATATAATAGAGGTCTATGGGCTTGCTGATCCTGTAAGGATCCGCCTTAGTACCCTTACCGCCGTCCTCTCTGTCGAAGAATCCCTCGTCCTCGGTAACGCCGCTGACCGTTATGGTCGTGTTGGCGGTTATGGTCGCTGTATAAACGCCGTCCGAATCGGGTTCGAGTATGACGGAGTTGGCGAGAACCGTGTAGTCCGAATCGCCGCAATATACGCTGATGCCCACGCTGAAGCTGATTGTTTCGCCCGATTTGACGCTGACCCCTTCGTAAGGGTCGAAGTCGTCGGCGGAATAGAACACTGCGTTTATGTAGTCGCCGCGGTCGAACGTAACGTTGTAGTTACCCTGCGTCCTGACGTTGGAGACGGTGATATTCGTATCCTCGGTCATCTTGAAGGTATAGACCCCGTCCGAGTCCGGCGTAAGCGCCGTATTGTTAGCGTAAACTATGGGCGTGGTTATCACGTCTTCGTCGACTTTCAGGGTGAATTCGACGTTTACGCCATTCTTGACCTCGTATCCGTAAGGAATTTCGCATTCGATTTCAGCGCCGTCAACCGAAATATACGTAAGCGTATAATATTCCGGCTCACCGCAGGCAACCGCAGTCGCGAGACAGGAAAGGCACACAACCGCAAGAAAAGCTAAAAGAAATCTTCTCATTTTCTTCTCCGTATTTTTACTTTTAGATGGTTTTCTTCCGCCAAACGGCCGTTCAAAATTGCAGTTAAAAGGCATATTCCGCGGATTATAACGCTATTGCATTCTAAGTTATTATACAACACGCCGAATAAAAATTCAACTTATTTATATATGTTTTTTTGTGAAAAAAACTTACCAATTAAAGGGAACAAATCGCCCCGTCCGCGATGAATAAAATTATGTATAATTGCATATCCGATAATTGCATAGGTTATTTTAATCTCCCGCGCGAAATATTGGGGGGCTCTTTTTTTAATATTCCGTCCCGTTACGGATAAGCAAAAATACCTGATTTTTACGGGGCGCGCGTCCATTTCACCCGCGCAAATCGCATCAAAAAACGGACAGGATTAACCTGTCCGTTTTTTGGCGCGGATGGCGAGATTTGAACTCGCGCCGCAGTTTCCCGCGCTACTCCCTTAGCAGGGGAGCCCCTTGAGCCG
>CAYLQK010000011.1:0-21448 GCA_964385865.1 uncultured Clostridia bacterium | reverse complement strand
TTTATATATTAATTAAGCGATTTAATCGCATTTTTCAATTTGTCGAGCGCGGTTTTCAGCGTTGATCTTGGACACGCTACGTTTATCCTTTCAAATCCGCTGCCGCCTACGCCGAAAATATAACCGTCATCCAACCATAGCCCTGCCTTATCCTGCACAAGCCGTTTAAGCTGTCTGTCCGTCAGCCCGATTTTTCGGCAATCCAGCCATACAAGGTATGTGCCCTGCGGGACTTTCATTGAAATTTCAGGCAGATTTTTTCTTAGATATTCGCTTACAAATTTAATATTATCGTAAAGATATATTTTCAGCTCTTCAAGCCATTCAACGCCGTAGGTATAAGCCGCTTGGCAGGCAACCATCCCCATTACGTTAGGCTGGCTATACCCCTGACCGTCAAGTTCTTTGATAAATGCTCTCCTCGCTTTGTCGTCGGCGATATAAGTATTTGCTATATGCAGACCTGCTATATTAAAAGTCTTTGTGGGCGCGGTACAAATAGCACAATTGTTTTCAAACTCTTTTTTAACTGTTGAAAAGACAACGTGCTTGCCGTCGCCGTAAATAAAGTCGGAGTGAATTTCGTCAGAGACAACGAAAACGTCGTGCTTTATGCAAATATCTCCGACCATTTCCAACTCTTCCGCAGTCCAAACCCTGCCGACGGGATTATGAGGATTGCATAAAATAAATACTTTGACGTCGTTTTCGACAATCTTACGCTCGAAATCTTCGTAATCAACGGTATAATAGCCGTCGTTATTTTTTAACTCGCTTACAATGAGTTTTCTGCCGTTATCTACAACGGATTCGGCGAAAGGATAGTACACCGGCTGACAAATCAATACGGCTTCGTCCTTTTTTGTAAGCGCGCGAATCAGCGTACAGATAGAAAAGACAACGCCGCAAGTTAAAACAAATTTTCTGCCGTCGGTTTTCCAGCCGTGTCTGGATAAAAACCAATTTTCAAGAGTTTTAAAATAATCGTCCTTTGGCTCGGAATATCCGAAAATACCGTGTTCCGCCTTTTCTTTAAGCGCGTCTATAATCTGTTCGGGGACGCGAAAATCCATATCTGCGACCCAGAGGGGCAAAATTTCCTTCGGTTTACCCCTCTCTTCGGCAAAATCGAATTTCAAGCTGTTCGTGTTTTTTCTGTCGATTACTTCGTCGAAATTATACTTCATTCTCAAAAACCTGCCTTAAATCCTCGATAAGGTCCTTAATATTTTCTATGCCGACGGAAATACGCAGGAAACGGTCGTTAATACCCCTCCTCAGGCGCTCCTCCTCGGGCACGTCCGCGTGAGTCTGCAACATAGGATAGGTGATAAGACTGTCTACGCCGCCGAGACTTTCGGCATACTGGAAAACCTTCACTCTTTCAAGAATTTTTACGGCAAGTTCCTTGCTTTCGAGTTCGAACGATATCATACCGCCGAAGCCCTTTGCCTGCTTTACGGATATTTTATAGCCTGAATGATCTGGAAATCCGCAATAATATACCTTTTTAACTTCCTTTCTGCCCCTCAACCATTCGGCAATCTCTTTTGCGTTAGCGTTTATCTTGTCCATTCTTAGCGGCAAAGTCTTGATACCTCTTTCAACCAAAAAGCAGTCGAACGGAGAAAGACACGAGCCTATAGTCTTTGCGTAGTAAGATATCTCTTCGGCAAGCTCTGGCGTTTTAGCCACAACAAAGCCGGCAAGCGTATCGTTATGTCCGCCGAGGTACTTCGTACCGCTGTGAATGACGATATCCGCGCCCAATTCTATGGGGCGCTGGAAGTACGGCGTTAAAAATGTATTGTCTACGATGAGCAGCAAGCCGTGCTTTTTTGCGATTTCCGCAACGGCGGCAATATCGGTTACCTGCATTAAAGGGTTACTCGGCGTTTCAACGTAGATAGCCTTAGTATCTTCGCGAATCAAGGCTTCTACGCCCCTTAAATCTCCCGTATCTATGAAATCGAACTTCATTCCCTCACAGGTGTTTACGTTTCTGAATAATCTCAGACTTCCGCCGTACAAATCGTCCGAAGCGATTATGTGCGCGTTCTGTTTGAAAAGCTTCATAACGGTAGTCAGCGCAGCCATACCCGTCGTGAAAGCGAACGCCGCCGCGCCGCCCTCAAGAACTGCAAGCGTGTGTTCGAGATGCGCCCTTGTGGGATTGGAAAGGCGTGAATAACTGTATTCAGACGGACAGCCCACGCCCTTATGTACGAACGTAGCCGACTGGTAAATGGGCGTTATTATAGTACCCCATTCGTCTTTTTTGTTGTTATCTGCGTGCAGACAAAGCGTTTCAAACTCCATAGATGCCCTCCGTAATATGAAAAACATTATAATTTTATAAATTTATATTTATTATAATATCTGTTTCCCTTCAAGTCAATCACTATAATAAAAAAGACGGCAAACAAAATTTTTGTTTACCTTCCAAAATAAAAATTGATCCGCCTGTGCCGTGATATGAAAAAGTATTAACCCGCTTCTCGCAGGTGGGTGCGGCGAAGCTGAATATCGGACTTTCCGTATAATACAGACCTTGCCTATTTCAGCGAACGTATCCGCTCCCATAAAATTATTGTGGATTACGAATTTTCCATACCACGCACACCGCAGAACAAGATAATTATACAATACCGCACATAAAAAGGCAAGCGACAAATATTGCCAAGTTTTAAAATTATTTCTTATCGCTTTTTTATTTTACTTGCTTTTTATAGCCAAAAGCTTTAAAATTATAAAAAAAGTTTAAGAGGCTTAATTATGCAAGAAATATCCGGCATATTGAAACAGAACACGACCCCCTACTCCGACTTCAAAAACCACGTCGGTGAAGAAGTTACAATAAAGGGAGCTATTCATAATATAAGGGATATGTCTGATTTCGCTTTTATCATTATCCGCACCGCACGCGAGCTTATTCAGTGCGTATATTCGCCCGAATTTTCCGAATACAGACTCGGGGAAAACGTTGTAGAACAGGCATCTGCAAAAGTCCTTGGAAAAGTCGTAAAAAGCGAAACTCGCGACGGCAGTGAAAGATACGAATTGCAAATCCATAACATTGAAATTTTATCAAGGCCTGCGGCCGTTCCCCCCGTAGTTATCTCTAAAAAACAGATAAACTGCGATTTATCGGTCAATCTTGATAACCGTCCGGTTACCTTGAGAAACCCCAAAGAGCGCGCGATATTTAAAATACAGGAAGGACTCCAGCGCGGTTTCCGCGAGTATCTCACCAGTCAGAATTTCACCGAAATACATTCGCCTAAAATCAATTTTGCAGGCGCCGAGGGCGGCACAAACGTCTTTAAGCTCGATTATTTCGGCAAGACCGTATACCTTGCGCAAAGCCCTCAGCTCTATAAACAGGCGCTTGTACCGGTGTATGAACGCGTGTTCGAAATCGCTCCCGTATTCCGCGCCGAACACCACGACACCTCGCGCCATCTCAACGAATATATTTCAATGGACTTTGAAATGGGTTTTATCGAAAGCTTTACGGATATTATGGAGATGGAAACCGGCACGCTTAAATATATAATGAATTTGTTAAAGACCGAATACGCGCCCGAAGTGGAACTATTGAAAGTTGAAATTCCCGAAATCACCGCTATCCCCTGCGTTCGTTTTAAGGAAGCAAAGGAACTTTGCGTTAAAAAGCTGAAAAACATAACCGATATGAAGGACTTTGAACCCGAAGAAGAAGCTTTCCTCGGAAAATGGGCAAAACAGCAGTTTAATTCAGACTTCCTGTTTGTTACGCATTATCTTTCAAAAAAGCGTCCTTTCTACACGATGGACGACCCCGAAGACCCCGAGGTTACGCTCTCCTTTGACCTGCTGTTCAGAGGTATAGAAATTACCTCAGGCGGACAGAGGATTCACGATTACAACGAACAGGTTGAAAAAATGAAGCGGCTTGGAATGAACCCCGAAGAGTTCGAAACTTACCTTATGCTTCATAAATACGGCGCCCCTCCCCACGGAGGCCTTGGACTCGGGCTTGAACGGCTTACTATGCACCTCCTCGGATTTAAGAATGTGCGCTATGCGGCAATGTTTCCCAGAGATATAAACAGAGTTACACCATAAATAATATTTTAATCGGCGGAGCGCTTACAAAACGCTCCGCCGATTAATTTTACCTTATGAAATTTGTCCTGACTTTCTGCACTGACACGGGTTTTTCAAGCTCGGTTCCCTTTGCACCGTCAAGGAGTTTTAAAAGCCACGCCATATTACTGCCTATAGCGCGCATTATAGTTACGCCCTCTTCGTCCCGATAAACTTCCTCTCCGCTGTTGCCGTGGACCATATTCCAATATGTGGACGGCACCTGCAACATATTATTGATACCTATGTATTTATTAAGCACGTCGTAGGAAGCCGTAGTGCCGGCACGCCTTGCCGAGACTATGCTTGCCGCAGGCTTGAATTGCATAGATCCGCCGACGCAAGTAAACAATCTGTCAAGCGCGGAAACCAACGCGCCGCACGGCGAAGCGTAATGTACGGGCGCGCCGAAAATATAACCGTCCGCAGACATAGCCTTGATTGCAATGGCGTTTACGGGATCGTCGTCAAATACGCATTTACCGAGTTTTTTGCAACCGCCGCAACCTATGCAACCTCTCACCGCTCCGTTTCCAAGCCAGACGATTTCACTCTCTATACCCTGAACAGACAATTCGTCGGCGATAATAGACAGTGCTGTATATGTACACCCCGTTTTGTGCGGACTTCCGTTTATCATTAACACCTTCATAATATACCTCACAAATTTTTAATTGCTTTTTCAATGAGCGGCATATATTTCTCTTCATACCCCGTTGCGTTGGGATGAGTGCAATCCCCTTTTCCCCAGCCGTAACTGTCGCAAGTATATTTATCACGTTGCTCGGGTATGAATGTATCGAGGTCGCTCTCTTTATATAGATCGACTACCGATATACCCCACTTTTTACAGATAGAAACAGCCCGTTCACCGTACTCTTCCTGCAATTGCTCTTCACGTCTTCCCATACGGTGAGGGCGGACGAAGATTATTTTTGCATCGGGAAAATACTTTTTTAACGCCGCTGCTATATTTTGAAAACAGTCGGAAAAAGTAGCTTTTTCATTGCCGACGGCAAAAATATCAAAACCTTCGTACCCTTCGCGGACAGAGCCGAGAGGCGCGTCGCAGTTTTCGCCGTCCGTCTTATAGCAGTCGTTTGTAAAGCCGTCAAAGACAATGATATCGGGGCGAACCCCGTCCTCTATAGCTTTACGGACCTGACCGACAACCCAGTCCTTTCCTTCATAATAGCCGACTCTCGCGCCGCCTACGCAATATTTATATAGCTCTAATCCTAAATCTTTCTCGAGATATTCTCCGACTCCGAAACCGTCGTTTCCGGACCCGTACATAATACTGTCGCCCAAGACAAGTAATTTTTTACCTTTGAAATTATCCATAACGCCTCCGTTTTATACGCATAAAGTATACTCTCGCGAAAAGATAAAGTCAAACAATAATTAAATCGATGGTAAATTTAAAAAAGAAAAGTCCGGTCAAATGACCGAACTGCTCTTTTTTCACCTATCTAATCACAGCTTCTCCGCCGCAATAGAAATAGTACTCTGTATTGAGTTATTTAAAGATAACACAAATAAAGAAATTTGTCAACACTTTTTGCAAAAATTTTTAATAAATTTATGCACATTGCACAATTAATCTTGATAAAGGAATCTATGACAGTTATCACATTCGGTAACGTCGCCGCGGGCAATTTTTTCTTTGCCTAAAATGGAAAGTTCGATACCGCATTTGGAACACCTGTCATTCTTTACCGCGCAGACTATGGGAAAGATACGCTCGCTGCGCTTTATCTGGTATTTTTTCAGCACTTCGGGGTCGATATCCAGGGCAAGTTTGTCAAGATCCGTCTTCACCTTCGACATTTCCTCGAGCTTTGATTTTTTATAATTCTGATATATTGCTGAGTACTCGGTATACTGTTTCTGAACGGATATAGTCTTTTTCTTTAACGCCTGATATTCTTCGTCTGCATCCTTTATTGCCTTTACCAACGCATTGATTTCCGCCTTGATTGTCTTCAGTTTGTCGGCAATCTGCGTTGCGTTCTTTTTATAGAACGTAATGTCCGCGCCGCTGTCGACAAGTTCGTCAAGATTTTCAAAATCTTTCAAAGTCTCCGCGATCTCCTCGTATTTCTTTGAAAGTTTGTCAAGCATTACCGTCAATTCACGCGCCTTAGCGTCCATCGCCTCAAGTTTTTCGGGCGCCTTTGTGAGAAAACTTTTTGCCTGGGAAAAGTTCTTCCATTCCTCAGAATTTGCAGCCTCGCGCTCTATTTTCAGAAGCTTAGAGTCCTCTGCCTGATACTTCAAAAGTTGTTCTATCTTTGCCATATTATCTCCTTATCGGTTATACCAGTTCATCATCACGGAAAAATGCGCTCTGTACGGGTAAACCTGCTGAAATTTCATTATAAATTTTTCCGAAACCGTACGTTTCGGACGCGTAGTGCGTGAGCTGTATCACGTTTATGCCGCGACCTGTAAGGGCCGTAATTTCGTGATGTTTCATATCTGCGGATACAAATACGTCCGCGCCGTTCTTTACCGCAAACTCTATAGCCTTATCATCGCAGCCCGCGCCGCAAAAAGATGCGACCCTTTTCACGACCTTATCATTACCGAACGCCAACATACGTTCGGTTGAAAACATCTTTTTAACGTATTCGATATAATCTTTGAAAGAAACCGGCTCGATCGGATACACTCTGCCGTATCCTCCGTTTGAAAGCGGCGCAAGCAACTGCGCGTTATCCCCTCCGAGCCCTTTCATAAGATAATAATCAATACCCTTGGGCGCCGCGTCGAAGTTTAAATGCATCGAAATTACCGAAATGCCCGATTTAATGCACTCCGACAACGCCGCCGAATGCGGATCGGAAATTACGTCTATACGTGAAATGCCGCCGTAAATTGCGGGATGATGGGTTACGATAAGGTTAAACCCGAGTTTTTTCGCCTCTCCCACCGTTTTTAAAGATAAATCGAGAGAAAACAGGGCACCGTTTATATCTTCGCCGCAGTTGAGTATTATTCCGCTGTTGTCATAGAGCCCGTATTTTTTGCAGAACTCGCCGGACAGCGCGACGGGCGCCACCTCTTCAAGGCGGGCAAATATTTCATTTAATTTCACCGCTCAATACCCCCTCGATAAACGAGATTTTTTCTTTCAGTTCTTTACGGTTTTTATCGCTCATACCGCGACTGAGATAACTTTTCTTTTTTTTAAGTTCTTCGTTTAAAAAGCTTGAAAGAACAGGATTAAAAAGGCTGTCTCTTCCGTAAAGCAGCTGAGCTTCGGAATATATTTCTTTATAGCCGCCGCAACGGCAACCCTTTACTATGAAGTAATAATTTTTACCGTCTGTAAATATATCGTCTTGCAATATAAGACAGCCGCTCTTCAGAAGAAAACTACGTAAAGCGGCAACGTTTTTCATCGGCTGAAATACGAATTTTTCGGGAATATACGCCTCTTTCAGAATTTTAATAATCTCTTCGCCGCCTATCCCCGCAATCAGCACCTCGTTTATTTCTATATCGATCTTCTTCAGCCCGTCGCAGCAAACCGCGGCGCAACTTCCGTCTTTTATGTGCGAAGCAAGCAAGCTTTCCGCCTTGGAAAGACTTTTCTCACTGATATCCGATATCACGGCGGTCCTGCAAAGCCCGTTTTTGAGCATATATTCCGTACAGTAGCCGTGATCGCACGCCACGTCGGCGAAAACGTTACACGGATCGAGATACGAACAGAGCTGTTTTATTCTGTCCATTTAAGTATCGAGGAAATCTTTAAGATGCTTTGAACGCGAAGGGTGTCTCAACTTTCTCAAAGCTTTGGCTTCTATCTGGCGGATCCTTTCACGGGTCACGTTGAATTCTCTTCCTACTTCTTCAAGCGTCCTGGGTCTGCCGTCGTCCACGCCGTATCTGAGCCGCAACACTTTTTCCTCGCGCGGGGTCAGGCTGTTTAATACCGATAACAACGTTTCTTTCAACATAGTTGTCGAAACGCTGTCCGAAGGCGTTTCCGTAGTTTCATCCTCTATAAAATCGCCCAAATGGCTGTCCTCTTCTTCGCCGATAGGCGTTTCAAGCGATACGGGATCCTGAGCTATTTTCTGTATCTCGCGCACGCGCTCTTCGCTGATGTGCATTTCCTCGGCAATTTCGGAAGGGGTCGGTTCGCGTCCGTATTTTTGCAGCAGTAACCGCGAGACCCTTGTAAGTTTGTTTATGGTTTCCACCATATGAACGGGAATTCGAATGGTGCGCGCCTGATCGGCAATCGCCCTCGTTATCGCCTGGCGGATCCACCAGGTCGCGTATGTGGAAAATTTGAACCCTTTCTGATAATCGAACTTTTCAACGGCCTTCATAAGCCCGAGATTGCCTTCCTGAATGAGATCGAGGAACAGCATACCGCGGCCTACGTAGCGCTTTGCTATCGATACGACGAGCCTCAAATTGGCTTCGGAGAGTTTTTTCTTCGCTTCCTCGTCGCCTTCCTGCATCCTGCGCGCAAGATTTATTTCATCTTCCGCGGAAAGAAGGGGCACCCTGCCTATATCTTTTAGATACATTTTGACGGGGTCGTCAAGCCCTATATCCGAAAGCGTCTGTTCGTACAGTTCCCTTTCGCGTTCCACCTCGTCGATTATCTGAATACCCGCTTCGGCAATCGACTTGTATACGAAATCCATCTGGTTGGGAGTTGTTTCGTACTTCTCCATTATGTCGCAGAGCGCATTAGTGGTTATACTGCCTTTCAGTCCGTAAGTATCGATGATTTGTTTTAAAATTTCGTTAAGCTTCTGTTCGGATAAACTCATTACTTATCTCCGCTTTTTATTTTTTCCTTTTGTTTTATCAATTGCTGCAACTCGGCAATGAGCGTGTTCCTTTTAACAGTACCGCTTTCGGCATTGATCTGCGCGGTCAGAGCAACTATACTCTTGTCTATAAAGTTGAGTTTCAATATTTTTATACAGTCTTTGAAATATTTTTCCGCCGTTTCTACGGAAAGCGCATCGCCGTCGCTGTAATCGAGAATTCTGCACAACTCCTCATATTCGGGAGTGTTTTCGTCAAAAAATTCGAACAATTCGGCGGGCTGAACCTTTTCGCCCATCAACGCTTTCGATTTTAGATATCCGGCTATGATTTTGTGGACTTCATTCCCGAACGGTATATCGGAAAGATTATAGTCTACAATAAATCGGGGTTTAAACAGGAATGCCGCTATTATAAATCTCGAAGCTTTGTCTATGACGGACGCATCATCTTTTCGGACGGTATCCTCTTTTAAAACAGGCTGTTGCTTCACCGGCACAGAATTAAGATCCCGCTTCAGAGATTCGTACGTTATACCCGTCTTGTCCCTCAACTGCTTTAAAAGGTCTTCCTGTTCCGCCGCACTTTCGGCCGTCTTGATAACTTTTACGGCTTCAGACACGTATTTTCGCTTGTCATCTGTTTTTGTTAGGTCAAACCCTTTCTCCAACGCGGACAGTTTATAATCGATGAGCGGCATAGCGGAATCGAGACATCTGCGATAGCCGTCCGCCCCTCTCTGTTTTATCACGTCGTCGGGGTCAAGCCCCTCGGGAAGGGGTACGACTTTAACGTTCAATCCCTCGCTTTTGAGTATTTCCAGACCGCGCATATTTGCTTTCTGTCCCGCGCCGTCCCCGTCGTAACTTATCAGAACCGTATCGGTGTAACGCTTGATCAGCCGAGCCTGTTCCTGAGTGAGCGAAGTGCCCATACTCGCCACCACGTTTCTGAACCCTGCCTGATAGAGAGAAATTGTATCCATATACCCCTCTACCATTATTACTTCATTTATAGTTTTGGTCTTTCTGAGCTTTTTTAAAAGATTTATATTGTAAAGAGTTTTGCTTTTATTGAATATAGCCGTCTCTTTTGTATTCTTATATTTGGCAAAATCGGTTTTTTTAAGTACTCTGCCGCCGAACGCGACGACTTCGTCCATTGCGTTTATTACGGGGAATATAAGCCGTCCGCCCTGCGCGTCGGTAAGTTTTCCGTCCGCTTCGTTCACCGTTCCGCTGTCTATGATATCCTGCCTCGAATACCCTTTCGCCAAAAGAAACTTCGGCAGATCGTAAAAGTTTAAACTTGCCCCAAGCCCGAAGGTCCTTACTATGTTTGATGGTATATTCCTTTTTAAAATATAATTTATATGCTCGTCGGCTTTTCCCGAATTGAGGTTATCGAGATAGAAATGCGCGCAATCATTCATTATCTTTAATAAAGTATCGCGCTTTCTCTTCATTTCCGCCGTCTTCTGATTGTCAAAACCGGTCTGCGGCATTTGCATACCTGCACGCTCGGCAAGCAGCTTGACGGCGTCCATAAAGTCGATATTTTCCATTTCGCGGACAAACTTTATAACGTCGCCCGATTCGCCGCAGCCGAAGCAGTGATAGAACTGATCCGGCTCGTTTATGGCAAAGGACGGCGTTTTTTCGTGATGAAAAGGGCAGCACGCCCAATAGCTTGTGCCGCGCCGCTCCAATGTGAGATAATCTCCGGCTACCTCTATTAGATTAACCTTTTCTTTAAGAGCAATCAAAAACTCCTGTAAAGCCGTTGCCATTTATTTAATCTTTATCCTCGTCGATAAACGTCCAGCCTTTCGGCACGAAAATACAATTGAATTTATAGAGCGCGTATCTGTCCGTCATTGAGGATAAATAGTCGCATACAACCTGTTCTATGGGGTATTTGTCAAGAAGCGTTACGTATGTAGAAGATAGAGCCTTTGGATTTTGCATAAAGTAAGAAAACAAAGCCGACAACATTCTTTCCGCTTTCTCTTCCTCACCGCGCGCCGAACCCGACTGATAAACGCGTTCGAACATAAACTCGCGCAGATTTTCACTCGCTTCCTCTATTTGCTTGTCCATTTCGACGGTATTTTTGCCGTAAGAACAGTTATAAATCGAAGTGATTGCGGTATTTATCCGCTCTCTCGAGCTCGACCCGAGCCTCTCCCTTATTTCTTTCGGAACTTCGTCCGCTTTCAGCAAACCCGCACGCACGGCGTCGTCGAGATCGTGATTGATATATGCAATCCTGTCCGCAAGCGAAACGCATTTTCCTTCAAGCGTTGAAGGATTTCCGTTCTTTTTATGGTTTAATATACCGTCGCGGACCTCATATGTAAGATTGAGTCCCTTTCCGTCCTTCTCAAGGACGTCCACAACTCTCAGAGACTGCACGTTATGTTCGAAGCCGTACGGAGAAAGCTTATTCAAAATACGTTCTCCGCTATGACCGAAGGGCGTATGCCCGAGATCGTGCCCGAGCGCTATGGCTTCGGCAAGATCCTCGTTTAACGACAGCGCCCGCGCAATGCTCCGCGCAATCTGCGCCACGTCAAGCGTGTGTGTAAGCCGAGTTATATAATGATCGCCCTCGGGTGAGAAAAACACCTGCGTTTTGTTTTTTAGCCGCCTGAAAGCTTTGCAATAAATAATGCGGTCCCTGTCGCGTTGATATTCCGTACGCATAGCGCAAGGTTCCTCGTCCCTCTGCCTGCCACGCGTTTCGTTGGACTTAGAGGCATAGGGAGAAAAAAATTCACGCTCTATTGAATACGTTTTTTCTTTTAAAGACTGCATTTTTCACGTTCCGTTAATATATTACGAAAAAAATTAACGATTTCCTTTTTTTTGCTGAATTTTGTTATTTTTATTTGGCAAAACCGCCGCCCACGGACAAAACTTCACCCGTTACGTAGTCAGCCTCGGCAAGGTACAGGCAAGCTTTTGCCACGTCTTCCGGATAACCGATACGCCCTATAGGAATCTCTTCGATGAGCTGTTCCATTTCGTCGGAAGTGAGATGCGAATTCATCTCCGTATCTATGACCCCGGGCGACACGCAGTTTACGCGTACTTTTGACGGAGCCAGCTCTTTGGCAAGCGCCTTGGAGAAAGCGATAACGGCGCCCTTAGACGCGGAATAAGCCGTCTCGCAGCTTGAGCCTACTTCGCCCCAGATGGAGGCGATGTTAATTATACTTCCGCCGCCGCACCCTATCATTCTGTCGACGACAGCTCTGCAACAGTGATAAACGCCCTTTACGTTGACGTCAAAAATCCTGTTCCAGTCGCCAAGCGTCGTATCCTGAATGACGCGCACCAAAGAAATCCCCGCGTTGTTGACTAATACGTCGAGTTTCTCATAGATGCCGAAAAATTCTCTGAACATTGCGTTTGTCTGCTTCTCGTCGGATACGTCGGCCCGAAGCAGCACGGGACAGTATCCCTGTATATTGAATTCTTCCTGAGTGGCAAGCGCGCTTTCCTCGTCCCTGTCGTAATTTATGACGACTTCGTAACCCTGCTGCAAGAACGCGAGAGCTATAGCTTTGCCTATTCCTTTAGTTCCGCCCGTTATCAGCGCAGTTTTCATTTTGTAAGCTCCAATATCCTCTCCGCAATCTCTTCGGGCAAAAGCTCGTCGGTATCTATAACTATATCCGCCGCCCTTTCGTATACGGGGGTTCTTGCATTATAAAGCGACAGTATTCTATCACGCATATTACCTTGCAAAAGCGGTCGTTCGGTGTCTCCTTCGACCCTTTTTATCAGTGTTTCGGGGCGTGTTCGCAAAAAAATAATCTTTCCGCTCCGTTTGAATAATTCGACGTTCCGCCCGCGCAAAAGACAGCCTCCTCCCGTCGCAATAACTACGTCGGAAAGCCCGCTCGCTTCCATAACCGTACAGGTTTCGAGATCTCTGAAATATTCTTCGCCGTGCTCGGCAAAAATGTCGGAAATCCTGCCGTATTTGCCGACTATAACTTCATCCGTATCTATAACTTTTTTACCGGTTCTTTCAAGAGCTTTTGCTACCGTCGTCTTTCCGCTGCCCGGCATACCTGCAAGAACTATATTCATAATTTAAAACTTTCTGCCGCGAGGATATAACTGTTCTTGCCAAAGCCGCAAATTACGCCCTTACAAACTTCGGATATGACCGATTTATGTCTGAATTCGTCCCTTGCGTGCACATTTGACATATGCACTTCGATAACGGGAACGTTTACCGAAGCTATGGCGTCGCGTATCGCATAGCTGTAATGCGTGAACGCGCCTGCATTCAGTATTACGCCGTCAAATCCCTCTTCCGCAGAGGACTGTATGCGCGAACAGATTTCGCCCTCGATATTGCTTTGATAGAATACGCATTCGTCGCCTTTGAAATAATCGGAAATCTCGCGGTTGATTTCGTCGAGAGTCTGTACACCGTAGACACCCTTCTCTCTTACTCCGGTCATATTAAGATTGACGCCGTTTATGAATAAAAGCTTCATACTACCTCCTTATACTCGTTAAAAAGATCTTTTGCCTGCTTCTCGTCAGCTTCAACGCCGAAATAAATACATTCGGCATAATAAGCCTGATAAAACAGCATTGCCTCTCCGTTTATTATTTTCTTGCCGCAACTCTCGGCGATTTCGAGAAATTTGCTCTTCGGCGGAGTATATATAAGATCCACAGCCGCTTCGCACAGCGATAGAAGCTCCTCGCCTACGGGCGAAATTCCCTCAGTCTTGTGCATACCTATACCCGTCGCATTTATTACGGCGAAGTACGGTCTTGTTTCTATTTTGTCAATGGAAACAATATTTTTAAATTCTTTGGCAAGCGATTGCGAGCTTTCCGCTCTGGTATCGAATACGTAAACTTTTGCGCCTGCGTCGACAAGCTTTTTCGCCACGCTGCGCCCTGCTCCTCCTGCGCCAAGCAAGAGTATTTCCCTATCCTCTACGAAAACGCCGTTATTTTTGAGCATAAGCGAAAACCCGAGCCCGTCGGTGTTATGCCCCGTCTTATCTCTTGTCCGAACGGTATTGACCGCCCCGAAAACTTCAGCGTCTCCTTCAACGGCGTTAAGGTGCGGAATAATAGAGAGTTTGTAAGGAATAGTAACGTTAAATCCGTCTAATTCCCCGAACAGAGAATCGGCTTTTGTTTCAAACTCTTTTTCCGCAATCGAAATTTTTTCGTATTCGATTTTATTGCCCATACGTCCGGCAATAAACGTATGCATTTCAGGACTTGACGATTTTGAAACGTCCTTCCCGACAACCGCCAGCTTCAAAGTTTTCATATGCTCCCCTTCAACAAGTCGCGGCATTCCGCGATATAATTAACGTAATCGTCGACGTTTAATTTGATTTCCGCACTTTCTCCTTCCGATTTCGGAACCACAAGCGAAATTTCACGGGCGGCGTCGTTCTTTTTATCGAACTTTGCCATCAAAGCCGCTTTTTCGGCGTCTTCGTAGGCGGGAATATTCCTGATTACGTGTTTTATAAGCGAAACGAGATTCTCGTAATAAACCCCGCCGCCAATTCCCAACGCTTTGGCTATATACAACTCGTAATACATACCTATAAGAACAAATTCGCCGTGCGACTTTCTCCGGTAATATAGCTCGAACGCGTGTCCGGTCGTATGACCGAGGTTTAAAGTCTTTCTTATGCCGTTCAGGTCGTGTTCGTCCTTAGCGACGACGTCGGCTTTATGGCGAATGCAGTCTATCGTGATATCCCCGAGAAAATCAAGCGATTCGAGATTTGCGGCGTTATCTACAAGTTTTTCGTAAATGCCTCTATCAAGCGCACCGTACTTTATAATCTCCCCGAGACCGCATCTTATTTCACGGTCGGACAGCGTTTTTAAAAACATCGGGTCGACGATAACTTCTTCAGGCTGATAAAACGTGCCGATAAGATTTTTTACGTTTTCGAAATCAACGGCGGTTTTACCCCCGACGGAACTATCCACCTGGGAAAGAAGGGTCGTTGGGATTTGAACTATGTGGACGCCGCGCATATACAAGGAAGCGGCAAGCCCTGCAATGTCTCCAACCACGCCGCCGCCTATCGCAACGACGCAACCGTTTCTCTTTATACCCGCGCCGACCATAGCCCGCAAAATTTCAAACAGATAGCGCTGAGTCTTGCTCGATTCCCCTGCGGGCAGAATTATTATAGGAACGTTGTTTCCGAACGTTTCCCATATAATATGTCTGTAATAAGCAAATACGTTTTTATCTGTTACTATAAACAGCTGGCGGTCATTGAGGGACGGCGCATAAGTTTTGAACGCCCCCTCTCCGCAATGTATCACGCTGTTCATAGATGAAGTATTTAAAATAATATCGGCCATATTCAACCCCTTAAAGCGTTATACCTTTCAATCACTTCTCGCATATTGTCACCGCCGAGCCGCGCCGAAACGACTTCCGCAAGAGTAAACGCAGTTACGCTTTCAAGAATAATCTCCGCCGCGCAGATTGCCGCCACGTCGCTTCTCTCGTTGGCCGCAATCTCGGCGTTTCCCGTAGCGTAATCTACCGTTTTAAGGCCCTTCATAAGCGTGGGAATGGGTTTCATTGCGGCGCGCAGAACGACTTCTTCCCCGTTCGACATACCGCCCTCTATACCGCCGGCATTGTTGGTCTTTCTGTAATACTTACCGTCGTAAAATATCTCGTCGTGAACGCGGCTGCCGGGCAACTCCGCCACGCCGAAGCCCATACCGACTTCGACGCCCTTTATCGCCTGAACGCTCATCAATGCGGAACAAAGCAACGCGTCGAGTTTTGTAGAATATTGCATACAGCTTCCGAAGCCGCTTTTCAGTCCTCTTACACGAATTTCTATGACGCCGCCGGCGGTATCGCCGTTTATTTTGAGTTTATCAATAACTTCAATCGCCTCGCCTTGTTTTTTTCCGTCAAGCATAAACAGGGGCTGTTCTTTAGCCGCTTCAAGCTGTTCGAACGAATAAATATTGTCATCGGAAATTCCGCAGACCGTTTTTACGTACCCCGACACTTCAACGCCGAGTGCGCCAAGATATTGCCGTGCAATACTACCTGCGGCAACGCGAACGGCGGTTTCCCTGGCGCTTGCGCGTTCAAGAATATTGCGCGCGTCGCTATGATCGTACTTGATCATACCCGTTAAATCCGCGTGCCCGGGACGAACTTTAGTAACCTTTCTCGCTGAATCGTCGCAGCCTTCGGGAGCCATATAATTCTGCCAATTTGCATAATCGGCGTTTACCACGGCAAAAGAAAGAGGACTGCCCAAGGTTATGCGGTTTCTTACGCCGCTTATAATTTCAACCCTATCGCGCTCTATTTTCTGTCTGCCGCCCCTGCCGTAACCGCTTTGGCGTAATGACAGATAATGATCTATCCGTTCGATATCGATTTTAAGATTAGAAGGCAGTCCCTCTATTATGCCTATAAGGGCCTTTCCGTGGGATTCACCCGCCGTAGAAAGCTTCATAATTTCTCCTATACTATCCCGTAACCGTCTTTTGTTACCTCTATAGTTACCGTTCCGTCCCTGTCCGTTCTGAGCAGCGGTTCCGTATACGTTCCGACGTCTGTAATAACCTGATCGGAAGGGCAGTTCTGACCGTTGTCGCCAACCGAAATTACTGCTATTTCAGGGTCAAGCAATTTATAAAATTCTGTGCAAGCGGAATCGGAATTACCGTGATTTGCCACCGTAACGACGTTGCAATTTTCAAGGTTGACTGAATACCCGTTCACCGTACAGTAATCTTCCCCGATATCCTTCAATAGTTTATATTCGGAAACTATCCCTGACAGGACCGATTGCGTAACGTCGCTTGTGAACAGAAATCCCGTACCTGCATATTCGAGCCAAATCACGGCGGAGATATTGTTTCTTGCGGTCTCGGAAGAGACGTCATTATTGTAGATTTCGTACTCGCCTTCAGGGTTTGTGTAATCCGACGGCGAAATTACCGTAAAGAAATATCCGAAATCATTGTTATATTCGGAAACACCGTTGCCGTTATATACGATTTCCACACCGTTTGTCTTAACCGCGTACACAAAATTATAGAAAGAATCGTTGACCGAAGCATTAGTACAATACGGCATATAAGTTTTTTTGACTTTTTTGTACTGAATAAGTTCCGCAAGGCCGCCGCAGTGCTCGGCGTTTACGGAGGTGCAGACGAGATAATCTATCGTATCTATATCGCACTTGTTGAGAAACTTAAGTATCTTAGACTCGTGCGAGCTGCTGCCGTCTCCCCCGTCTATGAGCATATTTTTGCCGTCGGGCAATTCGATTATTGTACAATCGCCGTAGCCGACGTCGACGAAACGAACCCGCATCGTGCCTTCCGCCACACCTTTATTTCTGATAACGATATAGCTCGCAAGATATTTAACGGGTATAAACGCGTTAGTTATTATCAGCGCCAAAGCCAAAACGCACGATATGCCCGTTACGATTATCGTCCTTAGCCTGCCTTTTGTAAGTTTTTTATCTTTGTCCATTTACTCAATTAAACTGTTTAAAATTATACGGATTTTATTATACATTATTATAAATGAAAAGTAAATCAAAAACGGCTAAAAAGCAAAAAAGGGCTCTGATTTTTACGGATCCCTTTTATTGTGTAAACGAAAACCCCGCGATAGTCTGCTTGCGCAGCGGTACGACGCGGGGTTCAATTAAGGTTAACCGATGAACGTAAAATTATTTGCGCGCAAATTGAGGCGCGTCATTCCGGGACAGTATGCCGGGATAATCCCCCCCCCTGTCATCCTGCGCGAGCTTTGCGCACCTCAGTGTCATCCTGAGCGGAGCGAAGGATCTCATTCAGATAATATGGCGCAAAGCGGAGCGAAGAATCTCATTACCCCCATCATTCCGCGTAACGGACAGCTTCCCCTTAAAAAGAGGTAAGCCGAACTTTGTTATCCTGAGTGGAGTGCATTCATACTTGTGCGCCGCCGATAATAATAAGGGCTGATTACCCGAAAATGAAATACCAAGCGCTATGCACGGGAATTATTATTTTAGGCTATTGTTTTACCGCATTGAACGCGGCTTCCTTTTCCGCTTTGACGCCTATGGCCGCGACGGCGTCGCCGAAAAGCGCCTGTAGCTTCGCGCCGTACTCCTCGCCTTCCGCCTCGTTTGACTTTTGCGATTTTTCTATGAACGAGAAATATCTCACGGCTTTATTGCTTGCCTGCGATACCGCTGCGGAATATTCCTTCTCCGCATTCGAATAATCGGCCTTCTTTTGCGCCGCCTCATATTTCTGCTCGGCGACGGCTATCTTTTCCGCACTTGCGCCTGCCGCGACAAGCTTGTCATATTTAGCTTTGGTGCGTTTTGCAACGGCGTTATTGTCGGGGAAAATTATCATAAAAATGAAGAAAAATATTACAAGTGAAACTCCGCCCGTAAGTATAGTCTTTATCAGTCCCGTTATGGCGTCGGGCCAGCCCCAATATACAAGGTAAACATTACAGATACCCCAGACAGCGTTTGTAAAAATAGATACCAATACCCAGCCGATAAAATACCACATAGCCTGCCACCAGGGATTCCCGTGGGATTTGTATGTAATATTTCTCTGTAGCGGGAAATTTATGCACTGCGCGGTAAACACGGCTATCTCGAAGGCGATAAAATATCCCCATCCCTTGGCATCGCCGAATATCATATAATATTGACCGGTTGACCCTATCAAGACGCCCGGCCAGCCCTCCGCACCGTTGTTCAGACTAGTAAAAGCATACGGCAAAAAGGTCATTACTACATACTGGTAAATAGTAACGCTCATACTGAATATGACGAAAAATGCGATTTTATAAATCCATTCTGCGAGCTTTTGGTGTTTGTCGGCAAAACCGTACCAACAGCCCAGCCATTTGCGGTAAATATTCTGAAAAAAGCGGACGAAGGAGTTTTTGGAAAGGGGTTTAATCTGCGCCCTTACGTCATCCACGGTATACTGATTCGTCATTTCTTTTTCTCCTTTTTCACTTTATCTCTTTTTAAAAATTGATGCACGCCCTTAAAAAGGCGCCCGTTACATATCATAACCAACGCTTCCATCTGTCTTCTCGACATTCCGCCGAATTTCGCGAGCCCTCTCACAGGCTGATGCAGAACGCCCATTTCAATGGTATTCGCAAAAGTTTTATGTCCCGTTTTCCAGGCGATTTTATTCAAAGTGCGCATCGACCAGGAAAAAAGTCTGCCCGCCCAGCGTTTAGAGTACCGCAAATCGGAAACGGTGCAATTATCGTGTATAACCATTCTGTTCTTTTTATAAAAATTATACTTATTTTCAGGCGGTTCGTAGCCCAAAAGAACTTTGAACTGTGCGTCGGTAACCCCGTTTACGTTGCCCGAAAAATACGCCGACAACTCGTCCCGTTCATAGGGTAAAACTTCCGTCGATCCGTCAAGCGTAATTCTATCGGTCAGACGTATATCTTCGCTCGAAGCGCCAATTTCTACGGTATAGTCTCCTCCCTCGATTTCCCATTTACCAGTCTTTACGTTAAAGTAACGGAAAGTAAATTCATCGAAAGGGATTTTGACCGAAGCGCTCTCCCCCGACTTGATAAAAATTTTACAAAAGCCTTTAAGCTCGCGTCTCGGGCGAAAAATATCGCAGTCCTGTTTAGATATATATAATTGCACGACTTCGGCCCCGTCCGTATCGCCTATGTTTTTGACGGTAAGCGACGCCCCTTCGCGCGTTACTGAAAGATCGGAATATTCGAAAGCGGTGTACGACAAGCCGAAACCGAAAGGATATTTTACGTTGATTCCCGCGGAAACGTAATGCCTATATCCTACGAATACGCTTTCACGGTATTCAACGCTCATAGGTCCCATATGAAACCACTCAGCCGAAGAACAATCACCGTACTTATAGGGATAACTTTCCGAAAGCTTGCCCGACGGGTTTACGCTGCCCGTAAGGACATTGTAAACCGCTCTTGCCCCCGCCTGTCCGCCGAGGTAGGCGTGAACTATCGCCGACGCGCCGTCAAGACAGCCGAGCTCCACCGCGCTTCCGCAAGACAACACCACAATCACTTTCTTGCCCGTCTTTATAAGCTCGTCGAACAGTTTTAACTGCACTTCGGGAAGCTTTAAATCGCGTCTGTCGAGACCTTCGGCTTCCGTAACCTCGTCAAGACCCGCAAAGAAAAGTATTTTATCCGCGTCCTCGGCGAGTTTCAAAGCGTTTTTCAAAAGCTTCTTATTAAACTTGCCATATCTGTCATAGCCCCGGCAGTGTCCGATTATATTTATTTTACCCTCATCAATACAATCAATGAACGAGCAGATTTTAGTGGGATTAACCACGGAGCTTCCCGCACCTTGATAGCGAGGATTTTCAGCAAATTCACCTATTACCGCAACTCTCTCATCCTCTTTCAGAGGAAGTACATCTTCGTTTTTAAGGAGAACTATGCTCTCTTCCGCACATTTTTGCGCAAATAAATCGTGAGATTGAATATCGAAATTCTTAGGAGCCGCCTTAACCGCTTCGTCTGAAGAAAGCACGAGAGAAATCAGGCGTTCAAGACACTCGTCGACGATACTTTCATCAAGACTACCGTTCTCCAAGGCTATAAGCACGTCTTCCGCTCCGTAACGGCAGGACGGCATTTCCAACTCGTTGCCCGCCTTTACTCCGAGAACCCTGTCGTTACAGCCCGCCCAGTCGGTTACTATCACGCCGTTGAACCCCCATTCAGCACGCAAGATATCTTTCAGAATTTTTTCGTTTTCGTTTGCATAAACGCCGTTTATTTTATTGTAAGAGGACATAATTGCCTTAGGTTTGCCCTCTTTGACGGCTATTTCAAAGCCGGTGAGATAGATTTCACGAAGAGCGCGCTCGTCAACCACGCTGTCGACGACCATTCTACGCTCTTCCTGGTTGTTCGCAGCAAAATGCTTTACGCAGGCGGCAACCCCGTTTTTCTGTATACCCTTTACGTAACTTGCCGCCATCTTTCCCGCAAGATACGGATCTTCGGAGAAATACTCGAAATTTCTGCCACAGCGCGGATTTCGCTTAATATTCAGACCGGGACCGAGAAGAACGTTTACGTTCAGTGCCGCGGCTTCCTCGCCAAGGAGTTCGCCTATTTTTTCGCCGAGCTCTACGTCCCAGCTGTTAGCCATTGTCGCCGCCGTGGGGAAACAGGTTGCAGGAAGACTTGCATTCAGACCGAGATGATCCGATTCCGCCGCCTGCTTTCTGATTCCGTGAGGGCCGTCCGAAAGGTACATTGAAGGTAAACCAAAATCCGCATATTCCACGGTGGACCAGAAGTCCCTGCCCGTCAAGAGATCCGCTTTTTGTTTCAACGTCAAACCGTTGATTATCCGACCTATCCTTTCATCCATAAATAACCTCGTCTTTTGAAATGTAATAAAATAACAATTTAATATATTTTAGCACATTTCAATTTTTACTTCAATACTTTG
>CAYLQK010000010.1:0-21856 GCA_964385865.1 uncultured Clostridia bacterium | reverse complement strand
CAACAATCGCTACTCCGTCGCTTTGCTCCTTACGAATCGTGTCTCCCCTGCCAAATGCTTCGGCGTCATTGCCGAGGCATTTTTCCGCCTTGGATTCTCACACGCAACTGCGTTGCAAGTAACGCGATTGGCTTCGCAACAATCGCTACTCCGTCGCTTTGCTCCTTACGAATCGTGTCTCCCCTGCCAAAGACTTGTATTCAAAATGCAAATACAAGTTTTATTATATCCGTAATTAGTCTTACGGTCATTTTAAAGTTGATCCCAGCCGTACTCCAGGTAATGTATACCTTCGTTAAACGCTTTCAACGCCGCGATCCTGTCGGGTATCACTTTATCGGGAAGATTGTCCATATCTGCCCATAATAATTGGGAACATTTTTCAGGCTCCATAATTTCAGGCGTTCCGTCAAAATTTTCACAAACAAAATACCCGTAATAATATATGCAATCCGTATCCTTCTTATGGATAAAACAAAAATGCCTTATATCTTGCTTTTTTAGCTCAATACCGAGCTCTTCACGGCATTCGCGAAGTACTGCGTCTGACATACTCTCGTCTTTTTCGATATGTCCGGAACAGGAAAAGTCCCAAAAACCGTCTGCAAAACCGGTATTTTTCCTCTTTTGAAGCAGAACCTGACTTCTCCCGTTTACTTTTCTTAAAAGCATCAACACAATGCCCGCAGGCGCTTCGAATCTTTTCATCAGATTCTCACGTCGCCCTTTTGCCCGAGAAGTCCGCTGTTTTCATTCAAAATGGGGTCCACTTCGCTTTGAATAAACTCTACTACTTGTGAAGGCGCTCTACCTATGAATTTTGACGCGTCCAAAATCGCATCGAGATTATCGTGAACGGCTTTAAAAGCGTTGTCGGCCTTTATGAGATCGATAAGATTATTTTCTTTACCGAATTCCTTTACGTTTCTTCCCGCCTCCATTGAAAGCACTCTTATTCTCTCGTGCAGCTCCTGTCTGTTTCCGCCGGCCTTCACGCATTCCATCATTATATTTTCAGTCGCCATAAAGGGCAGTTCGGCGGAGATATGCTTAGCGATGACCTTGTCGTAAACTACAAGATTTTCGGAAACGTTCATATAAATATTAAGTATACCGTCAAGCGCAAGAAATGCCTGCGCAATGACGATACGCCTGTTTGCGGAATCGTCCAAAGTCCTTTCAAACCATTGCGTGCCAGCGGTAACGGCGCAGTTTATCGGTAACGATATGACGAATCTTGCAAGCGAGCCGATTCTTTCACTGCGCATAGGATTGCGCTTGTAGGCCATAGCAGAAGAACCTATTTGGGATTTTTCAAACGGTTCCTCAATCTCTTTCATACTTTGAAGAATTCTAATATCATTCGAAAACTTATATGCACTTTGAGCTATCTGCGAGAGAACGCAAAGAACGTTGTAGTCGAATTTTCTCGGATAAGTCTGACCCGTAACGCCGTATACTTTATCATAGCCGAGTTTTGATACGACAAGCTTTTCAAGCAGTTTTACCTTTTCCTCGTCTCCGCCGAAAAGCTCCATAAAACTTGCCTGCGTACCCGTTGTACCCTTTACACCCCTCAGCTTAAATGCGGATTGAAGGCTTATAAGATTATGGTAATCCATAGTCAAGTCCTGCAACCAAAGTGTTGCGCGTTTTCCGACAGTCGTAAGCTGCGCGGGCTGTAGATGCGTAAAACCGAGCGTCGGCAGATCTTTATATCTGAGCGCAAACGTGCGCAGCTTATCAATAACGTTGACAAGCTTGCTCTTTATAATTTCCAACGCGTCGTTTATGATAATAAGTTCTGAATTGCAATCAACAAAACAGCTCGTCGCGCCGAGGTGAATTATCGGCATTGCTGTTGCAGCCTGTGCACCGAAAGCCTTTACGTGCGCCATAACGTCGTGCCGTACCTCGCGTTCGTATTTTTCTGCAAGTTCGAAATTGATATCTTCGGCGTATTTTTTCATTTCCTCGACTTGCTGTTCGGTGATATTAAGCCCTAATTCCATTTCGGATTCGGCAAGCGCAATCCAAAGCTTTCTCCAAAGCCCGAACCGCTTTTCGTCCGAAAAGTTTTTAGCCATATCCTTGCTCGCATATCTCGTGATCAATGGATTTTGATAAACAGAATTATCCGTCATAATTATCTCCGCTATTAATATTTTACAGGTTTGGGATATTCAATCCCGAACGTTTCCACGGTAACTTTTTTCATTATCTGCGGAACCTTCGGCTTGTCGTTCCAATCGGTCTTAACGGAGGCGATTTCATCCACCACGTCCAACCCCTCGATAACTTTGCCGAACGCCGCATACTGTCCGTCGAGATGAGAGGCGTTTTTATGCATTATGAAAAACTGCGAACCGGCGGAATTCGGGGACATAGAACGAGCCATCGAAATGACTCCGCGCTCGTGCTTAATATCGTTTGTCTTGAATCCGTTCAACGCAAATTCTCCCTTAATACTGTAGCCCGGACCGCCCGTTCCAACGCCCGCCGGATCGCCGCCCTGAATCATAAAATCTTTTATGACGCGGTGAAATATCAAATCGTTATAAAAACCGCTCTCCGCTAAGCTCAGGAAATTATTGACCGTATTGGGCGCCTTTTTAGGATAGAGCTCGATTATTATTGTCTTACCGTTTTCCATTTCTATATTTACTATGGGATTTTTCATAAAAACTCCTTATAAATCACCGTATTTTTGCAGCGTTACGCCGGCCTCTTCGAACAGTCTCAGCGAAAAGTTGTCGGGATAACCTTCCTTGTATACGACGCGCGTAATTCCCGAATTAATTATAATTTTTGCGCAGATGACGCACGGCTGGTGCGTACAGTAGAGAGTACACCCCTCCACGCTGCAACCCACCCTTGCCGCCTGAATTATGGCATTCTGTTCGGCGTGAACGGCATAACAGATCTCGTGCATCGTACCGCTTGCAATGTTTAATTTTTTTCTCAAACATTCCCGCTTATCCGCACAGCTCTCTATGCCCTGCGGCGCGCCGTTATAACCCGTCGCAATGACGCGCTTGTTCTTGACGATCACTGCGCCTACGTGCCTGTTTTCCTGGAAACAGCTTGACCACGAACCGATTTGTTCGGTCATTTCCATAAATCTTTTATCCCACTTATCCATACCAATAGGCCTCTTTTGATAGTTAATCGTATTGTAACATAAATTTTTGTAAATTGCAATTTTTTATATTATTGTGTTTTGTTTTATTTGGGTTAGTTTATAAAATATCTGTACCAAAAAAGAAACATTAATTAGGAGGAATATTAAAAATGACAATAAAACCATTATTCGATAAAGTTGTCGTAGAAGGCCTTAAAGCCGAAGAAAAGACGAAAAGCGGACTTTATCTGACTTCCGCTTCACAGGAAAAACCCGCAACCTGCGTTGTCGTTGCCGTTGGCCCCGGAGGCACCGTCGACGGAAAAGAAATAAAAATGCAGGTCAAAGTGGGCGATAAAGTTCTGCTCGCAAAATACAGCGGAACGGAAGTAAAAGTTGACGATAAGGAATATACGATAATCCGCCAAAGCGATATTTTAGCGGTTGTCGAGTAATAAAGTCGAATATTAAAGGAGTAAATTTATGGCTAAACAGATTAAATATGGCGACGAAGCCAGAAAAAAACTTGAAACGGGCGTAAACGTAATAGCCGATACGGTCAAAATTACGCTTGGCCCCAAAGGCAGAAACGTAGTTCTTGACAAAAAATTCGGCGCCCCGCTCATAACAAATGACGGTGTTACCATCGCCAAAGAAATAGAGCTTGAAGATCCGTTCGAAAATATGGGCGCGCAGCTCGTAAAGGAAGTTTCCACTAAGACCAACGACGTAGCCGGCGACGGCACCACCACCGCCGTTGTTCTCGCACAGGCGATCGTTCACGAGGGGCTTAAAAACCTTGCCGCAGGCGCCAACCCCATTATCTTAAAGAAAGGCATCGCGAACGCGGTAGAAACAGCCGTTGCAAAAATACAGCAGATTTCGAAGCCCGTTGAAAACAGACTCGCTATCTCGCAGGTAGCTTCCATTTCCGCGGGAGATGAGAAAATCGGTGAACTTATCGCAAACGCAATGGAGATCGTCGGCAAAGACGGAGTCATCACAGTCGAAGAAGGCAAGACTATGGCAACCGAGCTTACCACCGTCGAAGGTATGCAGTTCGACAGAGGTTACGCTTCCGCTTATATGGTAACTAACACCGACAAAATGGAAGCCGTACTCGACAACCCCTATATCCTCATAACCGATAAAAAGATTTCCTCGCTTCAGGAGATTTTGCCCGTCATAGAACCCATCGCTCAACAGGGCGCAAGGTTGCTTATTATCGCCGAGGATGTCGAAGGCGACGCGCTTGCGGCGCTCATCGTAAACAAACTTAAAGGCGTACTCAATTGCGTAGCCGTGAAAGCTCCCGGTTTCGGCGACAGAAGAAAAGCTATGCTCGAAGATATCGCTATTTTGACGGGCGGCACGGTAGTTTCAAGCGATTTGGGTTACGAATTCAAGGACGTTACCACGGATATGCTGGGAAGAGCTTCCCAGGTCAAGGTTGATAAGGATAACACCACCATTATCAACGGCGCAGGCGACGCGGACGCTATCAAGGCGCGCGTAAATTCCATAAAGGCACAGATCGCGGATACGACGTCCGATTATGACAGGGAAAAATTACAGGAAAGACTCGCTAAGCTTGCCGGAGGCGTTGCGGTTATAAACGTAGGCGCTGCAACCGAAGTCGAGATGAAAGAAAAGAAACTGCGCATCGAGGATGCGCTTTCAGCCACCCGTGCAGCCGTTGAAGAAGGCATCGTGCCCGGCGGCGGAGTTGCTCTCCTCTCCACTATCCCCGAACTGAAAGCGCTTATCGAGAAATTGGACGGAGACGAAAAGACTGGTGCGGCAATAGTTATGAAGGCGATCGAAGAGCCCGTTCGTCAGATTGCAAAAAATGCAGGATTCGACGGGTCCGTTGTCGTCAACAATATTCTCACGGCGAACAAGGCAAACTATGGATTTGACGCCCTTAAAAATGAATATACGGATATGGTTAAGAGCGGCATAATCGACCCTACAAAGGTTTCACGTTCGGTTCTACAAAACGCGGCTTCCGTGGCGGCAACACTGCTGACCACTGAAAGCATCGTAACCGATATCCCCACGCCCCCTGCCCCCGCTATGCCCGGCGCAGGTTCCGATATGGGCGGTATGTATTAAAATAAAAAGGATAAACCCCGCCGCGCAGTCCGCGCGACGGGGTTATTTTTTTACCTTGTACTTATTTTTCTTAACTTGCGCCGTTAAGTAATTTTTAAAAATCGTCATCGTTTACTATGATTTTATCTATTTTAATAACTGCGTCGTCTTTGATGTCAAGGCACTTTCCGCAGTTATCGCAAATTTTTGCAGGATTCAAATCGCAAATTTCGCATTCAAGGCATCCTATACACTCCCTATCGTATAAAACGCATCTGCTATCCTCTTCCGCTCTCTTTATATTCGCTGCCATTTTAACGCCTCCAACTACATAATATAATAAATTATCTCAAAAGACAAGCAAAATTACAGGAACAAATGTTTGATTTTTTAGTTTAAGGTGTGCTATAATATAAGCGGAGGTAAGATAAATGAAAAAACGCGGCGTCGATAAAAGCGATCTGGTATTCGAGTTCATACAAAGATATATAACAGAGAACGGATTTTCGCCCTCAGTGCGCGAGGTCTGTAAAGCGTGCGATATTAAATCCACTGCAACCGCCTTTACCTACATAAATCAATTGACCGAAAAAGGTCTGTTAAATAAAGTAGGAAGCAAAAACAGGGCGGTATCTTTAAAGCAAAACGCACTCACAGTCCCCCTTGTAGGCACTGTTGCCGCAGGGCAACCCATATTTGCAACCGAAAACTACGAAGATTTTTATACTTTGCCCGGGAACGTATTTTCCGGAGAAGACTTATTTATGTTGAACGTCCACGGAGATTCAATGAAGAATATAGGAATGTTTGACGGAGACAAGATTGTTGTTAAGAAACAGGAAACCGCCGAAAACGGCGATATCGTCGTGGCGCTTGTCGAAGACAGTGCAACGGTAAAAAGGTTCTTCAAGCGCGATAATAAAATTATTCTTCATCCCGAAAATGACGATATGGAAGACTTCATCTTCGACAACGTTTCGATTCTCGGCAAAGTTGTGGGACTCATCAGAAATATTTAACATTTAAAGTTGTTTGTTGTGTATAGCGGAACGATAAACAGTAATAAAAAGCGAAGAATTTTAAAATTCTTCGCTTTTTATTGTACGTTTCCGCCGCACGTTTCTTAAAGAGTCATAAGATAAGCTATTTCCTGCTTATTCAATTTTCTGTAAGCACCTCTATCGAGTCCTCTCAATGTCAATTCCCCGACCTTGATACGTTTAAGCAGAGTAACCTCCCTGCCTATCGCGGCGAACATTTTTCTGATTTCCCGGTTTTTACCCTCGGTAATCGTTATATGAATCTTAGTGTATTCCTTATTGGTTTCAACTATGTGTGCTTTGCATTTTTTTGTTACGTAACCGCCGTCGATCTCTATACCGCTTCTTATAGGATTGAGCATAGCTTCCGTTAAGGTACCTTCTATTCTGACAAGATACGTCTTGGGGACGTCGTTAGACGGATGGGTAAGGTGTTGCGCAAGCTCGCCGTCAGTCGTTAAAATGAGCATTCCCTCGCTGTCATAATCGAGCCGACCTACAGGATAAATTCTTCCCACGTTTGCGGGCATAAGATCCATAACCGTTTTTCTGCCCTTATCGTCCGTAACGCTACAGATATATCCTTTTGGTTTGTTCAGTATATAATATTCGTTTTTTTTCAGGGCAACCTTGTTTCCGTTCACACAGACCTCGTCGTCATCGCCTACGTTTGTTCCCAAATCAGCTTTCTTTCCGTTTATGGTAACCTTACCGCTTTCGATAAGTCTATCGCATTCGCGTCTTGACGCCACGCCTGACGCCGCAAGATATTTGTTGATTCTCATTATACAGTCTTATAGTCCTTGTTTAGTTAACTATATACTATATAATTTTTCTGAAAAAATCAACTTATTTCGATTATAAATTTCAAGGCGCGCCACGCCGTTTTCACTATCGTTAATTTCGTTCGGAACTACATTATAATCTATTTCTGACGACTTTTCGACGATTATCGAGCAGATATTCTTTAATTTGCATAGTACTTTGTTACACATAAATACCTTATCGGTATCTATTTTTAAAAGCTCAAAATCGTCAAAGCATTTATCGAAAATAGCGCAACTCCTCTCGTACATATCCGGACAATTCAACACCACACACACAACGTCCATACCGTTTCTTTCGGCAGAGGATACAAGGCACCTGCCCGCCCTCATAGTATAACCGGTCTTGACGCCGTTCGCGCCCTCATAAAGGCGCAACATTTTATTCTTGTTCGCATAGCTCCTGTATTTACCGGTGTAATTTGTAGAAGATACAATTTCCCTGAAAGTCGCGTTGTCCATTGCGTAACAGGCTATCGTACACAGATCCCTTGCCGTTGTATAGTGCTCTTCGTCAGGTAAGCCGCTCGGATTCGTAAAATTCGAATTTTTGGCGCCCATACTTCGAGCGCGTTCGTTCATAACCACGGCAAATTTTTGTACGCTTCCGCTATGATGAATAGCAAGCGCAACCGCGCTGTCGTTTCCCGACCGCAACATCAACCCGTAAAGCAAATCTCGGATATCAAGCTTTTCGTCCTTTTTTAAATAAATGCTCGACCCCTCTGCTCCTACCGCCTCGTCAGGTACCGTTATTACCTCGTCAAGGTTGCAATCTTCTATAATTATAATCGCCGTAAGAATTTTTGTAGTACTCGCCATAGGCAGCATAGCGTCAGCATTATTTTCAGTAAGAACCGTTCCGCTCCTCATCTCCATCGCAATCTCCGATTGAGCGCTTGCATAGGCGCTAATACTTGTCCGAGTACTAATTGCATATAATTCCACTGAAAATATGCTAAAAATTCCCAGCAACGAACATATTAGACATAAAAATGATTTACGCATTGTCGGATATTCTGTTTACAAGTTCTCCGGTCTTATCTATCAGCGAGTCGAGAGCCGCTTCATCCATTTTTAGCAATCTGCAACCCTTGCCGTCGTCCACCAAAAAACCTTTCGGTTTGACGGAGACGACGGTTCCGTTTCCCCCCGCAAGTTTAAAACCGTCAAGCTCTTTAAAAGTCTTTACGTCGCCGTACTCACCGCCGCCGCTCAGGTTTACAATAGTAACGGTAGAGAGCGGAATCACCTGCGCGCCGCTTACCGTTATTATAGATTTGCCGATGACAGTATCCGCGTCGGCAACCTTCTCTATAGGTATCGCGGTTTCATTGAAATCTTTATCCTTACTTCTTTTAATTTTTGAGTTCATTCATTTTCTCCATTATAAATATTAAAAAGATTTTCGTAATAACCATTAAATTTATTATAGTTACAGCTTTTGCATAGTATCTGATTGAAGAATGCTCCTCGTTCAATACGGTGTAATTTCTCAGCTTGGCATAATTTCCGTTGATTCTAAGAAATGAGTATATCCCGAGGGTTAACCCGTTTTGCGCAAGCGCAGCGTAGGCGTTTTCAGGCTTATTCATACCGTAGTCTGACAATTGTATGATTTTGTAGATACAGAGAGTATTGAATATTCTATAAAAATTGATTTTCAGCGTGCTTAAATCGAGCTTTTTTTCCTTACCGTTTACCTGCATCTGTCCCGGTTTATTTTTGACCGTGTTTATATTGAACAGCCTGATAAACCTGAACAAAGTTACGTTTATACTTGCGTACTTCTCTTCGGTATTTATATAGATATAATTAAATACGTGAATAGGGAAAACGGATATCAGAAATCCTGTCGCAGCTATAATCGGCAGAACGTTATTCACATTAATATTATCTGTAACGAAAAGTTAAATATACAAAAAAACGGAAGGCTTATCCCTTCCGTTTTTTACTCAGTCAACTTATTCTATTTTTATCAGATCGTCGTCATCCGATATGAAATCAGGCAACTCGAACCCGTCTTCCGTAATTTCGGGTTTCTTATTCTCCGCTTTAACGGGCTCCTTCTTCTCCGCGTTTTCAACGTATTCATCCTTGCGGTAAAGATAATTCATATCTTCTTCCTCATCGGACAAAATAGAGCTGTTGAGCTCGGCAATCTGGGCCATAAGCTCGTCGTAATCGGGCAATTCGTCGATTGAATTCAATTTGAATCTCTTAAGGAAATTGTCGGTAGTTGCATAAAGAATGGGCTTGCCAACAGCGTCCTTTCTGCCGCAAGGCACGATCATTTCCAATTCCAAAAGGGTATGTATGGCGTAATCGCAACTCACCTGTCTTATTTCTTCAAGTTCGGGTTTGGTTATCGGTTGTTTATATGCGATAATCGCGGCACATTCGAGTATGGTTTTTGTAAATTCCTTTTCTTTGATAGGCGTAAGCACTTCCGATACGGGCTGCTTGTAGGAAGGGTTTGTCGCAAACTGCAATTTGCCGTTGAAAGTCAAAAGATGGATACCGCTTTCGCCACCGTATTTTTCTTTAAGCTCCCCTACTCCCGCATTCACTTCTTTCAGCGTACAGCCGAGTTTTTCTACGATATATTTTACGGGAACGGCTTCGCCTGACGCAAATATTATCGCCTCAATTATATTCGTCAAATTGTTCATTTGATAAGTCCTTTAAATCCCAGTCAGGGTTGAGTTTGATATTGATAGGTCCGAACGCAGATTCCTGATCTATGTTGATAAACTGATGCTTAAGCATTTCCAAAATGGCCTGAAACGTAGTTATAAATTCATCCCTTGAAAACGTAGTAAACAGACTGTCGAAAGAAATTTCTTTACTCTCGATCAATCTGTCCCTTATGAACGAGACTTTTTCTTCGACCGTATGAACGTCCTTAGGAATTTCCTTTACGTTCTCCTTTTCACGCTGTAAGCTCTCGTTGCGCAGCATCAGATTTGCAAACGCTTCAAGCATCGCGTTGACGTTGAAGTCCTTATATACGATTTTCACCTTACTGAAATCAGGCTCAGGTTGTTTAAAAAAGTATCCTATCGTTTCGAGATTTTTCAGCTTCGGCGTCTCTTCTTTGATAAGCTCGTACTCCCTCTGTTTCAGCTGTTCGATAAGCGCGCGCTCTTCCTCTCCTGCGCCACCCATTTCATCGCCCGCAACCTCGACGACCGGCACCATACTTTTCGATTTTATGTAGATAATCTGCGCGGCGATAGCAAGATATTCGCTCTCCTTATCAACGTCCCTGCGCGGCTGGGTTTTCATATACTCGACGTAGTCTAAGAATTGTTCGGTAACTTTGGAGACGAATACGTCTTCTATATTAATACGAGCAATATTTATAAGATGTAACAACAGATCCAACGGACCTTCGAAGTCGTCAAGTACGGTATTGTAATCCACTACGGATTCAAAATCTTCATAATTTTTATCTGTCATAATTTCAAACCAAGGCTCAGAGTATGATCCAGTTCCAGAACGCCGTTATCGGGTAGCCGATAATATTTCTTGCAAACCATTTAACATAGCCGAGTACGTCAAAATAATTGATATAGTATAAATTCGTATATTTAGTAACAAGCCCGCATAAGAAGCTTTCCACTACGAGTATTATCAAAATATAATAGCCGTAATTTTTCAAAAATCTTCTTACGGGATTTACTTCGCGCGTGAAAGACTCAACCACTCTGAATCCGTCCAAAGGATACAGAGGCAGCAAATTAAAGATAAATACCGATAAACTATAAAGAAATATAAGATAAAATAGCGTACGGAAAAAATATACGGCATAAAATGCTGCTTCGCTGTCTGTTGAACCGTATTTCACCAGCAGCAGGGACAACGGATATGCTAAAAACGCAATTATATAATTTGTAACCACTCCCGCAATCGCCGTCGTAAATAATCCGAGCCTGTATTTTCGAAAATTGTAAGGGTTAATGGGAACGGGCTTAGCCCAGCCGAATCCCGTAAAGATACAGAGAATCATACCGACAGGATCGATATGTTTTATGGGATTCAAGGTAAGCCTGCCGTACATTTTAGCGGTGCCGTCCCCGTTTTTATAGGCGATAAATGCGTGCGCGAATTCGTGCGGTACAAATACAAAAAGTACGGCGATAATCGACGCAAGATAAGTAAATAAATAATCCATTATTTCAAATATTCCGGTATGACGTCGTTCCTGACAAGATCCTCGTACGTCTGCGGTTTGATTATGTATTCAGCTCTTCCGTCTTTAACAAGAACTGCCGCAGGTATAAAATTTCTGTTATAATTGCTCGCCATCGAATAATTGTACGCACCCGTCGACAAAACCGCCATTATATCGCCGCTTTCGGCTTTTGGGAGAGGCACATCTACGGCAATAAGGTCTCCGCTTTCACAGCATTTGCCTGCAATCGTTACCTTTTCCGTACACTCTTCCCTCGCCCTGTTGGCAAGCAGCACCGTATATTTTGACTGATAGAGCGCATACCTCGGATTGTCGAACATACCGCCGTCGATCGCAACGTACTTTTTGATGCCGGGGATATCCTTTATAGCTCCAACCGTGTACAGCGTTATTCCTGCTTCTCCGACAATAGAGCGTCCGGGCTCTATTACGAGATAGGGCTCTTTGATGGAGTGCTGTTTAGATTTCTCTTTTACGGCAGTAATAAGGCAGGTAAGATAATCAGTATAGTCGTCGGGCTTAAGCTTTGGATCCTCATCGTTATACCATATACCGAACCCTCCGCCTATATTCAGCGTTTCGGCTTCGAAGCCAAGCTTGTCTTTTATATACGCAATAAAGTCCAGCATTTTATCGGCCGCAAGCACGAAAGATTGCTTTTCGAATATCTGGGAGCCTATATGGCAATGATAGCCCTTTAAACACAGATTTTTCTTGGATAGAACGTGCGCCGTGATATCTTCGGCCGCCCCGTCAGAAATCGAAAAGCCGAACTTACTGTCCGTTCGCGCCGTCTGAACGAAAGCGTGCGTATGCGCTTCCACCCCGGGATTTATGCGCAATAATACGTTCTGCGTTATTCCGCGTTCACCCGCAAGCCCGTCAAGGATATCCGCTTCTCTGTACGAGTCCACGACGATAGTGCCGATTTTATTATCGAGCGCGAATTCAAGCTCGTTCACAAGCTTGTTGTTCCCGTGCATATAAATTTTTTCCGTCGGGAACCCCGCTTCTATTGCGGTATATAATTCACCGCCCGAAACCACGTCGACGCCTATTCCTTCCTGATCCGCTATAACGTAAACGGCTTTACAGGAAAACGCTTTGGACGCGTACAGCACTAAGCCGTTGCCGCCGTATTCCGCGTTTATCGTGTCCTGATAGTTGCGCATCATTGCCCGTATATGTTTTTCGTCGAAAACATAGAGCGGCGTTTTAAATTTTTCCGCAAGCTCGGTACAGTCGGCTCCCCCGATTTCAAGATGTCCTTTACCGTTTATTTTAAGCGTATCTCTTTCGTTCATAATAAACCTCAAATATTATATATTGATTGTATCAAAACCGCCTAAAATAGTCAAACAAATTACCGTTCATAATTGACCGTTATAATAAATACGGTACCGTTGTTACGATACCGCAATCGGCTTATAGAGCCCAGTTTCCTGAAATATTTACAAAATAATCGTCAAATCCCGCTTTTTTCACGTCTTCCGCAGAAACGACGTTTACGGTGTCATATAAAACGCCGTCCTTGTAGACCTCGATTTTACCGACCACCTGTCCGCACGCAACGGGCGCCTTGACTTTTTCGCATATGATATTGTAAGTTACGTCGGGAGACTTGTCCGCCGCTGAAAATACGTAACAATTTCTCTCGGGCAATACGGCAAAACTCTGTTTCTTGCCGCCGCTTACCGCGAATTCGTCATTGAGCGTTACGTCTTTATCGAGGACGATCTTGTTTTTATAATTCGCAAATCCGTAATTGAACAAGTTAACCGTCGAAGTAAATCTGCCGTCGCTGCTGTCTGCGCCGAGCACGACAGATATTAGCCTCATATTATCCTTTTTTGCGGTTGCCGCAAGGCAGAACCCGGCCTCGTTGGTGAACCCCGTCTTCCCTCCGTCGCAAAGGGAATATTTTTTTATCAATTTGTTCGTGTTTGTCATCGTAGTTGTTCTGTTATCGGGATGAATGAAGTCCTCAAGCCAGATTTTACTATAAGTAAAATAATTATCGTATGACAAGAGATTTTTAAACATCAGCGCAACGTCGTGCGCGCACGAGTATTGGGGTGCCTTAGGCAATCCCGTACAATTCGCAAATAAAGTATCGTTGCACCCCAGCTCCGTCGCCTTCTTGTTCATCTTTGCAACAAAACTTTCTTCACTGCCCGCAACGGTTTCGGAAAGCGCAACGCAGCTGTCGTTCGCCGAGCAAACTATCACGCTCTTGATCAGCTGGTCCACAGTATATTCATTGCCGCTGCCAAGGAACACCTGAGATCCGCCCATTCCCGCCGCGTTCTCACTGGCGGTTATCTTATCCGTCAAAGCAAGCTTACCCGAATTTACGGCGTCCATACATAGAGTCAGGGTCATAACTTTACACACGCTCGCTATCGGGACGCGCACCTTTTCATTCTGCTTATAGATACATTCTCCCGAATCAAAATCCATAAGATAAGCCGATTTACAGCCCACCGTCAAAGCGGAATTTGTATTGAGCTTAAAACCCGACGAAACTATACCGGCGCACATAAGGCAAGCGATAATAAGTGTAACAAATATCTTTTTCATATAAGTAATATGAGAAAAATTTTGCTAATTATACTATTACTATCACCACCCTGAAAACTATATTGATTAGCAAAATCATTAATACTACGTTTACGAGCGCAAACACGAGAGGCATAAAGAATACGATTTTTTTATTAATAATTCTGCAGATCTCAGCAGTAAGACAACAGAGAGCCAACGAAGCCAACGCCGTAGGTATAAAAACGAGAACCGCAACCATAACGCCGCCAAGCGCGTTCAGACCAATCAGAATGGCGGCATAGACCGCAAAAAAAAGTCCGCGGACAAATACTAACGCCAGAGTAACATATTTAAGTCTCGTAAAATACCCCAAAAGAAAGAACAGATATAAGTACAGGATTTCGCTCAAAAGATGCGGAAATATCAGAGATGAATTTTTAAAATTAAAGACGTAATAGACGTAATCTTCGGCAAAATCTCTAAAAAATATGTTTACTGTTGCAATTTTAAAAAGTACTATGCCACATATAATAGAGCATATTAAAGTTATTGCAAAGGCTATCAGAAACTTTTTGTCGCATTTGTACCCATTAAAAGACAATTTCCTCATATATTAGTCTATGAGGAAATTGCAATTAATATGAACTTAACATATTTTCTATACCTATTCCGTAACCGCGAGTAGGATCGTTTATAAAGACGTGAGTAACGGCGCCAACGAGTTTACCGTTCTGAACGATCGGGCTTCCGCTCATACCCTGCACTATTCCGCCCGTGATTCCAATCAATTCTTCATCCTCTATTTTTATAACAAAATTTCTGTGCTCCTTGTTGGTTTTATCAACTTTAACTATTGAAATTTCAAATTCCTTAACGTCGTTTCCGTGCAGAGTTGTATATATACTTGCCTTACCTATCCTAACATCGTCAATCGAACCTTTTTGCACCTTAATTAGTCCCGACGTATCGAAATCAGACGACAAATCGCCGTAAATTCCGCAAGAGCAATTAAGGCAAGCCTTTCCGATAACGTTAAAGTTTTCAAAAGCTCCGCGCAATTCACCGGGAGTTCCCCTTACACCCTTCTTTACTTCGTACACAAGACAGCCGTACACCGTGCCGCCGTTAATTTCCATCAGATTGTTTTTCAAATCGGTTACCGGGTGCCCGAGAGACGCAAATTTATTGTTTGTCTTATCAATATAGGTTACGGTACCTATACCGTTTATACTATCCTTTACAAGTACGCCAAGTCTTTTCGCACCCGACGCAAAATCGGTTGCGGGAAAGATTTCTACGGTAAACTTTTCACCTTCCCTAATCAAAGTTAATAGATATTTTTTATAATCATCGGACAGAATTTTATTAATATCCTCCGTACAGTCAACTTGTCTGCCGTTAATTCCTTCTATTACGTCGCCTATAATAATTCCGCAATCCCTTGCCGGCGACTTTAAGCCTTCTTTAGTTATAACGTCGCATATACCGATAACCTCTACCGTTGTGGTATTCAATGTAAAACCGGCAGGAAAGCCGCCCAAATATAGCGATTGCGGTTCCGCCGAAGCTATGAGCGGATTAAAAGAAAATACGCACAACACTACGGCAATGAACGACAACAGAGATCTTATAATATTTTTTCCGAAACGCATAACCGTATTTTGTGCAAGCTTGTTTTGAATATTCAAAAAGACGACGGTTTTTGCCGTCGTCTTTATTTTATCGTCTTTTTAATTTTTAAATTGTTCTATCAACTCTTCCGCGTGCCGCTTTGCCGCTTCTGAATATACGCTGCCGGTGAGCCGCACTATCTCGTCTATCTTCTCGTCTTGCGTAAGTCTGGTAATTTTTGTATAAGTTTTACCGCCGTCTTCCATCTTGAATATCAGATATTGACTATCGCTCGCCGCACATACCTGCGGAAGATGCGAGACGGCAAGAATCTGCGTATTCTTTGCTATGCTTTTGAATTTCTTGGCTACCGTTCCTGCGGTAAAACCGCTTATTCCTGCGTCTATTTCGTCGAAAATATAAGTTGATATGCCGTTCAAATCTTTTAGCTGGGTTTTGATTGCCAACATAAACCTGCTCATTTCGCCGCCGCTGATAACCTTATTCAACGGCTTTAACGGCTCGCCTTTGTTGGCGGAAAATACAAAACTTACCGCATCACTGCCGTCGGCGGATTGCAGATTGGCGTTTTCTGCGTTATATTCATTGAAAACGACGTCAAACCTTGCATCGGGGATATTTAACGACCGAAGCTCGTTTTCAACGTTCAAGCAAAAACTTTTCGCCGCGTCTTGCCTAAGCTTCGTTAACTTTTTACAGAGATTAAAAATTTCGGCATTACAGTTTTGCGTTTCTTTATTGTATCTTTCTATAGCGGCCGCGCTGTCGGAAATCGCGTCGTATTCCCTTAGCGCGTCTTTCTTAAATGCAAGAATCTGCTCTTCGTCGGCGCCGTACTTCTTTTTCAACGCTTTGATAAGAGTTAATCTTTCGTCTATTCTCAGTGCTTCGCTTTCGTCAAAAGTCAGCTCTTCGGACATATCGGAAAGGGTCTCGGCAATATCGACCGATTCCGTATTCAGTTCCTCCAAGCGTGTAGCGATATTCGCATAGTCTTCGCTTAATCCGCTTATCTGGTTCATTGAATGTATTGCCGAAGAAAGTCCGTCGCAGCATCCTCCGTCGTCGCTGAGGATCGCCCTGACAGAATTGAGAACCGACATTATCTTTTCTACGTTAGACAGGACGTTCTGACGGGCTTTCAACTCTTCGAATTCACCTATCTTTAAATCCGCACTCTCGATTTCGTTTATTTGATAACTAAGCAAATCGAGCTTTCTCGCGCGCTCCGCCTCATCTCCGCCCAAAGCCGCTATTTGCGACTTTAACTGCTTTTTTCTCGCTATCAGTCGCGACAGATCTGTTTTTATCCCTTCTACTTGATCCCCGAGCAAGCCGTCTATTACTTTAAGTTGATTTGTTTCGCTCAGCAGAAAAAAGTGCTCGCTCTGACCGTGTACGTCGACCAAATGCTGCGTTACGTTCTTCAGCATCGTAGCGGAAACCGAATTCCCGTTCAATTTGACAGCCCCCTTCCCGTCAGAAGAAAGCTTGCGGGTGATAACTATGGTACCGTCGGATTCGATATCGAGTTCTTCAAGTTTCTTTACCGCTTCGGAATCGGGCTCGACCTCGAATTCAGCGCGAACGGAAGCCTCGCTCTCGCCGTATCTTATCATAGTTCTGTCAGCTTTACTGCCAAGGACGAAATTTATAGAATCGAGTATTACAGATTTACCCGAGCCCGTTTCACCCGATAAAACGTTCAGACCGCTATCGAATTCGATATCGGCTTCGTTTATTAAAGCTACGTTTTTAACGTATAATCTTCTCAGCATTGCGATATGTACTCTTTTAGCTTTTCCGCTATTTTGGGCGTATTGTCGTTACTGTCCACAATGATTAATAAAGTATCGTCGCCCGCAACACAGCCGATAACCTCTTTAAGCTGAAGCGAATCAACGAAAATACCCGCCGTAGACCCGTTTCCGCGCATAGTTTTAATTACTATGATGTTGTTGGCGAAATTTATTGTCTGAACGCACTCGCGGAACAGAGTCTTCATTCTGCCTGAAACAGAATCGTCGTCGCTTTCGAGGCAGGCGTATCTGTATTTTTTCGTGGTCCCAGAAATTTTGTATAGTTTCAGGTCTTTGATATCTCTCGATATGGTGGCCTGCGTAACGTTAAAATTGAGTTTATTCAGTTCCTGGCAAAGCTCTTCCTGCGTATCGATCTCTTTTGCTACGATAATTTCGAGAATTTTCTGTTGTCTTGCGTTCCTGTGCATCATTTACTCCATTTATTTAATTTAATCAAAAGTTTTTTAAAAAAATCGGTTTCGTCCCGAGTAATAAACTCCACATAATACGACGATTTTTTTGCAATAACAGTTTTGCTGCTGTCGAGCGTATCCACGATCCTGCCGTCAACAATTATATTGAGCATCGCCCCCGAACTTAAAAGATGAATCTTTAAAACGGAACCGTCGTTATAAACCACTGGACGGGAATGTAATGAATGCGCGCAAATAGGCGTCATTATAAAAGCGTTAATATCAGGCGTCAAAACAGAGCCGCCGGCCGAAAGCGAGTATGCCGTCGAACCAGTAGGCGTACTGATAATTATACCGTCGGATGAAAATTTATCCACTGTTGAACCGTCTATTTCGGCACGAAGATTGATTGTGTTGCTGAAATCATTTCCGCAGGTACTGCGTTGAACGACCACGTCGTTCAGGGCAAGATAAGTTTTACCGCCGCATTCTATTTCAATCACGCTTCTCTTCTGCGTCTTGTAATTTCCGCTGCGCACGAGCGCAAGCGCCTCGTCCACTTTATCGGGTTCGAATTCGGCAAGAAAGCCCAAATGACCGTAATTTATGCCCAATATCTTTATTCCGCGCTTAGCGCACTCCGTCGCAACCATTAAAATCGTTCCGTCGCCGCCGAGCACAAAAAGAATATCAAGCCCGTCCAAATCCTGAATTCCGTTTACGACAATACAATCCGCACCGCTTTTCGTAATAACGCCGCAAATCCTTTCTACGTTTTGCTTGTTTTCGGATATATAATGTTTGTTAAAATATACTCCCACCTTCATCTCTTTCATTATATATCTTTTTATACAAATATGCAAATAAAAAAGTCCGTCAATTTACAAATTAACAGACTTTAACAAATATTCTTTTTGTTTGGTAATTTGCGCTCCCTTTTCAAGCAGAATAACGTATTCCTTATTCTTGCCCGAAACGATAGGCGCGTTTGTGAGGTTTAAAGTTGCCAAACCGCAACCGAGGGCATAATCGATTATTTTATATATAACGCGTTCGTGGGTCTTCTTGTCGCGGACTATGCCGTTTTTGCCGACGCGACCGCCCTCGCACTCGAACTGCGGCTTGATAAGCGCTAAAACGTACGCGCCAGTATCAAGCGCTTCGCTTACGGCTTTCAATATTAGTGTAAGCGAAATAAAACTGACGTCTATAACAACGCCGTCAAGTTTTTCGGAAAAAAGCTCCCTTGTGAGGTATCTGGCGTTAAAATTATCTATTATTACGGTCTTATCGGAGATTAGTTTTTTATCCAACTGGCTGTTGCCAACGTCAATGCAATACACTTTCCGCGCCCCATTCTGCAAAAGACAGTCTGTAAAGCCGCCAGTGCTTGCGCCGATATCCGCAAAGACCTTATCTTTAACAATGAAGCCGAAATCCTTTATTGCCTTACTGAGTTTGAACCCTCCTGCGGAAACAAAGTTTTCCTCCGCCTCTGAAAAAGTTAGCGCGTCGCTTTCTTTGAGTTCGTACGAGGGCGAAACAGGTCTTCCGTTCACAAGAACCAGCCCTTTTGATATAGCTGCGGAGGATTTATTTCTCGATCCGTATTTTTCCGCCAGAAATTTATCTATTCGCATCTTGTATATATTTGATTATTTCTTCTTTACTAACCCCGAAAGAAGGCATCAGTTCTTCAACCTTACCTTGCGGTATAAACGAGTCCCTGTATGCAAAATTTTTGATTATTTTTGACTGTTCGGAATAATAACCGTCAACGAGCGAACCGAGCCCGCCGATCAGCATATTATCTTCCACCGTTATTATAAATCTTTCCCTCAAAGCCGCTAAAAGTTCGGTATCGAGAGGCTTGACGAACCGAGCGTTTACGACGCCGACGTTTATTCCGTCTTTTTCAAGCGTTTTTGCCGCATCGCAAGCGATCGTCAACGGACGCTCGCCGCAGGCAATTATTACAAATTTACCGTCGCCGCAAATAAGCGTTTCCCACTTACCGTAAACTATTTCGCTTTGTTTTTCAAAAATTATTCTACTCTCCCTCGGATATCTGACGGCAAGCGGCGCGCCGAACGTGGCGCTGAACTCGAGCAGCGCTTTAAACTCGTTTATATCCTTAGGCACAGCTATCGTGAGATTGGGTATGGGGCTCAAAAAAGACAAATCGAAAACGCCCTGATGTGTTTCGCCGTCCGGACCCGTGATTCCCGCCCTGTCTATGCAGAACGTTACAGGCAGGTTCTGACAACAGATATCTACGATAACTTCGTCGAACGACCGCTGTAAGAACGTGGAATACACGGCGTAATAGGGTTTAAAACCCTGCGTCGCCATTGCCGCACATAAAATCGCCGCATTCTCCTCGCAGATCCCCACGTCGACTGCGCGGTCGGGAAATCTTTCAAAGAAGTTTCCCAGTCCGAGGTTGGAAGCCATAGCCGCCGTAACCGCGATTATTTTATTATCTCTTTCGGCTAAATCGGTTAATGTTTTGCCGAGCACTTCGGAATACTCCGTCAATTTGTCGCAATCGTATGAAATGCTATGCGTTGCTTCGGGATTGTCCTCGAAAAAGGCAAAACCCTTACCCTTTTTTGATAGAACGTGTAATATGACCGAGCCCTTTTTGAGCCGCTCTTTTACTTCGGTAAGCTTTGAAATCATTTGTTCAAGGTCATTACCGTCGTACACTCCGTCGTATTCAAGTCCGAAACGCGCGAAAATCTTTTCGTGCCTGTCGCGTTTTTCACATTGCGCTTCGTCGCCGCTCAGCATTTCAAGATATTCGTGCATACTTCCGACGGTGGGGGCTATAGACATACCGTTGTCGTTAAGAATTATAAGGATATTGCTTTTTAACGTCTTTAAACTGTTAAACGCTTCATATATAATACCGTTATTGAACGATCCGTCTCCAATGACGGCTATTACGTTAAAATTCTTTCCCTCTATATCGCGCGCTTTTGCAATTCCCAAAGCGGCCGAAACGGACGTTCCGGCGTGTCCGGTGTTGTAGCAGTCGTACGGGCTCTCTTCCCTCTTGGGAAAACCAGAAATACCGTCTTTGAGACGCAAAGTATCGAATTTGTCTAATCTGCCCGAAAGCAATTTATGCGTATAGCACTGGTGCCCAACGTCGAAAATAACCTTATCTTCGGGAAAATCGAATACGTAGTGCAACGCAACGGTAAGCTCTACCGTACCGAGGTTGGAAGAGAGATGTCCTCCGTTATTGTAAACAGTAGATATAATTTTTTGCCTCGCTTCATCGCAAAGGACGGCAAGCTGAGGCAAAGTCATTGATTTTAAATTTTTACCGTTTAAACTTTCAAGCATTATTTTTCCTTCTTGAAAAAAGTGGTGAATCTGGCAAACCCGAATACTATCTGTTTATTGTATTTTATGGCAAAATGCTTGAAGATAGCCTTGCCTCCCACCGTAAGAGCGCCGATTACCGCGCTTACGCCGATAGCGGAAACAAGTTTTATTGTAGCACCGCCGTCTCCAGCTATGATAATTCCGAGCACCGCGCCTGCGGCACCGCTGACAATACCGCAGATATCGCCGATAACGTCGGCAAATATACTGCTAAGTTTTGTAGCGTTGCAGCAAAATGTTACGGCTCGCTTTGCTCCCTTTATCTTATTGGACGCCATAGCGTGAAACGCGTCGACTTTACAGGATATGATCGCATTCGCAAGGACGTCGCACCCGATGTTTAGGATCAGGAGAATCAAGAGAACTATAACGCATATATATGCGGGGCTGTCCTCGTTTATTGATATTTCGGTCAAAAAACTGAAAACGCAGGTCAATACAAACGAGAGAAAAAGAACGGTTAGCCCCCATACGAGCCATTCGGGTATTCTCTTTTTCTTTTGTTTAGGTTTTTTTTTAGAATCTTTCTGATTGTTTAAATTATCGTCGTCCATATTTTTTATCTTATTAAAAATAATACGCACAACTATGTGCGTAAAAGAACAATATAGTGGTTTATATTAAATAAACTTTGCGGCTTAAGGTTCGGTAGGATTTCCCTCAGACTCACTTCCCGTCGCCGTAGAAGCAGTTTCCTTTTAAGAATCTGAACGCACAAGTGCATAACCGAATCGCCACTGAGTCCACACCGTAATCTCTAATATAAAAACAGTCTAGAAGCTTTCCTTGACAATT
>CAYLQK010000009.1:0-22017 GCA_964385865.1 uncultured Clostridia bacterium | reverse complement strand
ACTGTCTCAAACTTCTTACGTTTTTGCCGCTCGAAGAGATTGCGGAGCTCGTGCGCTATAGGGACGAGCGAATAAATACCGCAAAAGAAGTGCTCGCTTACGAGCTGACTAAACTCGTGCACGGCGAGGAAAAGGCGTCGGCGGCGCAAGATCAGGCAAGGGCGGCGTTTGGCGGTAGCGGTTCGCTGCCCGAAAAGGACGTTAAAGTTGAGAATCCGACTATAATATCGGTATTGGTAGCGGCAGGCGTATGCTCGTCGAACGGCGAGGCGAGAAGATTGATTCAGCAGGGCGGCGTTTCACTTAACGACGACAAGGTAACTGACATAAATATGCCCGTAAATTGCGGAGACGTTATCCATAAGGGCAAAAAAGTTCATATAAGAATTAATTTGATATAATAAAATGCGGCGTACTGCCGCATTTTTAAAAATATGGTTGGAAATTATTTATCGGTAAGCGGCGAATGCGTAACACAAAAAATAATCGAAAAATCCCGCTTTATCACAACTTCAAAACACGTTACAAGCGAGAAGGAGGCCAAAGATTTTATTTCCCGAGTTTCCTCCGAATATGCCGATGCCACGCATAATTGTTATGCCTATATTTGCGATAATTTCGGAAATTTTTTAAGATTTTCGGATAACGGCGAACCGCAGGGAACGGCAGGAATGCCGATTCTTGAAGTTTTAAAGACAAAAAAGCTGTATGAAACGGCGGTGGTGGTAACTCGCTATTTCGGGGGGATAAAACTCGGAGCGGGAGGCCTTGTCCGCGCATATTCCGGCTGCGCCGCGGAAAATCTCGACGCCGCACAAAAGGTTGCGTATCAAATATGCGTTGAAAACAGATATCTTGTCGACTATCCGAACGTTGATTTGGCAATGCGCTTTTTTTCCGAAAATGACGCCAATTTGATAAATACCGATTATTCAAACGAAGTGGCGTTTACCGTGGCCGTCAAAAAAACGGAAGAGGAAATGTTTAACAGTTCCATTATTAATCGTCTGAACGGTAAGATAAAAATTATAAAAATCAAGGAATATTTCTTTCCTTTTAAGCTTAAATAACAAAAAATAGTTTGATTAAACCTATTTAAATAGTACTATGACAGACATAATTAACGTAAAGATAAAAGGCGTACGAAAAAAGGTACGTCTTTATAACTTTATAATATTATTTTATTTCCCGTATCCAGCCTTCGGGAGCTTCGATTCTGCCCATTTGGATACCCGTCAACGTGTCGTAAAGTTTTTTGGTGATTTCGCCCATTTTTTCCATACCTGAGGGGAAGACGATTTCTTTACCGTGGTCATTAATCTTTCCTACGGGAGAAATGACCGCCGCCGTTCCGCAAAGTCCGCATTCGGCAAAATCGCTCAATTCTTCAAGCTTCACGGGGCGGTGTTCAACCGTAAGTCCGAGATATTTTTCGGCAACGTAACAGAGGGAACGCCGTGTAATAGAGGGAAGTATGCTGTCCGATTTCGGCGTAACAACCTTTCCGTCCTTAGTTATGAAAATGAAATTAGCACCGCCCGTTTCCTCGATTTGCGTACGCGTGCCGGGGTCGAGGTATAAATTTTCGTCGAATCCCTTTTCGTGCGCGTCAACGATAGCGTATAAACTCATTGCATAGTTGAGTCCCGCCTTGACGTTTCCGGTACCTCTGGGTGCTGCCCTGTCAAAGTCGCTGACTCTTATAGTAATGGGTTTAGCGCCGCCCTTAAAGTAAGGACCTACGGGTGTTGCAAAAAGCCTGAATTGATATTCTTGCGCCGGCTTGACCCCGATAACTGCGGATGAGCCGAACATACAAGGTCTTAAATACAGCGTTGCGCCGCTTCCGTACGGAGGAACGTAATCCTTGTTCGCTAAAACGACTTTATCAACGGCTTCCAAAAATCTTTCTTTCGGGAATGCGGGCATTTTGAGTCGTTTTGCCGATTGAATCATTCTTTCCGCGTTTAGATCGGGGCGGAAAGTTACGGTTCTTCCGTCTTGCGTCGTGTATGCTTTTAGTCCTTCGAAAATTGTCTGCGCATACTGCAAAACGCCCGCGCATTCCGTTAAAACGATTTTATCGTCCGAAGTCAGGGCGCCGTCGTCCCATTTGCCGCCGGTAAAATCGGAAACGTAGCGGTAAGGCGTCTTTATATAACCGAAACCGAGGCTTCCCCAGTCAAGATTTGCTGACATAATTTTTATACCCTCTTGTAAAATATGATTCAATTATACATCCGCTTTTTCTTGATGTCAAATATGTTCATTGACAAAATCATATTAAAATGATAAAATGATTTCCGTCAAAATAAAAATCGGAAGATATGAATTATGTCTAAAATAACGTCGATAGAGCCGCAAATCAAGGACAAAGCGCGCTGTAACGTATATGTTGACGGCAGATTTTACTGCGGAATAAAGCTTGAAGTTGCCATAAAATACCAACTTAAGGCGGGTATGCAGATAGATAAGTCCAGGCTTGACGAAATACAGCTTGAAACCGAAAAAATGCAGGCTTTGGATAAGGCAATGACACATCTTTCGGCTTCAATGAAAACTCGTAAACAGATGAGCGATTTTCTCGCAAAAAAGGGGTATACGGACGCCGTAATCGAATATGTGCTCGGTCGGCTTGAATATCATAAGTTTGTCGATGATTACGCCTATTGCCGTTCTTATGTTCAGAGTGTGAAGGGAAAGGGGAAGCGCGCGCTGGAAGTTGATCTGATAAAACGAGGTGCAGACAAAAAGGCGATAGAAACCGCGCTTGCCGAGTTTACGGAAAGCGATGAGGACACGCTTGCTTTACTGACGAAATATATGCGAGGGAAAGAAGTGTCGAAAGAGACGCTCTATAAGGGGTTCAAGTACTTATTATCCAAGGGCTATGATTACGATACGGCAAAGTCGGCGCTTGAAAAATTCGGAGAAACCGATGAAGATTCTTGAGCTTGAAGAAATCGATTCCACAAACGATTACTGTAAAAGAATTGATTGCGGTGAAGATATTATCGTAACGGCGCACAAACAAACGGCAGGAAAAGGGACAAAGGGAAGAAGCTTTGTTTCCGAGGACGGAGGGCTGTACGTATCGGTAATGCGGCATTTTGCTGAAACTGAGAGCGTTGAAACCTTTAAGATAATGATAAGCGCCTGCGTTGCGGTCTGCCACACGCTTGAAAGTTTTGGACTTAAGCCGGTAATACGCTGGGCAAACGACGTGCTTGTCGATGGGAAAAAGATTTGCGGAACGCTGATTGAAAATACTTTTTTCGGAAGCAAAATCACCCGCTCAATAGTTGGAATAGGGTTGAACGTAAATAATGAATTGCCCGAAGAACTGTCTGAAATCGCCACGTCTATTCGCAGGGTAACTAAAACGAGTATTTCCGTGCGGGAAGTCAGGAATTTGCTGATAAAAAATTTGCAAAATGATTATGACATCTCCGATTATAAAAAATATATAAATTGGTTTGGTCAGAAAGTTTTATTGAAGAGATCGGACGGGGAGTATTCCGCAACCGCCCTGGACGTTGATAACGAAGGAAGACTTGTTTGCGAGGCAGACGGAAAAATACAATATATCAGCTCAGCGGAGGTTTCTTTAAAAATATAATGGAAAAGTTATTGACTAATTCACAAATGCGCGCCGCCGACGAGTATACTATTAATACAATAGGAATACCTTCGCGCACGTTGATGTTTTCCGCGGGTTCGCATATTGCCGAAGCGGTAAAAACGGTCGTAAAGCAAAAAAATTTCGCTAAAATATTAATCGTATGCGGCACGGGAAACAATGGCGGAGACGGTTTTATTTGTGGCGAAGTACTTCGCAAATTCGGTTTAAGAGTAAATATTTTTGCTTTTGAAGGCAAAATGTCCGACGATTGCCAATGGGCGAAATCCGAATACCGAGGTGATTACACTGAAGAAATAAATGCGGATCTTATTGTAGACTGCATTTTTGGAACGGGACTTACTCGCGAAGTTACGGGAAAATATTCAGAGATAATAGCAAAAATCAACGATAGCGGAGCTTATGTAATAGCCGCAGATATTCCGAGCGGTATTAACGGCGATAACGGGCTCGTTATGGGTTGCGCCGTAAAAGCCGATTTAACTGTTGCCGTTGCCGAATATAAAGTCGGAATGTTTATAGGAGACGGCCCCGATTACTGCGGCGAAATCATAAAAAAAGATATCGGCATAATATGCAACTCTACAAATTGTATAGTAACATACAGCGATGACGACATAAAATTATTTTATCCCGTAAGGAAGAGAAATTCGCATAAAGGGACATACGGTTCCGCAAACATTGTCGCGGGTTGTGATAAATATATCGGAGCGGCCGCTCTTGCTTCCGAAGCCGCGCTGAAATCGGGTTGCGGTTACCTAAAATTGACGACTTCCGATAAGGTAAAATTGGCTCTTGCCGCAAAATATCCGCAGGTTATCTTCCTCGAAGACCCGGATCTCTCATCACAGGCAATAGCCATAGGAATGGGGTGCGGAATCGGCGAAAAGCTATATGATACTATAAACTCATTACTTCAAGATTTTGGCGGTAAATTAATTATAGATGCCGACGGTCTTAATACTTTGTCCCGTTACGGCGTGGATATACTTAAAAATAAAAAGTGCAGCGTAATCTTGACGCCGCATATAAAGGAGTTTTCAAGACTGACGGGTAAATCGGTAAAAGAAATTCTGAACGATCCGGTCACCATCTCTCAGCAGTTTGCCGAAAATTACGGCGTTACGCTGCTTTTAAAAAGCGCATCGAGCATAATTACGGACGGTAGAAAAACCGTTATTAACACGCGGGGCTCAACAGCTCTATCAAAGGGCGGCAGCGGCGATATGCTGTCGGGTTATATCTGCGGTTGTGCGGCCCGCGGTCTTGGCGCTTTTGACGCGGCGGTATGCGGAGCGTATACTATGGGACTTTCGGCAGAACTCAGTTCAAAAGAGAATACGGACTACTGCGCTACCGCAAAAGATATATTAAAAAATCTTCATTTGGCCGTAAGACGCTTGACAAAAAATAACTGAACTGTTATAATATTCTTCGTTGAAAGGGAGTAGTTATTAATGGTTGCGGCAACATACCCCGATTTAAAATCGTGCCGTAGCCCCTTAAATTTTAAGGAACAAGACTTTTAACTTAAAGCAATTTAAGTTAAAAGTCTTATTATTTTACTTCCTGTCGGCTATTATTATATAAGAGGTGAAAAAATGGCAGGAACGTTGATTTTATCCGGCACGGCAAATACGGCGGGCATCGCAATATTAAACATATTATTGCTTCTGATAGGATTTGTTTTGCTTGTGAAGGGCGCCGACTTCTTTGTGGACGGTGCTTCCGGAATCGCAAAAAAACTGAAAGTTTCCACGTTTATCATTGGCGTTACGGTTGTAGCGCTTGGAACAAGCGCGCCTGAAGCGGCGGTTACGATTGTGGACGCCGTCAGCGGTTCGGGCGAGCTTATCGTTGGCAATATTTTGGGAAGCAACGGAATGAATATCTTTCTTATCCTCGGTATTTCCGCGGTTATTTGCAATTTGCCCGTAGAAAAAACCACCAGATTCATCGATTTGCCTTTTCTTATTATTATAAGCGCATTGTTTGTGATTTTGGGCTTTATCGGCGGCACGTTCGAATGGTGGGAAGGTCTCATTCTTATAATACTTTATCTTGGTTTTATGGCGTACAATATCGTTCTTGCCACAAGACAGTCGAAGGCAAATCTTGAACAGGCGACTGCAGTATCTACCGCAAACCCAGAGGAGTCGGAAACCGTTTACAGCGGCAGATTTGCTAAGCTCAAAGCCGGATATGAAAATTTGCAGTCAAAAGTTTGGTTTTTGATCATTATTACGGTAGTCGGGCTTATTATGGTTGTAGGCGGCGCACAATTGGTTGTAAATTCTGCCGAATATATAGCAAAAGATCTGATTGGTATTCCTTCCGAAATAGTTGCGTTGACTGTTGTCGCTTTCGGCACGTCTCTACCTGAGCTCGTTACGTCGGTATCGGCGGCGAAAAAAGGCGACGTGGGAATCGCTACCGGCAACATTATAGGAAGCAATATAGCAAATATTCTTCTTATAGGCGGACTCGGCGCATTATGCTCGAAAGGCGGTTTGCCGTTTTCAACTGAAGGATTGATAAGCGGTTTGGTATCTCTATTTGCCGCAGTGCTGATATTTGTTTCTTCGCTGGGCAAGACCAAAAGTCTTGGAAGGGCTGCCGGCATAATTATGCTTGTATGTCTTGTCTGCTATTACGGGTTTGTATTCACTAATTACTACGCATTGCATCTGTATTGATTTAAAGATGATCAAAACTTGAATAAAGCTCCCCCGTCTTGTCAACAATAAAGTCAAGGCGGAACATATAATAATTATATACACTGCCGTTAAAAGAGGTTGATATGACAATTAAGCGCGGAGAACTTTACTATGCTGATTTGTCGCCGGTAGTGGGAAGCGAACAGGGCGGTGTGCGCCCTGTGTTGGTTGTGCAGAATGACGTGGGCAATAAATATTCACCGACAGTCATTGCGGCGGCAGTTACCAGCAAAATTAACAAGGCTAAGTTGCCTACACACATAGAACTTCCGTCCAATACTTACGGGCTTGCAAAGGATTCGGTCATTCTGTTGGAGCAAATAAGGACTTTGGATAAACGCAGGCTGAAAGAGCGCATAGGGGAGTTGAATACAGCGACAATGAACCGTGTAGACAATGCGATTTTGATAAGCTTAGGCTTTGTTAAATAATTAATTCGGGCGGCGCGCACCTTAAAGGTGCGCGCTTGACTTTATAATAAATACGTTTGACAAATAATCGAAATTGATATATCATATTTGTATGATCAAGAACCTGAAAGACAAGTTTAAAGTTAATATAGGCTTGAAAAGTATCATATTGATAGCCGTTTGCATAGTACTCATCCTTGCCGATCTCCTTACGAAAATCTTCGAGGAAAAGTACGGGTGGAGCGCTTCGATAATCCCTAATTTTATTGAAATCGAGAGCGGAAGCCGGAACCCAGGCTGTGCGTTCAGTTTTCTTGCAGACGCAAACTGGGGACAGACCTTTCTCATTGTAATGACATTTATCCTACTTGCCGTTCTGATTGTAGCCTTTATAATTATGCCCGAAAGATTTACGCTTTTGAAATTAGCGTTATCCTTGATAACTGCCGGCGCGATAGGCAATCTTATCGACCGTATAGCTTATCGTGAAGTGCGCGATTTTATAGGATTAAGAATTTTCGGCAATATGGTTTCGTGTAACTTGGCGGATTTTTGGATAGTTATCGGGACGATCGTTGCCATAATAGATATACTATTCATAAACGAATGGTCCCTGGTTCCTCTCACTAAAAAAGCAAAGGAAGCGCAGAAAAAACGCAACACCGAAAGCGAAGAAAACGGCGATAGTAATGGATAAAACAGTTCTTACGGCTGAAAATTATTACCCGCGTATCGATATTTTCGTAAGCGAAAAGCTTGACGGACGGTCCAGATCTTCCGTTAAACACCTTATCGAAAACGGTAATATCATCGTAAACGGAGAGCAGGTCAAACCCTCACGTGAAGTTAACGTTGGGGATATTATCGAAATTGAGATACCGCAAGCCGTAGAATATTCCGTAAAACCCGAAAATATACCGCTTGACATAATTTATCAAGATTCGGACATCGCGGTCATAAACAAGCCGCAGGGTATGACCGTGCATATGGGAAACGGGAATACCGAGGGCACACTTGTCAATGCTTTACTCTATAATCTTGATTCCCTTAGCGGCATCAACGGAATAATCCGCCCCGGTATTGTGCACAGAATAGATAAAGACACTTCAGGCCTTTTGGTAGTCGCTAAAAACGACGCGGCTCACGCGAATTTATCTGAACAGATTGCTCAAAAGACCTGTAAGAGAACCTATCTTGCCCTGTTGGAAGGAAATCTGAAAAAGGACAGCGGTAACGTAACCACGTACATAGGTAGAAGCCCTAACGACAGAATTAAGATGGCGGTGGTCGCGCCCGATAAGGGAAAGCTTGCTATAACCGATTATTGCGTGGTCAAAAGATATTCCGGATATACTCTTTGCCGCTTTGATCTTCAAACGGGGAGAACCCACCAGATACGCGTTCACGCAAAATATTTGGGTCATCCGATAGTTGGCGACGAGGTTTACGGCATAAAGAAACAGAAATTCAACCTCAACGGCCAGCTTTTGCACGCGTCAAGACTTACTTTAACGCACCCCTCGACAGGCGAACTTATGACCTTTGAAGCGCCTTTGCCTGATTATTTTGAAGAGGTGTTAAAAAAATTAAAAGATAAGTAGTATCACGTTTTCAGCATAAACAAAATAAATATTAAGGAGATTTTTGATATGGCTAAAAAAACAAATAAACAGACAAACGAGAAACGCGATTTAACCAAGTTCTGTGCGTTTTGGTGCCTTGCAATTGCCTCTACGCTGTTCGTCGTTACCGCTATACTCAACGTTGTAAAGAAATTATGCGATATTGAAAATAAAGCTCTTTCAACCTGTATAGGGATTTTTGACGTAATAGCCAAGGTTGCCCTTTTGATCGCAATAGGAATTCCGGCTTACAGTTACGTAAAAGGCAGAGGGAAAGGCTGGAAAATTTTCTTTTGGATAGCGCTGCTGATTTATGCGTTGGGCATAGTTTTCAGCGTAATACCCTTATAAAAGGAGTTCCCCTGTTCGAGGGGAATTTTTTGTTTGGGTACAACCGTGCAATTTCTTTACAAAATTACTTTAATATTTTATAATTGAATTATGCTTGAGATAATTTCCGCAAAAGGTAAACTTGCGTATAAATATAAACTGAAAAAGGGAGATATAATAACCCGTTTTGACGGTTTCGATGCGGAAGATACGCTCGATTACGTGTTTTACGACAGCAAATCATCATTCGTTATGACCGTTAAAAATGCGGACGGTACGGAAAGGGAAATCGAGGTTGAAAAGCCCGAGGACGAAAGTTTAAATCTTATATTCAAGCGCGATGAAAAGATACGCACCTGCTGCAACCATTGTATTTTCTGTTTTGTAGATCAGATGGGTGAAGGTATGCGCGACAGTCTCTACGTCAAAGACGACGATTATACGATGAGCTTTATGTGCGGAAATTTCGTAACGCTGACGAACGTTTCCGATAAAGATCTTGACAGAATCATAAGGCTGCATTTGTCCCCATTGTACGTATCCGTCCACACAATGGACGAAAAACTGAGATGCGAGCTGATGGGGAACCGTTTTGCCGGCAAGATAACAACGCAATTAAAACGGCTAACAGACGCAGGAATAAAAATTCATTGTCAGGCGGTGATAGTGCCCGGCAAGAACGACGGCGGGAACCTTGTTTACACGGCAAGAAAGCTGTTTGAAATGCACCCTTTCATACTCGATCTAGCGGTCGTGCCTACGGGGCTAACCAAATTCAGGGACGGTTTGACAAAGATACCCGATATCACGCCTGAGGGCGCGGCGGAAATTCTCGATATCTGCGACAGGCTCAACGGTGAGTTCGGGGTTAATTTTTTACTGCCTGCCGACGAATATTTCATAAGAAGCGGCAGAGATTTCAAGCCCGCCGAGTTCTACGGTGATTTTTCGCAGATAGAAAACGGTATAGGAATGACGAGCAAGTTTCTCTCGGAATTCGAAGAGAGCGTCTACAAAATCAGACTCAAAAGAACAAGACGCGTAGCGGTTGTAACCGGGGTGAGCGCCGCTTCTGTGCTGGACAGGGTCTGCAGTATTGCAAACAGTTATGCCGACAATCTTAAAGCTTTCGCGTTTCCTGTAGAAAACAATTTTTTCGGCAAGACGGTAACCTGTACGGGATTGCTGACGGGCGGCGATATAGCCGCCGCGCTTGAAGAAAACGCGGAAAAATTTGATTATGTAATAATCCCGTCCAATACGCTTAAAGAATTCGAAGACGTATTTCTCGATGATATGACTGTAGGACAGTTAAAAAAACGGCTTAAGGGCAAAAAAATAATCATTAACAGAAAAACAGAGTCTCTGTTCGAAAATCTAATTAAAGGTTAAAACATATGGCAAATCCGTTGATCGCTATAGTCGGCAGACCTAACGTGGGTAAAAGCACTTTTTTCAATAAAGTTGCCGGCAGAAAAATTTCAATCACCGAGGACAGACCAGGCGTTACTCGCGACAGGTTGTATGCAGATTCTGAGTGGCGCGGCAAGGCTTTTTCTATGGTCGACACAGGCGGCATAGAAATGCGTTCGGAAGATACGATGTGGAGAGAAATAAAGAAACAGGCGGAAGTGGCTATCGATACTGCGCAGGTTATTTTATTTTTTGTAGACGGCAGAGAGGGGCTTACTACGTCAGACTACGACGTGGCGGATATGTTGCGCCGTTCAAAAAAGCCCGTAATACTTGTCGTGAATAAGATAGACGAATATTCCGAAGAGAAGGTCTTTGAATTTTATTCTCTTGGTTTAGGCGAACCTTATCCGATATCAGCCGAACACGGAACAGGGCTCGGCGACGTACTTGACGAGGCGGTCAGTTGGTTTGAAAAGGTCGAAACGGCAGATGACGAAAGCATAAAAATAGCGGTAGTCGGTAAACCCAATGCGGGGAAAAGCAGTCTTGTAAATAAACTGCTTGGATTTGAGCGTTCTATCGTTACAAATATCGCCGGTACGACGCGTGATGCTATAGATACCAAATTCGATTTCGACGGCAAACCTTATACGATAATCGATACTGCCGGTATCAGAAAAAAGAGCAAAGTGGAGGACGACGTTGAATATTATTCCGTAATGCGGGCATTCGACGCCGTACGCCGTGCCGACGTATGTCTGCTTGTAGTCGACAGCGTGGACGGACTTACTGAGCAGGATACAAAAATTATTGGTTATGTACACGAGCAAGGTAAACCGTCCGTCATAGTGATGAATAAATGGGATCTTATAGAAAAGGATACTAACACCATAAATAAATTTGAAGACAAGCTGAAAGAAGACTTAAAATTTATGGATTATTTCAAATCCATATACATTTCAGCGCGGACAGGACAGAGAACGGAAAAAATTCTTGCTCTTGTCGACGAGGTCTATGCGCATTCTCATTTCAGGGTGGCAACAGGTACGCTCAACGACGTCATATCAGACGCCGTACGGGCTAACGAACCGCCTTCATACAACGGCAGAAGACTGAAAGTTTATTACTCTTCGCAAGTATCAGTGGCGCCTCCGACGTTTGTCTTGTTTGTAAACAGTACAGATTTATTACATTTTTCCTATGAAAGATTTCTTGAAAATACGCTGAGAAAATCTTTTAACTTCTCAGGAACTCCCATAAAAATAATCACGAGGGAGAAGAAAAGCGAATAATGAAGAGTTTTGATATCTCCAATTGGTGGTATTTTCTGCTTGCCGCGATAATTTCATACCTAATCGGGTGTTTCAATTTCGCCGTTCTTATATCGCATTACAAAAACAGAGATATAAGGACTGTGGGCAGCGGAAACCCGGGAACTATGAATATGACGCGCACTTTCGGATTGAAAGTGGGAGTTATAAATTTCATTTGCGATATGATAAAGGGCGGCGTGCCTGCAATGGTTGGATATTTCCTTTTCAAAGATTACTATTTTGAAGGAACTACCATACTCGTTTCTGACTTTGCGCGCTATTTTATAGGCGTATTCGTTATTATAGGGCATATTTTCCCGGTTACGCTTAAATTCAAGGGCGGAAAAGGCATTGCCTCGACGTTCGGTATATACGTCTTTTCTTTATCCTGCGAAAATCTGTGGTTTCTGTTGGTATCTGCGGTAGTTATACTGTTTCTGTTTTTCTATATTCTGTTTACGGAATGGGGCAGTATGGGCTCGCTGATCGGCGTTGCGGTCTTTACAGTTTGTCAGGCAGTTTTATTCATAATCAGGTACTCCGAAATACTTACAAGCTGGTTGGTAATAACTCTGTTCGGACTGCTGATTGCAATAAATCTTCTTACCTGGATTGCTCATCATAGAAACATATATAAGTTATTGGCAGGTGAAGAACATCGTACAGTAGTTTTAAAACATAAACATTAAAAACAGCCCGTCGGCTTTCGCTGTCGGCGGGCTGTTTTTTAGTAGTCTATTGGAGTACCTTTAAACGCTTCGTCTTCTACATCGCTGACGTTCTCAAGATTAATTTTGGCTAAGTTTATACAACCTGCAAAAGCTTGCTTCTTTATAGTAGTTAACGTCGTCGGCAAGCTAACGGATTCGAGATACAAACATTCAGTAAACGTGTTTTCGTCAATAACCGTTATACCGATAGGTATTGCTATCGATTTCAATTTTGTTTCACTGAATGCGTATTTGTCTATATATTTCAGACTGTCAGGCAACACAATCTCGTTAAAACCGTTATAAAGAAACGCGCCATAACCAATTGAAGTAAGGGTATTCGATAACTTAACGGATTCCAGATTGACGCAACCCGCAAACGCATAATCTCCGATAACTTCTATTCCGTCGCAAATTATTGCGCTGAAAATATTATCGTTCTGCATAAACGCCTTATCCGCGATTTCCGTTACAGGTAAACCGTTATGAGCAGACGGAATAATAAGATTTGTTTCACTGCCTGTATATCCTGTAATCGAGTAAGTACCGTCGGCTAATAAACCGTAAATAAATTTATCTTCGCAGTATTGCGCGTACACGGATATATTGTCTAAAGTTAATTCGTAGTCTTGCCATATCCCGATATAGCCGTCTTTTTGCGGCACCGCAGGTTCATTTATTTGTTCATTAACAGCAGTAAAAGAGACTTCTGCTATTACTTCATTTTCTGCAATAAAAGATACGTAATAAATCTCCTCTGTCGGCTCAATTTCCGGCGATGACGGATCGGACGGTGTTTTGGGTGTAGTAGGGGTTTCCGAGGTCGACGGATCGGACGATGTTTCAGGTGTAGTTGACGATTCCGAGGTCGACGACGTCTCAGAATTGGAAGGTTTAATCGGCGTGTAAATTGCATAAACTTTAATATCTGTTAAACTATCAAGATTATATTCCGACCATTCTGCCGTGTAGCCGTCTTTTTGAGGTATTTCCGGCACCGAAATATCCATATTTTCAACACTGTAAGACACAGTAGCTATCGTTTCATTGTCAACTATGAACTCAGCGGTGTATGTAATCAAAGAATATACCGCATTAATAGTAATATCCGAAGCCTGAATCACTGCATCGTCCCATTTGCCCGAATAGCCCGCGCGCACAGGAACGGAAGGAGCCTCCAATGAATGGGATTCTATCGTAAAGTATTTTTTAGCAATAACTTCTCCGTTGGAAACATACGTGGCAGTATAAGTAATTGGATTATAAATTGCGTTGATCGTGATATTTCCGCCTGTAAGGGTCTGCGACCATTGACTTTCATATCCGACCTTTGTCGGTATTTGCGGCAGTTCTATTTCATCGTCGACAGTATAATTGAGCGTTTCGATAAGTTCTCCATTGACGTAAAAATCTGCTTGATAAACGATGGGAGTATAAGTAGCTTGTACTTCTATGTTTTCATAGTTTAGTTCTTTGTTCCAATTCCAAGAACCATCATAATATTCCTTTGCGGGTACACCCGGGATATTTATATTTTTATTCTCAATCGTATAGTAACAGGTATCTATTATCTCTCCATTTGCAATAAACGTGATACTGTACTTAATCGGTTCCCACTTTGCATACAGAGTAAAATCGCAATCAATCGGCGCGGAAAAATCGAACGGTTCGTCGTCGCAATACCAACCGAGAAAAGTATAGCCGAATTTATCAACGGGTTGAAGAGCATTGACGCTATATCCGCTCAATACGGTTATGCTGTACAAGATATCGTTACCGTCTTTGTATAATACTTTGTAATATACTTCTGTGTTCACCCAGCTGCCATATAGAGTTAAGTTTTCTTCTACCGTATCGTTTTCAAAATTCCAATTATCCAAAAAATCGGTAGTCAGATACCAGCCCTTGAAAACATATCCTTGTCGTAATTCTGTTTCAGGTTGTGATATCCGGCTACCGATAGTTACTGTTTCAGTTTTATATAATTCTCCGTCTATGATATATTTAACTATAAACTTTTCTAAGGACGAATCTTCATCTGTTTCTATTTCTGTCGATGGCAGTTGACTTTGCTCGTTATTATTGCATCCAAACAAGCTAATCATACAGGCAAAGACAACAAATGCAGCAATAACAATCAAACATTTCTTCATTAGTGTATCTCCTTGAAAAAAAATTTTATTTAAACAAGAAAAAAGTGAATATTAAAATTCACTTTCATCAATGTTTTCAAGATGTAACAAACAGTGGGGGAGGGAGTATCTGAAAGTTTTATTTATCCTCGTCCTGATCGCGAGTAAGTTTTACTTTGCCTACGACGGCGCGACGGTTATCGTCGCTTATTGCGGCATAATGTTTACGCGTTGTATTTACGTCTCTGTGCCCTAAAACGTCTGCGACTATATAGATATCGCCGGTGGCTTTATAAAGCTGTGTACCGTAGGTAGAACGTAGTTTATGCGGAGAAATATTTTTTAGCGGAGAAACTATTTTAGCGTATTTATGAACAAGATTTTCAACTGCGCGCACCGTAATACGGTTTTTCTTATTAGAGAGAAACAGCGCGTCAGGTTCTTTTAACTTATCGGTGTTCTGTTCCTTATAATCTAAATACCGTTTCAAAGCCGCTGCAACTTCGTCGTCAAAATAAAGAATAGATTTGCCGCCGCCCTTGCGCGTTACTACGAAGGAGTTATCGTTAAAATTCAAGTCTCCGTTATTGAGCCCGACAAGTTCGCTTATACGGATTCCCGTACCGAGAAAAAGCATCAATATAGCGCTATCGCGAACTTTATTTTTGTCGTGATAAGCCATTTGATGTGCCGTAAGTCCGGCACCGTTTTCAGCGACGTTAATAATGCTGTAAACTTCTTCCGATTCAAGTCTTATAATCGGTTTTTCGTGAAGTTTAGGAGTGGCAACCTTAGCCGAATTATCTACGCTGATATAGCCCTTATTAAAAAAGAATTTAAACATTGCCCTGACAGACGAAAGCTTTCGCGCTTTCGCTCTGTCATTGCAATTATGTTCCTTATCTTTATAATAATAGTGGGAGAGGAACCCGAGAAAATATTCTATGTCGGTGCTGGTAACCTGTTCTAAATCAGTAAGAGTAAATTCTTCGATTTTTTTTTTGCCCCTGAATTTTCGTTCCTGAAGATAGTAGAAGAAAATTTTTAAATCGTGGGCATAGTTTAATCTGGTTAAAGTACTTGTACGACTATCTATAGCCATAAAATAATCGTAACAAAAAGGAGGCAACTCGTTTTCTAAAAGATATTCAATAGTCGCCAAATTTTTATTATTTCTTTGTACGAAATAATCAGAATCCATACCGAAATTATACATTAATATTGATTTTAAGTCAATCAAATATTTTATCTATGATTAATTATTACAATTTTTGCGGCATTTTCATTTTTTTATGCGTTAAGAAAAGGAAGTATACGCGTCAGACCTTTTTAACTCCGCTAAAAAAATAATTTTGAATGGTAGGATAGCTACAAGTCTAATTCTTCGTAAAACACAGCTTTTACGAAGAATTAGACAAAAAAAACAGATAAGAAGAGTGATAATTTCAAACTAATCTAAGAATTCCAGCGAAATTTTTAAATAAACCGTAAAAATCGATTAAAAAACCATATTTAAAATAACGAGCAAAAAAATGATTAATGATATTAATAATCGTTAAAATTTAAATTTTTCGAAAATTATTGTGCAGAAATTATATTATGTCAGACATAGAACCAACAAATCGGGGCTTTTTAGCCCCGATTTGTTGGTTCTTTTATTTAAGTGATTTTAAATTCCAGATATTTGCCGCGTATTCTGCAATTGATCTATCAGCTGCAAAAATTCCTGCTGCTGCAATGTTTCTGAGCGACATTTGATTCCATTTTGTTTTGTCGCCCACGTACAGTTTGGAGATTTCCTGTTGCGTTCTATTATAAGTGCTGAAATCTGCCATACACATATACGGATCCGCCACGGGAGCGCCTGTCAAGAGATAATTTGCAATATCCGCAAACGATTGTCCGTTGAAACCGATGATTAAAGCTTCAATTATTCTTCTCAATCTGGGGGATTCATTATAATATTTGCTTGAGCTATACCCCGAACGCCATACGTCATCAACTTCGTTAGCCTTCAAACCGAATATGAATATATTTTCATCTCCTACAGCCTTTGCCATTTCAACATTGGCGCCGTCAAGCGTGCCTACCGTCAAAGCGCCGTTTATCATAAATTTCATATTACCGGTACCGCTTGCTTCTTTTCCTGCAAGTGATATCTGTTCTGAAATTTCAGAAGCCGGCATAAGCTTTTCAGACATCGAAACGTTGTAATCTTCCATATATACAACGTTAAGTTTCTCTTTAATCTTGGGATTTTTATTGATATCTTCGGCAAGATAATTGATAAGCTTGATTATCTTCTTAGCCATATCATATCCCGGGGCAGCTTTTGCGCCGAAGATATAAGTTTTGGGTACGACTTCGGTTTCAGCTGAATTATCGCGTAAATCAAGGTACGTATCGATTATGTTTAATACGTTAAGCAGTTGACGTTTATATTCGTGCAATCTCTTTGCCTGCACGTCAAAAATTGTCGAGGGATCGATTATTACTCCCTGTTTTTTCTTTGCATACTCGGCGAATTGATGCTTTTTAATGCTTTTAATTTCATCGAGACGAGCTAAAACGTTTTTATCATTTTCAAATTTCTTGAATTCCGCAAGTTTTGAAGCGTCAAGCTCAAAGCCCTCGCCGATACATTCCGTCAATAATGCCGACAATTCCGGATTCGATTGATTTAACCAACGTCTGTGAGCGATTCCGTTCGTAACGTTTGTGAATTTTTCAGGCGAGAAATCATAGAAATCCTTGAAAACCGACTGCTTGATAATTTCGCTGTGCAAAGCTGAAACGCCGTTGACGCTATGACTGCCGTAAACGGACATATTCGCCATCTTGATACGATCGTGCTCAATAATGGACATTCTCGATATTTTTGCCCATTCGCCGGGGAACTTATTCCAAAGCTCTTCGCAAAGCCTTCGGTTTATTTCTTTGATTATCGAATGGATTCTCGGTATAGTTCTTGCAACGAGTTCTTCCGACCAGGTCTCGAGGGCTTCCGCAAGTACCGTATGGTTTGTGTAAGCGCACGTAGCCGTCGTAATGGCCCACGCTTGATTCCAATCATAGAAATATTCGTCAACGAGTATTCTCATCAACTCGGGAATTGCCATTGCCGGATGTGTATCATTGAGATGTATCGCCGCGAGCTTAGGCAAATCACTTAAATCGCCGTATCTGTGCCTGTGGTCCTGAATTATATTCTGAATTGACGCGGAACATAAGAAATATTGCTGTTTGAGACGAAGAGATTTACCTGCAATATGATTATCCGCAGGATAGAGCACTTTTGTAAGGAGATCGGCGTCGTTATCCTCCATCATCGCCTGATAATATTCGCCCTGCGAGAATAGCTTCATATTGAAGTCCTGCTTAGATTTAGCCTTCCAAAGCCTCAACACGGAAACAGCTTCGCTATCTTTGCCGGAAATCATCATATCATAAGCTACTGCCTGTACTTCGGTACTGTTGATATAATTTGTTTCTAAACCGTTTTCAGTCCACTTTTCTTCGATTTGTCCGTTAAATCTAACAATAAAGGATTTGTCGGATCTTTGAGTAAGCCAGGCCTCCCCTCCGGGAAGCCATACGTCGGGCAGTTCCATCTGCCATCCGTCTACAATCTTCTGTTTGAATAAACCATACTCATAACGCAGGGAATATCCCATTGCGGGATAATTCCCTGTCGCAAGAGCGTCCATAAAACAAGCAGCCAATCTGCCAAGTCCACCATTACCTAAACCGGCGTCGGGTTCAAGTTCGTAAAGATCTTCAAGGGTTAATCCGTAAGACGAAACCGCCTTTTCAAAAACAGATGTTGCACTGAGATTATATAAACTGTTTTTTAAAGAACGGCCTAATAAAAACTCCATACAGAGATAATAAACTCTCTTTGCCCGCTTTGCCTTTATTTTTTTATGAAACTGTTGTCTCTTCTCAAGTAAAATGTCCCTCACGGATATAACAACAGCCTTATAAATCTGGTCCTTGGAAGCCTCGGCAGGGCTGACGCCGAAATATCTCGCCAATTTACCCTTAATTAAGTCCTTAACTTCCTTTTCGGTAATAGTTGTACTACTCATTTTGTTCTCCTGTTTTGTTTTTTATAAGTGTAAATTTATTTAAGCATATCAAAATAGAGAGCTTCGTATTCCTTTGCAGAGTGGCTCCAACTGAAATCGGTAGTTGCGGCTCTATACATAAGTTTTGACCATTCCTCTTTGTTTTTATAATCGGAAATAGCTTCTCTGATAACGTACAGCATATCGTGAGCGTTATAATTTGAGAAAGTATAACCGTTAACAAGAGGTTTGATACTGTCGTAAAGACCGCCCGTTTCTCTTACAATGGGTATCGTACCGTAACGGCAAGCTATCATTTGTGAAAGACCGCAAGGTTCCGATTTGGAAGGCATAAGGAATATATCCGAGCCGGAATAGATCTTTCTCGACAAATCGCCGTTGAATACGATATTTGCACTCAGTTTATCGGGATATCTTCTTGCAAGATCGCTGAAGAAGCCTTCGAAATGTGCCGTACCCGTGCCGAGTATTACTATCTGTACGTCGTCCTGTAAAAGTTCTTCGATGACGGTCGTAACGAGATCGAGCCCCTTATGGGAAACAAGGCGAGATACCATAGATATAATCGGAGTATCGGGTTTTTCGGGCAAACCAAGCATCTTCTGCAATTCTCTCTTACAGATTGCTTTATTTGTGAAATCGTCAGGCGTGAAGTTCGCAAACAGATGGCTGTCTAATGCGCAGTTATAACTTACATCGTCGATACCGTTCAGAATGCCGGTAAGCTTGAATTCGTTATTCCTGATAATGGGGTCAAGTCCGTGAGAATAATAAGGATCCTTGATTTCCTGAGCATATTTAGGGCTTACTGTCGAGAACTTTTCGCAACACTCTATCGCGCCCTTCATAAGGTTTATCGAGTTGTTGTACTCTACAAGATATTTATAAGTGCCGTAAATATCGAACAAATCGCTAAGTAAATCAAGCGAGTACTGTCCCTGATATTCTATGTTATGGATCGTGAAAAGTGCTCTTATATATTGATATTCTTCATTAAAACAATAATTTGTTTTTAAATAGATTGCCGCCAAAGCCGCCTGCCAGTCGTGGCAGTGCATAACGTCGGGATAGAAATTCAGGAAAGGCATTATTTCGAGAACGCTTTTCGAGAAGAACGCAAATCTCTCTCCGTCGTCATAGTAGCCGTAGCAGCCGGGGCGTTTGAAATAGAATTCATTATCTATGAAATAGAACGTAACGCCGTCCTTAACGTATGAGAAAATACCGCAGTACTGATTACGCCAAGCAAGGTGTACGTAGAGATTTCCGAGATAAGTGAACTGTTCCCTGTATTCACGCTTTATATCGGAATACATAGGAATTACTACTCTCACGTCGAATTTATCGGTAGCGGCGAGCGCGTGGGAAAGCGAGCCCACCACTTCCGCAAGTCCGCCCGTCGCAATAAACGGCGTGGATTCAGACGCGACAAATAATATTTTAGTTTTCTCTGCGGCGGGAGCAGTTGCCTGCGCCGTCTTTGCGATAGTTTTCTTCGCCGCAGCGTTTGTTGTTTTTGTGGTTTTTGTTGTTTTAGCTGTAGCCATATCAAATTTCCCCCTGTATAGCTAAATAAGCGAACCTTTATTGATAAAGTAAGGCTGTATCTCGCATCCCGCAAGAGTGCGGTTATCGCGTATTACGGATTCCTTATCGCTGACAACATATGAAAGGTTACAGTTCTCGCCTACTATGTTTTCCGACATAATAATGCAGTTTTTAATAACAGTTCCCTTACCTACCTTGACGCCGCGGAAAAGAATGCTGTTTTCAACCGTACCTTCGATAAGGCAGCCGTCGGAAACAAGCGAATTTTTAACGCTTGCCGTTTCGGTTATTTTTGCGGGTGCACTGTCGTTAACCTTCGTATAAACGTCGCGGTCGCCGAATATTTCGTCCCGGACTTTCTTATTGAGCAGGTCGCTGTTTGCCCGGTAAAATGCGGCGAGCGAATCGATATTGGCATAATAACCGTCGAGTTTATATCCGTAAAGATTAAGCGTATTTACACCCGGGCTTAAGATGTCCTTGCCGAAACTCGTATAACCGCGCTGAATAGCGTTTTGGATGAGCCTGAGCAGGAAAGACGTACGGGCTACCATTACGTTTATATAATTCTTTTTGACGCCGTTTGCGGAAGGATTGATATCAAGTCCTGTAATTCTTCCTTCGTCATTGGTATCGAAAGTTATATAATAATGCGATTTTTTAACTTCGTGTTCGTGATAAACGAGCGTGATATCCGCGTTTTTATTTACGTGATATTCGATTATCTTGCTGTAATCGAGCTTATAAACCGCGTCGCTGTCGGCAAGCACGACAAAATCTTCCTTTGCCTTTTTAAGGAATGACGTTGCGCCCTTTAAAGCCTCAAGACGGTTCTTATAGAGAGTTTCCGACTCGTCGCTGTAAGGGGGAAGCAGTATAAGTCCTCCCTCTTTTCTTGCCAAATCCCAGTTTTTACCTGAACCGAGATGGTCCATTAAAGACTGGTAGTTGTTTTTTGTTACCATACCGACCGTAGTTATACCCGAATTGACCATATTCGAAAGAGCAAAGTCAACCAGACGGTATCTTCCGCCGTAAGGAATCGAACCTATAGATCTCACCTTTGTGAGTTCGGGTACGTTTTCTTCATTTATACTTGAAAATATAACACCTACTGTTGAAGCCATATTCCTTTCCCTCCCTTATACGTTTTTATCGACGATTTCGCCTGCGGCTACTTTACCGTCTTTACTTACGGTTATGCCTCTGCCGAGAACGGCAATACCGCCTGTTTTGCTTTCAACTTTCAAAGCTTCTTCTCTCGTCGCTCCGATAACGGCATTTTCGCCGATCGTCACGTCTTCGTCGATTATTGAATAGTTGATTTTAGCGCCTGCTTTTACGACAATGTTACCCATCAGAACGCAGTCTATAACTTCCGCGCCTTTTTCGATTATACAGTTCGTACCGATAACGGAATTGACGACTCTGCCCTCGACTTCTCCGCCTGTGGCAATAAGTGAATTGATCACTTCGCCTTCAACGTATGCAGGAGGCGCAAGCGGACTTCTCGAGTGTACTACTCTGTCGTTATCTCTTAGCTCGAAATTTGGAACGACGCCTAAGAGGTCCATATTAGCTTCCCAAAGCGAGGTAATTGTACCGACGTCTTTCCAGTAGCCTTCGAAACGGTATGAAAGCATCTTTTCGCCCGCGTTGAGCATTGCGGGAAGAACGTTTTTACCGAAGTCTTTTTCGGACTTGGGATCAGCTTCGTCAAGTTCAAGATATTTAAAGAGTTTAGACGCGGTGAAAATGTATATACCCATTGACGCGAGGTTGCTCTTGGGTTTAGCCGGCTTCTCTTCGAATTCATAGATAGTGCCGTCAGGGTTGGTATTCAAAATACCGAATCTCGAAGCTTCCTTCATAGGCACTTCCATACACGCTATGGTGCAGTCGGCGTTAGCTTCCTTATGCGCCGCAAGCATCTTGTCGTAATCCATTTTATAGATATGGTCGCCCGAAAGAATAAGAATATATTCGGGATCGTACATCTTCATAAACCTTATGTTCTGATAGATTGCGTTAGCGGTTCCCTTATACCACGAAGTATCTTGCTTAGCTTCGTAAGGTGAAAGGATATGAACG
>CAYLQK010000008.1:0-22582 GCA_964385865.1 uncultured Clostridia bacterium | reverse complement strand
TTGCTTGCTTGCTTGCTTGCTTGCTTGCTTGCTTGCTTGCTTTTAGATTGTACTCAACCTCTTCCATACCGTCAACTTTTTTTACAGCTTTTTTGCGGATTTCTTGCGTTTTTTTCGGGTTTTTTCCGTCTTGCAAGCGCATTTCTGCTTTGTAATATATCTTTATGACTTATGATTCTACCGTATCTCCGCGAAATTGTCAAGCAAAAACAACGATTCGACAAAATTTTTTTATAAATTTTATGCCGATTCGCAATCGATTTGTTAAAAATCGGGCTTAATCCTATGTTTTTCGGGGAGGCATGAAACGATAAAAAACGGTTAAAGCCATTTTGCCTGAGATATTTTTTTCTTTGCCGCCCGGTCTATTCTTTCGGATGACTTGGGCAGCTCTAACTTGCAGGCGGCAATATCAAGCAGAATGTATCGCGGCTCGTTGTTTTTAAATATCACTACGCTGCCGTTCTTTTCCGCCGCCCTCGCAACCTGCGAAAAATTTTGATTGGCTTCGGTCATAGATATAATCTGATTGCTGTCGATAAGCATAACCCACCTCCTGCCTATTATTTTACCATCTTTCTTCCCTAATATCAAGTATTTTCAAAAATAATTTTATTAAAAATATAGGAGTTTTTTATCCTATATTTTGTGCTTAATAAAATATTGACAAAAGCTTTTCGGCGTGGTATAATCAAAATACGCAAACAACTTGCGTCATAACGGGAGGAAACAATGGCAGGCGTAAAATTAAATCATATCTACAAGGTTTATCCCAACGGAACAAAGGCCGTAAGCGACTTTACCATGGATATCGCCGACAAAGAGTTTATTGTATTCGTAGGACCTTCGGGCTGCGGGAAATCTACCACGCTGAGAATGATTGCGGGACTTGAAAACATTACTACGGGCGAGCTCTCTATCGACGGCGCGGTCGTCAACGATCTCGAGCCCAAGGACAGAGATATTGCGATGGTCTTTCAAAACTATGCTCTCTATCCCCATATGACGGTTTACGACAATATGGCTTTCGGGCTTAAGCTCCGTAAAATGCCCAAAGAGGAAATCGACCGCCGCGTAAACGAAACCGCGGAAATTTTGGGCATAACCGAATACCTTAAAAGGAAGCCCAAGGAAATGAGCGGCGGACAGCGTCAAAGAGTTGCGCTCGGCAGAGCGATCGTACGCGAGCCCAAGGTATTTCTGCTCGACGAGCCCCTCTCCAACCTCGACGCTAAACTGCGCACCCAAATGCGTTCGGAAATCCTTAAATTGCACAGAAAGCTGCAGACGACGTTCATTTACGTAACGCACGACCAGGTGGAAGCCATTACCATGGGCACGCGCATTGTCGTTATGAAAGACGGCTTTGTTCAGCAAATCGACACGCCCAAAAATCTATATAACTACCCTTGCAACAAATTTGTCGCCGGCTTTATCGGCACGCCGCAGATGAACTTCTTTGTAGGCACCCTCAAAAAAGAGGACAAGAATGTCCGCATGGTAATTAAAAATACCGGCGTAGACATCGTTGCACCCGAAAAATATTTCACCAAGGCAAACCCCGCCTATTTAAACGGAGACAGAGAAATTATTATAGGCATACGCTCCGAGCACATCAGCCCCAACCCCGAAGCTTTCCCGTTTAAGGCGACCTGCAAGGTTTCCCACTTCGAAGATTTGGGCACGGAGTGCCAGGTGTACGCCGACTTCGATTTGCAGGCAAACAACATCGGCGAAAGTCCTACAAGAGTTGTTATGAAAGCCCCCGCCGACTCCGTATACGAAAACGGCGAAATATTAAACGTTTCCGTCGACCTCTCGCACGTGCACCTCTTCGACGCGGAAACCGAGAAAAGCATCGCTCCCCGTATTCCGTCGCTCGTTGCCGTTCACGCAAAAGCGGAAAAGAATACGCTTTCCCTGCTCGGAACGGCGATAGAGCTTCCCCCCGCTATGGCGGCGGACGACGGAGAATATACCGTTACGGTTCCGCCCGAAGCCGTTAAGGTTACGGCAAGCGCCGTTAAAGACAGCATCGCCGCTCAATTCGACGGCGAAGAACGCGTCAATAACAGCAGACTGATCAGACTTGTATCGGGCGACACCACTCTCTATTCCCTTATCGGCGCGGAGGATCAAATCGCGTTTCAAGACAATCGCTCCGTATACTTCAATATCGATTTGAAACTCCTTTCGCTCTACCGCGGCGGAGAGAAAATCCTTTGCAGCCTCCCCTCCGAAAACATTTTAAAGGGAACTCTCGCAAAGCGCAGCGTGACCGAGCAAAAGATAAACGAAAAGGGCAAAAAGATTAGGCTGAAAGGCATAGAAATCGATATAAAAATTGCCGAATACGCGATCACCTGCCCCGACGAACTCGGACTGAAACTTTTGGGAAGCGGCGCGGGCAAAAAACTGTTCGATACGCAAATGGAATTCCGCTTTACTCCCTACGGCGCGAAGATCGCCGACAGCGGAATTTCCGCGAAAGTCGAAAAAATTCTCGACTACGGCGAGGAAAAATTTGCGACGTGCCGCATCGGCGACAGCGTCGTTACGGTAGTTGCCGCCGACAGCGTAAACGCCGACGACAACGTGTTTATTCAAATAAATCCCGAACAGCTGGCAGTTTACGACGCGGCGAGAGAAATCAAACTCGTATAAAACAGCTTTCGGCGGCTTCAACCGACGGGGACGGGCTTATGGGCCCGTCCCTTATCGATTGGACTTTCAAACGGTTTTCTGACGCTTCGGACAGGACAGCAGGCGTGTTTTTTAAACCGTAAACTCTCCCCCGCCGGCAAACAAGAACCGGCGGGGGAGAGTTTAAATAAGGGAAAGCCCGAATTATTTGTTTTTAAATATTTTTTCAAGTTTTTCGGGGGCGACTTTGGGGTTGTGGTCTGCATCGAGCAGCCCGTTCACTTCCTGCTGTACGTCCGTCAACTGCGTAAAACAATAGCCGAGGAAGGGGCACGCGCTAAGACTTTGCACAAGATTTTCTATGCGGGAGAGGAACTCTTCTTCGCTCGCCGCGCCCTCGTTATACCCCCAATTGCCGTTGGTTGCGCTCTTCTTCATCGCTATGCCGCCGAATTCGGTAAACAGTACGGGCTGACCGAGATATTCGCATCCCTCAGCCATCAGCTTTCTGCCCTGCGGATAGAGTTCGCCGTAGTCGCCGTTGCAGTACTTTGAGGCGAACTCAGAGCCGTCGAAGGCGTAATCGTGAACGGTTATAAGGTCGGTTGCATCAATATTTTCCCAACCGTCGTTGGTTGAAACAAGCCGGCTGCCGTCGATGGACTTGGTAAGGTAGTACATAGAGCGAGCGTAATTTTGCTGCTGCTTGTCCGTAAGAATTTTTCTGACGCCCCAACTCTCGTTGAGAGGGACATAACATATTACGCTTGTGAAATTTCTTGCAACGGAGATAATTTCCTGCCATTCGCGCGACTGGCGGTATATTTCGTCCGCATTGAAATCGTACGCCGAGGGCATTTCGCACCAAACCAGAAAACCGAGCTCGTCGGCATAGTAATAGAAATAGGGATCCTCGAACTTCTGGTGTTTTCTCGCGCCGTTGAAGCCCATAGCCTTAGACAGTTCTATATCTCTTTTAAGTTCTTCGACGCTTCCGGGAGTAAGACCGCCGTCCTTCCAATAGCCCTGGTCAAGCACAAGACGCTGATAGAGCCGTTTGTTGTTCAGACATATATTGCCGCATTCATCCACGGAAATTTTTCTCATACCGAAACGGGAATGAGCTGCGTCGGCAACCTTTCCGCCGATATACAGCGTGAAATCGACGTAAATCAGGTTGGGGTGCTCGACCGTCCAGAAAAAGCTTTCGTCTACGAAGTCGGGCTCCATGAAACGGACAGTATAGCGGGTGCGCCTGCCGTCGGTTGACTGGCGTATTTTTTTAATCTGTTCGCCGTTATATGTAACGGTTATTTCGAGCTCGTCCGCGCGGGCGTAAAGGGTGCTTATCTCGCCCGAAAACGAACAGGTATCCGTATCGGCAGTCAAAGTGTATGCGGATATGACGTCGCCGTCGAAAAATTCTATCCATACGCTCTGCCATATGCCCGTATTGGGCACATACCAGCAGGCAAAAGGTCTGTCAAGCCAACTCTGCTTGCCGCGGGGTATGGACGGATCAGACGGGTCGTAACAGCGAACTGCGATTACGTTTTCGCCGTCTTTGAGATATTTGGTTATATCCGCCGAAAACGGAGTAAAGCCGCCCTCGTGACCTACGGCATATTCCCCGTTGATCCACACGTCGGCCTTATAGTCGCACGCGTTGAAGCACAGCAAAGCGTTTCTGCCCCTGTTTTTCTCTCCGATTGTGAACTTGCGGCGGTACCATACTGTATCGTGCCGCGTAACGTCGCCTATTCCGCTCGCCGCATACTGATAGGAAAAGGGAACGTTTATCTTCTTGCCGAGAACGGCTTTTCCCGCAGGGATACCGCGTTCGGCCCCGTTCCCCTCTTCGTCGTAATCAAACTGCCACTCGCCGTTCAAGGGTAACCAATCGTCTCTTCTGAATTGGGGGCGGGGGTATTCGTTTCTGTTAAATTTCATATTACATCGTCCTTATTTTTAAACTGAATTTATCGTTGATCCTGTTGATGATCGTCTTAGTCTCTCTATCTGCGCAGAATTTTGCTTAGCTCGAAGTAAGTCTGTTCAACTTCTATGCGCAATTGTTTTTTCGTAAAAAACTCGTCGGTCTTTGCCGCGCGGAACGTGAGATAATTGTCAAATCCTTTTACGGCGAGATACACGAGTTTACACCGCCCTATATCCTCCTCGGCGAGGCACGTCGCTTTCAGTCCGCCCCTCTTGACGGGCTTTGCCGCGGCGTTTCGGGAAAAGCTTACGACAACCGCGCCGGAGAGTCCGCCTCCGTACGCGAGCTTGCCGGATGGAAATTTGAGTTTACCCCCGCCCGCCGTGGCGGCGCATGCGCTTTTGTAAACCTTATAGTGCGCAAGCACCCTCTCACCGTCGGAAAACAGTTCGATATCGGCGGGATTTATATAGAACGCTCCGCTGAAATTTTCGGCCGAAACACGAAACTTTGTCCCGTTTGCGCGAAACGCTCCGCCAACGGCTTCGGCTTCGATCTTTATATCGCCGTACAGCTGAAACGTGCGCAATTTAACGCTCTCGATGCCGACCTGCAATTTGCCTGTTTTGCCTATAAAACGCTTTTTAAATTCGGCGTCGGCAACATACGTAACACCGCCGAAACTGAGATCGGTACCGTTATATACCGCATCGAAGTAACAAAAACGCTTTTCCGTGTCAGGCATAAGCGCGTTCCCGCCGCGATCGAACAGGAAAGGTCTGCCGTCATCGTACGGATTCAATATCACCGTAGCTCCTTGACTGTCGGGTGCGCCGTCAAAGGCAATTTCCGTTCCGTCCTCTGAAGTAAATACGCCGTCCTTTACCTCCCCGGAAAGTTCCTTTATGCCGCTGTAAAGCGTACGGAGCACGTCGGCATGATAAGGGTTCTTCCATACCCGATGCTTTTCGCCGTACTGTAACACCCTGCCCTCGTCCATAATGAGCAGCTTGTCGCCGAATACCGCCGCCTCGCGCGGGTTGTGCGTGACGTAAACGAACGTGGTTTCCGGCAGACGCTTTTTTAAATCGCAAAGCAGTTTCATATATTCGCTGCGTTGCGCGGGCGCAACGTTTGAAAGCGGCTCGTCGAGCAGCAACAACGACGGCTTTTTAACGACCGCCCTTGCCAGCGCTACGCGCTGCTGCTGACCGCCGGATAATACCCTCGGCAGCTGGTTACGGAACTTCAAAAGCCCGAAATCGGACAGCGCCGCAGCTACGATTTTTTCCTCTTCCTCGCGAGGTAAATCGTATCTGCCGAGTGCGGCGGCTACATTTTCCCATACCGTCATTTTGGGGTAGAGCACGTAGTCCTGAAAGACAACCGCAGTGTCGCGTTCTTTCAGAGGTATATCGCCGAACAGCACGTCGTCGAAGTACAGCTCGCCCGCAGTAGGCTTATCGAGCCCGGATAACAGGCGCAGCAGCGTAGTTTTGCCGCAACCGGACGGTCCGAGAACCGAAACGGCTTCGCCGCTTTCCACCGTGACGGAAAATCCGTCCAGCGCGCGCGTTCCGTTTGGATATATCTTAATTAAATACTTTGCCGTTATTTTCATTGCTCTTCCCCGCGATCGGTTTCGTCCTGCACGTTTTCTGCGGCGGCGGTTATTTCCTCGGGAATTTTGCCGCCGGCAAGCCCCACGCCGACGAAATCGGGATAGGACTTAGCGTTAATGAAAACATCGAACACACCGTGACAGAACACCGTTTGAACGGTAACGGCAAAGCCGATGGAGAACACCACGGCAAGGCAGCAGCCTATAATTTTAACGAATGCCCAGGGTAAAAGCGCAAAGATATATACGGGCGCGAGCGATAATAAGAGTATCCCAAGTCCGCGAAACAGCCGCTTGAACGCAAGAACGGCGCTGTTTTTAAGCAAACGCAAAAACGATAACGTATAGAGGGAGCTCTGGCACAGGGCAAACATGAGGATAAGGAAGAAAATCAGCGCGAACACCACCGCGGCGCCCAGAGCGAGCGAACACAAAAACACATTCGAAGCAGACATAGACAACAGTGAAAAATTGACGATGTATCTGACCGCTAAATTGACTGTTCCCGTGATGAGCCCGAGAAGTAAAAACTGCTTCCAGCTGTCTTTAAGTCCCTTTCCGAAATCGGAGATAACCTTTACGGACTGCCCCCAACAGACACGGCGCACTACGTAAAAAATGCCCGCAAGCCCGCAGAAGGCAAGCATCATTAACGGTATCTCCGTTCCGTATTGCAGCAGGCTCAGATAAATCAACTCCGAGGCGTATTCCGTTACCGAAAGTTCCGCCGTATAATCGGCTACGTATCCGCTTGCGATCAACAACCAGGCCAAAAGGGGCAAACAGAAAAGAGCCGCCAAAAGGTTGGCGCGGAAGATAATTCCGAACCGCGTTTTATAGACGAATTTAAACTGTTTAAACCTTGTAGACGGCAAATCGTCCTCGGTAAAATCCTTCTCGCGGCGTTTGCCCATTACGAGACGTTCTATTATGCCCCTCTTCTTCATACTAATCCCCGTGCAGCGCAAGCTTGCGGACAACCGAGCTCAACAGTTCTGTACTCTTGTTACTTGTTGCGTTAACGAAAATATAATATTCTCCGGTGAACTCAACACCGATTATTTCGCTCTGATATTCGAGCGTCTGCAACCCCGTAGTATATTCCTCGCCGAGCGGAAGAAAAATTCCCGTTTGCGCGGTTGTTAAAGCTTCGTCCTTTTGAAGGATATACACATCTACCGAGCGGCTCTGCAATGCGAACGCGGCGGCATAATAATAGTCGTCGGGGCTGTAGCTGTTTATCTTACATTCGCGCATTCCGTAGTCGTCGCAAATGCTTTCGACTTCTCCGCTTAAATGATCCGACAGAGTAAACTCCGCCCCTACCCAAAGCTCGAACACCAGCTTTGCAGGCGGCTGCGCCGCCCAGTAAAAGGCAATTATCCAAACGGCGGCAGAAGCCAGCACGATTGCCGCCCATAGCCACGGTTTTGCGAGAATCCGCTTTATTTCGGCGTTAAGCTTGGCCATTTTCCGCCTCCTTATACGCCTCAACGAAGCTCCCTACTACCTTTATATCGTAAGTTTTTCCCGCGATGAAGGGCGGTTGCACCGTATTTTTAACGTATAGCGTCTTTTCCCCGTCCGCCGCGCAGAAATTGAGGCGCAGACACAAAACGCCGTTGCGGTCGCACTCGCCGCCGTCACCGATAAAATCGGTGCGAACATAAGACGGATCGCTGTTGGCAAACATACGGTAAAAACGCCTGTTAGCTTTTAACTTGCGGTAATCATAAGCAAAAAAACAGACGGTTGCCCAACAAAACAGTACGGTTAAAAGAAAGTTGACGAAGAAACATATTAAAACATGCACGCCCGCCAACACATACAAAAGTACGAACATTGCACAGAGAGCGGCGAATATAACCGCCGCCACACAGTAAAGCGTTAGAGCCTTAAAGCACTTTGCAGAGGCGTCCTGCGCCTCGTTTTCTCCGTATATCCGTTGAAAACCGTCCACTTTTATACCGTTTTATTGCGGCACGGCTTCTGCCGTGCCGCAATGCGTCATTTGTTATTACAGCGCTCCGAGAGCCGTAAGTTTCGCCGTAACCTCGGATTCGACCGAAGTGATAGAGTAATTTTTAAATCTCGCAAACGTGTTGTAGCACAGCAGCCCTACGGCGCAGGCCGTACTCGAATTATTTTTAAATCCGCTTAAACTGTTGTCCAACCGATCCATAAGCACGTCGTTGCAGAACAGGTAAACCGTATCTCCTATACGGGCAACGCCGAGTTTCGTGTAGGAATCGCCTGTGTAGCTCATATCGCTTACGGTGTAACACTGGTTGGCATAATCGTTCCACATATAGTCGCTTCCTGCCACATTGCTCTCCACATAGCCGACCGTTTTTCCGCTGTATGTTTCCAGAACGTCGATGTTGTAGAACACAAAATAATTGTTAAGCGCCTTCATAACTATGCCTATTTTGGGGAATTGGTCGCCGCTGTAAGTTTTCGTGTGGTTCAATACCGAAATCTCAACCTCGGCATAGAATACCGTACTGCATACGTCTTTAAAGTACAGAATTTGTTCGTTGCCGCACCAAATCTTATCTACATAAGCATCGGCAGTTCCGTCGTCGTGCGAGAGGTCATAACCGTAATTGCTGAGGAACACGCCGTCCGCCGCAGAGCCGAACGTAAGACTTTCGTAAACGGGCACCGCCGTTACGGGTGGTTTTTGCTCGTAGCTGTACGCGGACAGTTCGTTTACGGGCTGAGCCGAAGGAACCTCTTTGCCGAGCACAATTACTTCGTTGAGATGAATTTCCGCATCGGAAGCCGCGTTAATCGTTATGGTGATCCGGTCTACGGGGAGCTCGTCGAATTCAACTACACTGTTCGCACCGGGGTAAACCATTGAAACCGAGTCGGTGTGCCAGTTGTAGTCGAACAATATGTTCTTGATCGTAAGTTCTTCGGTAGAGTTCTCTCCCGTTTTAACGCGCAGCTTTACGCTGTTGATTCCCCAGAATGCATAGTCCCAATAAATGCTGTTGTACACGAGCAGCGAACGAACGTTTACGAATTTATCCCAGGTGAGCGTAATTACGACGTTCCCGCCCGAAGTCGCGAATTCCTCCGCGGTATCGGAATCGTGAATTTTTAACGTTTCGTCGGTGAGATAGCTTTTATCGGAATCTTCCGCCGCGTTGCTTACGGTTACCGTTGCGGAAGCGGCAACGTTTTTGTAGCCCGAAATTTCCTCCGGCAACGGCTGATAGGAATAAGTGGGTCCGTTGGCGTGCATTAAAAGCAGGCCGTCGTCATTTTCAACGAACGATATTGTATCTACCGCCAGTGCGCGTCCCTCCGTGATGTCGTTACGGTTAAGGAAGGTATGGTAAGCTATCATAAGCGTGTCGCCGCAGGGGATAAAGCAGTGATGTCCCGCACTCGTTATCGTACCCCAAGACGAATCGGTAGCGATTACCTGACCGCCGTCCCTCGGCTGAATTTTGGTATAGGGACCGAGAACGCTTGCGGAAACGGCCTGCCTTACCTGGTAGTTCAGATTGGTATAGGCGTAGACGGAGAACGTAAGATAGTACACTCCCTCGTGGTACCATACGAAAGGTCCCTCGTTTACGGTATCGGGACTGCCTTCGTCGATATCGTTGTCGTTCCTGTCGGTAGTAGTGTTATACAGCTTTGTGACCTCGGTAAGGGTTGAATAATCGGGTTGCGTCCAACCGTTCATTTTAACGCCGAAAATCGTTTGCCCTTTGGTGACGCCGTTCCCGTCCCGACCGTAACCCGAATAGAAGAGATATTTGTCTCCCGTAACGGGGTCGACAAACGGATGCACGTCGATTGCGTTGGTGCGCTGTAAATCCGCCGGAATTTGACTGTTGTTGGGCGAGAAATCGTACATGGGTTCGGAGGGATCGCCCACGGGCTCGAACGGTCCGTAGGGATTTGCCGAATAAGTAACCGTAAGATACTTCATGTTGCCTTTATTCAGATAGTCCGCATTGAAGAACATCAGGTACATATCCAAATCGCCGTCGTATATGACTTCGGGAGCCCAATGGTTGTTGTAAGCCCAGGTATTATCGAAATCGGGGCGATATGCAACAGAAACGTATTCCCAATTGGATAAATCAACGCTGCGCCAGCATTGAATTCCGTGACCTCCCACAAGGTCGCTGGTACCGTATGCGTAGAAGTAGCCCTGCTCTTCGCCGTGATCGATATATATCACCGAGGGGTCGGCGACTTCAAATTTGAGCTCGTTGAGGTAATACAGCGATTTATTGTAATTTTCGGAATCGACGGTGGAATACGTTTCGTACCATTGGCTGTCGGTGCCGGTTAAGCTTCCGTCGCCGCCGCCGTTGCCGCCGCCGCTGCCGCCGCTGCCGCCGCACGCCGAAAGCCCTACCGAAAGAACCAACGAGCCGGCAACCAAAAGCATAATGAATTTATTTTTCATGAAAAACTCCTTATTCGTTAAAGTTTCATACCGCTTGTAGCAATACCTTCAATAAAGTATTTTTGAGCGATAATATAGATTATCAGCGTAGGAATAAGCGCGACAATCGAGCCCGCCATGATTGTGGGAACGTTGCTCGAATACTGCCCCTGAAAAGATTTTAGGGCAATTTGCAACGTGTACCAGGAAGGGTCGTTTAAATACAGATACGGACCGAAATAATCGTTATAGCCTGCAATGAAACCGAGTATCCCCTGTGCAAGCAGCGCCGGCACGGAGAGCGGAACCATAATTTTCCAGAATATTTTGAAATACCCCATTCCGTCCAACTTGGCTGCCTCGATTAAAGACGTGGGAATTCCGGAATAGAACTGCCGCATAAAGAACACGCACGTGGCCGCGCCGAACATCCCCGGTATCATAAGCGGGAACGGAGTGTTGATCCAGCCTATCATATCGTAAATCATATACGACGGCGTGAGCATTATCGTACCGGGTATCATCATCGTTAAGAGCAGGAACGAGAACAGAAAATTTTTGCCCTTAAACCTGAGTTTGGCAAACGCATACGCGCTCATAGCCGAGCAGAACAGTCCGACTATCGTAGGCGGAAGCACGATAATCAGCGTGTTGATAAGTCCGCGGAGCATTATGGGCATATCGCCCGTATTGCTTGTGCCCGTGTACTTAAATACCTCTGCATACCCCTCCCATGTAAATTCTTTGGGGAAAAACGAAAATTCGGGGTCCGCCGCTTCGTACCAGGTTTTGAACGACGTAACGATAATGATGGAAAACGGCACCAATATCCAGAGCGCGAATATTACGAGCGCGACATATATTGCTACCTTTCCCGCTATGCGTTTTGCCTTTGTCCGCTTTACCTCTTTCGAATTCGTTATATCAGGAATCATAGTTCACCCATAGCCTTGAAACGGCAAAGTTTATTACCGTAAGCAGAACGATAAACAGCGCGAGAATCCAGGCGGCAGCCGAAGCGGGGCCCATTTCATAATAGCTGAACGCTCTGCGGAACAGATAGAACACCACTGTGATACCGGAGTTGTCGGGGCCGCCGGAGCTGCTCAATATCTGCGGACGGGCGAATTCCTGCAAGGCACCTATAATTCCGGTTATGAGCAGATAGAACGTTGTGGGCGAAATTGCGGGAACGGTAATGTGAATGAAACTTTTAAACGAGTTTGCGCCGTCCACCTTTGCCGCCTCGTAAAGCGAGCTGTTTACGTTCGTGAGGGCGGCGCCGTATAAAATGATACCGTAACCCGTGCCCGACCATACGGATATGATAAGCAGCGTGGGAACAAAGTAGCGGGAATCGCCCAGCCAGTTTATCGCTTCGCCGCCGGCAGCTGTAATAAGGCGGTTGACGATGCCGTAGTTATAGTTGAATATCCACTGCCACATCAGCGTTATAGCGACGACGCTGCACACGTACGGAATGAAATATATGGTACGGAAAACCTTTTTGCCCTTGATGTTTTTTGTGAGCAGAAACGCCACAAAAAGCGCGAGCAGAATGTTGATGAACGTGGAAAGCGACATATAGAGCGTATTGACTATCGATTTCCAGAACAGACTGTCCGTAAGTACATCCTTGAAGTTATCCAATCCGACGAACGTCGCACCGTCGAAGCTGTAACCTCTTATGTGCATAAACGCCATTACGATCGCCAGCACCATGGGAACGAGACTGAATATGCAGTAACCGAGGACGGGAATAAATGCAAGCGAAAACCCGGACAGTCCCTCTTTGCTTATTCTGCGTCTCTTTTGTCGATATACTTTGTCGAGATACATAATTTTCTCTCCCGAATCGTTATATTTCTAAAACTACTGTTTCTGGGTGTATTTTTCGAGCACTTCAAACGTCTTGTTGTATTCGTCGCTTGCGTAGAATTCGGCGAACGTCTTGGTGCCGTTTCTCACCGAACCGTTGAGCACGTTTGCCCATTCGTCAATCCATTTGTTGTCTCTCAAATACCACCAGTCGCCCGCGACTTCGTATTCGGTTGCGTCGATGAATATTTTGGAGTTATAGGGGTACTTGTCCGACTGAAGAAAAACTTCGCTGTTTGCAAGGTCTTTCTGAAGGGGAATCGCAAATCCCGCTTCCGCCTGTAAGCTCTGTCCGTCCTCGCTCGCGCAGTATTCGATAAACTTCCAAGCCGCGTTGGCGACTTTGCTCTTTGCGCTTATGCACAGAGCAACCGAACCGCTGTGCCCCGCCTCTACGCCGTGAACGGTTATGTCGCCGTTTTCGTCGTATTCCTTGTACATGGGCAGAGGAGCTACGTCCCACTTGAAATATGCGCTGTTACCGGAATCGGCTTCGCTCGCGCCTACCTTATTGCGGAACTCGGTCACGTTCCAGCGTCCGTCTACAAGCATAGCAACGTTGCCGTACATAAACGCCTGCGTTTTTGCGCTGTCGCTTCCTATGGAGTTGGGGGTCATGGTAATGCCGTAACCCGGAAGCTTAACGTCGCCAAGCTCGACGTTAACGTTGGTGCTTGTGCCGAGGCGGACGAATTCAATGAATGCCTCGCGCTGGCTGGGAAGCCTGTTGAGCTTGCCCTCGCTTGCAAGAGCTTCAACCTCCGCCGTCACCACGTAAGTATCCTTTCTGCTTGAACCGCCTGCCGTGGTTTTCGCGTATCCGCTCATATCGATTTTATCGACGTAATCGATAATTTCGCCTGCGTGGTACGTATTGCCGTTGACCGTAACCGATTCGACGTCATCGGCAACGATATAGTTTGCGGTGTCGTCCATCAAGGTGAAGTCGTAATAATATCCGCAGTCGTAAGCGTCGCTCGGAATCTGCTGAATACAGTCGCCGCCGACCGACCAACCGTAGTTGAACCACCACTCGGTGAAGTAGCCGTAGCCCTTGGCGTTTTTGAGGGTGTTGCGCATGTAGTTCTGAACCAGAAGGGCGCAGGCGTCGGTTTCTTCCCAGCTCATGGGAACCTGATTGTTGAAATAATACTTGCCGTCCAGCTGGAAGAAACCCTTTTCCTTTACCGTTCCGGTTATGCCGTAATCCGACTTGGTGTTGCCGCGATCGTCCTTTGCACCGTTGTTGAACGCCTCCAAATCGGCAGCGTCAACGCTGATAACGGTGATGCCCGCGCCCTCGAAATAAGTTTCGTTATAGAATATTACGGTGGGACCTATATCCTTGGGAACGCCGTAATATTTGCCGTTTTCGCCGGCTAACGAACCCGATTGGAAGGTGTCTACGTTGTAATAATAGCGTTCCACGACGTTAGACCACATATCGTCGACTACGTAAACGGAACTGTTATCGATATAATCGGTTATATCCAACAGATAGCCGAGCTCCGCATACGATTTATAACCGGAGTCGCCCACGTAGAACACGTCGGGAGGGTTGCTGCCGTTGAGCGTTTGACCGAGAGCCGAATCGTAGTCGCTGCTGTTTTTTGCAATCAACTTAACTCTGATTTGACCGTCGTAAAGCTCGTTGAACCGATTAACGATCGTGGTAAATACGTTGAGCTCGGTGTCGGCACAGTTCGCCCAGAATTTGACCTCTGTCGTACCGGAGCTGGGGGGGACGAAATTACCGCTATCGTCGATATAGCCGTCCTCGGTACTGCTGCCGCACGCAGCCGCGGCGACAGAGGCGGGAAGGATGCACGCGCAGGCAAGCGCGATAGAAATTATCTTTTTGATTTTCATTAAAATATCCTCGCTATACTTTGAATTTTAATTCGGGGACAGCCACGCTCAAATTGCCGATGAGCGTTTCCCCCGGGTGTCCGTCGTTGATGCCGTTTATTTTGTTCATAAGCATGCTTACGGCAGTACCGGCAAACAGTTCTTTGTCGTAGCTCACCGAAACGAGCGAACCCGGCAGATTGATCTCTTTTTGAATGTTATCGAAGCCCATAACGGCGACGTTTTTCAAGCCCCTGTTTTTCACGGCTGCCAGCACCTCGTACGCGATCTGATCGGAAAAACAGAAAATTCCGTCGGGCAAGTCGTCCGCAGCGATGCCGTTGATATAGTTGGCGAATTGGTACAAACCGTAGCACTCCAAATATTCGAGCTTCGCCTCTATCCCGGCGCCCTTAAACGTTTTGTAAAAACCTTCGCCGCGCTCGAGCGAGCAATCGATCTTCTTCGAATCGGAAAGGTACAGCGGTTTTTTGCAGCCCAGTTTTAAAAAATATTCCGCCGCAAGCGCGCCGCCGCGCTCGTCGTCGAGGTATACGCAGTCGCACAGACCGTGCGTCTTTCTGCCGAGCACCACGATGGGAGTTTGCGTTCTTTCGATGATCGCATTTGCTTCTTCCGAGGGTTGCAGAAAGGACAGAATACCGTCGATATTCAAGGATACCATTCGCTTTACCATATCCGCGCCGAATATGGGATCGTCGTTTTTGAAGGTGATAAAATTATAACCCACCGATTGCAGATCGTTCCATATGTAGTTCGTCATGATATAGTAGAACGGGTTTAACAGGTTGTCGAGAATGATCCCTATGGTACGGCTTTTGCCGTTGCGCATAGAAGCGGCCTCGCCGTGATAAACGTAGCCCATTTCTTCCGCCGTTTTTCTGATTTTCTCTTTGGTCGCCTGCGAGATATCGGGCGCGTCCATAAGCGCGCGCGAAACGCAGTTTGCCGAGCACCCTAAAACCTTTGCAATATCCTTGATCGTCACGCGTTTGTTCATTCCTGCTCCTTCGGTTTATCGTATTTCGCCCTCCGGGGGGCGGCGAACCGTCCCCCCTTCAAGCGCATGACCCTGACTGTTAATTCGCTGACGTGCTTAATCCGTCGCTTCCGATATAAGCGTGCCAATTTACGACGCCGTTCCAGAGGACGTATCCCGTTTCGACAACACCGGCTATAAATACGGGGACATTATACCCGTCGCAGTTAAAGATGTTAAAGCGGGTAGTTCCGTCGTCGTTGAGGATCTTATCGACGAAGATCATATCGCCGTTGCACACGAAGATCTCGAACGCGGTAGTGTAAGTACCGTCTCCGTTGTCTACGGTTTTGTAACCGAAGTGACAGTAACGCGACAACGAATTGTAAACGGAGACAAAGAACTGCTTGTTAGTGCCGTTTTCATAATTCCAATTGAACCTGAATTCGAAATCGAGGTAATGCCACCAGCCGCTGCCGTCTTCCTGAAGAACCGTATTCGTGCTCTTTGAGTGCGTTACGGTCACGCCGAGCAGCACGCCCTTTTCCAATTTGACGCCGATAATGCTCACGGGAGCGCCGTTCATCGTATACGATATCGCGCTGTTTTTGACCGAATCGGTATAAACGCTTTCGGTAAAATCGCCGTCGAGCGTCACGCCGTAGAATGTGGGCATCTCGTAGCTTGCGCCGTTTTCGGTGATATAGGCACAATCTAAATCCCATATGAGCGACTGCCAACTGTTTCCAAAGCCAACTCCGTTGATCCCCATCTGAAGAGTGTATACGCTCGCGGTGTCGGCGATGAACAGCTCGATATAGGTCGTGTAACCGCCCTCGCTTCCCGTCGTCACTGCCGCGCCGCTCGTCACCAATGCGGGAAGAACAAGCTTGCCGTCAAGGAAGAGTATGGCGAAGTGGTTGCCGTTTATTTTGAATTCGAGGTTGTCGTTTGACGCCCAATCGGTGTAATTCCGCGCAGACCAACCGCTGTGGGTAACGGTCAAGCCGAGATATAAGCCGTCGGCGGCGGCGTACCCTGTAACGGTCACCTGCGCCAGACTCGCATCGCCCACGGTGAGACCCGTTTTCCCTTCGAATTCGGACAGAGCGCCGTCTATCGTGCCGTTAGCCGCCTCGTCAATCACAAGCCCCTGCGCGCCTATATAAAGGTTTTGCGCATAGCCGCAGTGATCCATATTCGCGACGAGAGGCTCGTTATCCGTATTGTAGTAAAGACCTCCTATACGGTGCCAGCTGAGCCAATCGAGAGTACCGCAGGTAACGGTCAAATGGTCGATGAGATCGCCGTCTATATACGCCGTTTCGCCGAGAGTTTTCCAGGCATAGTTGAGCTGAATGTCGCCGTCGGAGAAGTTCTCGATAGCGTCTGCGGCAACAAACAGTTCTACGGTGTATTTGTACTTGCCGGACGTCAAAGTTTCCGTCTTCCAGCTGAATTTCGTAACGCCGTAGGTTGCGCCGTTGATATTTACATAGCGCTGATCGCCGCCGTTAAAACGGAACTCCAAGTTGGTGTTCTCATACCAGTTGCTCGACTCCGTATAGGTTGTGTCCATAACGGCTTCGACGTATAGCGCCGCGCCGTTCTCCAATTTCACGCCGTAGACTTTAATATATCTGTCGCCGCTGTAATTTGCAGTCGTGGAAAGGGTACCGTAAACGTCCTCCAAAGTCTCGGCGTCGAACACGATGCCCCCCGTCGTATAATAGGCAACGCCCGTTATTGTTATGTCTTCGGCTACCGCAGTAAGCGTGTAAACGCCGTCGACTGCCGTAAGCTCCTCGCCGTTCGCATACAGGCTGTCGATTACGTAATTATCCTCAGCCCTTATCGTTACGGTTTCTCCCCAATTGACGGTCGAATTACTCAACCTGACCTTATCCGTAAGCTCGCCGCCTAACTCCACCGTGTACACATTGCCAAATGTGATCTTGACGGTAACGTCGTATTCGGGCATCGTAAACGTATAGGTATAGGCGCCTTCTGCGTTCGCGGTAAGGGTGTGAGTCTCTCCGTTGTAGATGACCGCGACGGCGGCTATCTCGTATTCCGTAGCAACGGTGATCGTCACTTCGTCGCCCGCCTGCGCCTTTCCGCTCTTCGCCGCGTCGGTCGAAACGGTAACGCCGTCGAGCGAAGGAAGGGTTACGGTGTGCCAGTCTCTCAGCTTCGAGGCGATCGCTTCGGAATCGTTTGTTCCCGTAGCGTTTTTAACCTGCATAATCATATCGAAGCCGACTACGCCCGCAACCACCTCAGATTCGGCGGTCAAGCCGGGAACGGTCATAGATGCCACTACCTCGCCGTCAACCAGCATGTAAACGGTTGCCCCGTATTTGGCGATCCCTACGTTGACGAATCCGTTCCTCATATTAAGACCTACATTAACCGCGCCCGCCTGATTGTTCCAATCCCAGTCACCCGCATGGGAAGATTCGCCCGAAGTGTTAAGACGGTAAACGATATTGACGTATCCTTCGGAACCCGAATGAAGATCGTAATATGCGAATACCGTTACGTCGTCGTTGCGGAGGATCGCGCCGACCTTGGGCCACTCGTCGCTATGAAGCACCGTGGGAGCATAAACATCGGCTTCGAAATAAATATTTGCCGAATAAGTTAATTCCGTGTAGTACACCGCCGCTTCGTAATACATCCCCGTTTCGCCAGCGTAATCGTATACGGCGTCGAACTGACTGTCGGAAACGTCCCAACCTATGCTGTAAGCATATCCGGAGGTGTTGTCCCCCATCACCGTTCCCGCTGCTCTATTGTAACCGAGAGCGGCGAAAATCGTCTTGATCCAAAGAGGATAGCCGTATTCGTTGTTCAGGTGCAAACCGTCGTAGGACATATTCGTTCTCACGGTTATTTCGGTATCGGCTTCGCTCGCGTACGTGCTGAACTGCGACCATTCGTCGATATACGTGCACCATCCGCTGTTCGACGCTTCCTGCGCGTACGTCTTCATAAGCTCGTTCGTCGCATAATATACGGCGTTGTTAGACGCAAACATCGTGTTGGGAATAAGGCTTACCCAATAGATGACGGCGCTCGGGAAAGCAGTGTGGTATCCCTCGAGCATCGCGACAATTCTATCGTACGCCGTTTGCGCGTCGAGATTGTTGGCGTCAATATCGTTTACGCCGATGTGGAAAACAATATTGTCGGGGTTATACCGCGCCTTCACATTATTCAGATACGCCTCCGAAATCCAATCGGTCGTCTGCGTGCCTCCCACGCCCGCGTTGGCAATCGTGCCCACGTCAAAGCCGGCGGTTGTAGCAAATTCGGAGAACAGGTTCTTGGAAAAATCCATATAACTGTCGCCCGCAAGAAGGATCCCGACATTGACGCACTCTACCGCGAGAAGTTCGTCAAGTTCGGCGGTATCGGTGACCAGCGAAGAGTTCTTAAGCTCTATAACTCTGTTAAAGCCCATTACGCCCGCAACGAACGAACTGCTTGCGGTAACCGACGGTACCGTTAACGAAGTGATCACTGCGCCGTTGACTAAAAGATAGATCAGATCGCCGCGCTTTGCGATTCCGATCTTTGCATAGTCGGAAGTGATGTTTGCGTTCACATTCATTTGCATCGGCGATCCCCAACCTGAGCCCGCCGGACGATAGAATATTCCTGCCTGACCTATCATCCCCGAATTGAGATCGAAAAATGCGAATATCGTTATCGAGTCGTTAATGAGAATTACGCCCGCCTTGGGCCAGGTGTCCGCGCCGGTGTTTTCCGTCGACTTCATATCAACCGAGAAACACAGGTCGGTTTCAAACGACATATCTCTGTAATAGACCGCCGTTTCACCTATTGCGGTGTAATTCGCCGCCTCAATGCCGTCCGCCCCGTCAAAGGTCCAGCCTGCGCCGTAGCTCAAGCTTGCCGCGGCGTTGTCGCCGAATACGGTTCCGTTCACTCTTACGGGATTGTGAGCGATAAATTCCGGGTCGGTAGGGTCGGAAATCGAATAGTAATTCGTAACGGTGAGCCCGTAGTTGAACGATTTGAACCCTATGCTTACGTCGCCGGCGGGAGTATAGGGCAACTGTAATACCATTATATCATTTCCTTCGGCATTTGTATAGTATAAGGTTACCATATTTTCGTAGTAGGTCATCGCCAGCGTTATCGTCTTTGTGCCGAGGTCGAACACACCGTCTATATCACTAACCCATGAGCCCCAGGCGTTGCCGCTTGCTATATTGTGACCGAGGGCGGTACCGGTAATCTGAGAAAGGTCATTCGACTCCCCGCCGTCTGCTTTTACATAGAAGAATACGCCCGTTTCGTTCGCTCCGTCAAAGAGCATAAGACCGAATTTGCCGTACTTTTCGTTGTTGTAGACGGCGTCGAGCCGGAACGTAGCCTTTGCATATACCGCGTCGCCCGTCGTACGGAAGAACAGGAGGTTGTTGTCGGCGTCGGAACCGCCGCTGAGCGTCACATATCTTTCGGCGTAGTTCGCGTCGGCTTCGGCGTAATCGTAGGTTAAATCCCAATAATTACCTGCCGAAATGATCGAATTGCCGCCGAGCTGACCGAGCCCCAACGCGTAATCGTTCTCTTTCCACTCGCCGTTGTCGGTTAAAACAACGTACGCGCCGGGATAGTCGGTCGAGTAATCGCCGTATACCTGCGTCTTGGAACCGAGCGAACTGTCGGCGTTGACTAAAACGGGTAAAACGGTGACGTTGCCCTTTGCATTGTCAGCCGTAAGTCCGAGCGCCGTATAGGGTATGGAAAGGGTGATTTTATAGCCGCTTACAACGCCCGCGGAAGTTCCCCAGGGAACCATCGTGACCGCAGTGAAAGCTCCTTCCAAAGTTTCGGCATACTCTCCGTCGGTTACTGCATACTGCGTAACCGTTCCGTCGGTCTTTACCTTAACGCCGTAGTTTACCTGCGAAAGAGCGGTGTATTCGTAGCCGCTCCTGCCCACGTAGAGCGAGTAAGCGTCGTACGAGGTGAGAACTTTTACGTCCTCCACCCATACCGTAACTTCAAGAGCCTCGGAGCCGAAGTTGAACGCCGTCTTGGCTTTTGCCGAGCCGCCCGCAAGAGCCTTGCTGCTCAAATCGAGCGTATCGGAGCCTGCACTCTCGACTGCAAGTGCGGACGAAACCGAGAATTCGGCTGTAACCGTTGCCGCAGCCTCGGGCATCGTAAACGTTGCCGTACCTCCCGTAGCCGTCAACGAATTTCCGTTGACTTCGAGCGCGGTGAGTTCGTAACCGAAATCGGGCGTAACCGTTAAAGTCACCGTCGCACCCGCCTCCGCATTTGATTTATCGGCTTTTACCGTGCCTCCGTCCGCGCTTGTTACGCTGACCGAAAAGCTGCCCGAAGCGGGTATGAAAGTTGCCGTTACGGTAACGTTATCCGCAGGCATTGTGAACGACGCCTTTCCGTCGATCACTTCCGTTACCGAAGAGTTGACAAGCAACGATTCGAGCACATAACCGTCGTCGGGCGTTACGGTTAAATTTACCGTATCCCCCTCTTCGGCGCTCGAAACGTCGGATGTAACTGTTCCGTTTTCGGACGATGTTATTGTAATCGTATAACTGCCCGTGCTGTCGCTTGTGCACGCAACAAGACCGGATATACACAATATCGCCGTAAACGCAAGCAACCATATCAGAATTCTTTTTATGGTTTTGGTCATTGTTCTCCTCCTCCTTTATCAAATTATTTTTCAAATAAATATTTTTATGTTGGCTTGCGAAGCAAGCCAACAACAAGGGCCCTTGTTGCCGCGGTCACTGATTCAATTTATAATATATCACAGCTTATTTATATAACAGCTTGAGTTTTCCGTCCGTAAAGGCGATCGGACAATAGCAAAAGCGCCTGTTGCCCGAGGGCGCGTGATAGTCCGTATGGATATGGAACGCGCACATAAGCTTCCCTTCGTTATCGGTAAAAAACGAATTGTGCCCGGGGCCGGACATTTCGCCCTCGATATACGTCATAATCGGATTGTCGGAGCGCTTTTCAAAGGGACCGAGCGGGCTGTCCGCAACCGCCGCTCCCACGGAATACAGCTTGCTGTCATAACAATTTGCCGAATAGGTAAGATAATATTTATTTTCGTTCTTGATAACCGAAGGTCCCTCGTTCCAAACGAAGAACTCGCCCTGTTTTTCGCCGTTTTTGCGCAGTTCGGTCATACAGCAGGCGGGCAGCGACTGCGATTCCCAACCCTGCCAAGGACTTGCGATCAGTTTTTCTTCGCCGACCAAACTCGTTAAATCGTCCGAAAGCCTTGAAACGAATATCTGGCTGGTGTGAATTCCGTCTATGATGTTGGAGGAGCAGTCCTTTACGAAATAGAGATAGGACTTGCCGTCGTCGTCGGTAAAACATGAGGCGTCGATCGTGTCGGTGCCGCAGTCAAACATCGGCTTGCCCTCCCTTACATCGACGAATTCGCCCTCGGGACTTGACGCTACCGCCACGCCCGTACGCAGCCTCCCGTCGACACGGTCGCGCGCGGTGAAGTGCATGATATACTTTCCGTCGGCGCGCTTGACAACCTCGGGCGCCCAAAAACATCCGTAACCGAAACTCCTCTCCTTCTTGTAACAAAAACCGACTTTTTTAAGATCGGCGAGATTTTTGCCCTTCCATACGAAAAAGCCGTCAGCCGATGACGTGGCGTAAAGATAGTAAACACCGTTTTCGCACAGGATAAAAGGGTCGCCTATGTCGGTAATTTCCGTCGAGATATATTTCATCGCTTTCCCCGTCGTTGCTTGAACGTTCAAGTAACGTTGCTAAAAAAAGAATGAATTCTGTTCTCTCAAAAATTTTAATATAGATATTGCTATAACATCGATTTTGTTATCGGTTATCTGTCGAGATATACATTCCCCGTCGTTTCTTGAACGTTCAAGCAACATTGCTAAAAAAGAGCGAATTCTATTCTTGCCAAAATTCTAACATAGATTTTGTTACTTGTCAATAGTTCAGGCAATTATTTTTTTGAAATTTTTTTCTGATATTGACAGAAAGTAACAGCCGCCGAACGCGCTTGCGCCCGACGGCGCGGACATGGGTGCATTCGGCGCGGGGAAATTTACACCGATTCGCTGTTTTGGGCACAAAATTAAGGCTTACTCCTGAAAGGAATAAGCCTTGTATGATCTTACTGTTTATTTTGTCAAATCATTTGCGGGGGTTTTCGATATTTGCCTG
>CAYLQK010000007.1:0-24688 GCA_964385865.1 uncultured Clostridia bacterium | reverse complement strand
GTTATCGTCTTTGTATAGCCGTGTTTTCCGGATTGCTTCGTCGCTTCGCTCCTCGTAATGACGGATGAAGGTGCGCAAAGCATCGCAAAGCTCGCGCAGGATGACACAGGGGGGGGATTATCACGGCATACTGCCCCGAAATGCAAGCCCCAATTTGTATGCAAATTATTTTACGTTCATCGGCAAACCTATTTTAAACCCCGCGTCGTACCGCTGCGCAAGCAGACTATCGCGTGGTTTTCGTTTACACAAAAATAGAGGTCGGGTGGTTTACCCGACCTCTTTCAGCTTAAAATTGATTGCCTTATATATATCCGCGATTATGTTGTTGCGCGTGTCCTCGGGAAATACGGAGGCGAGGGCGGCGTCGGAAAAGCAGGTTTCGGAAGTGTAAATACCTATGCCTATGACAGCGCTCACGATTCTCTTCGTCGCGGCGTTGACCGTGCATTCAACGAGGATACCGCACACCTTTTTCCCGTCTATATAAACCTCGTCTACGCGAACGGTTTCAGCGGGTTTGCCGCAGGTTTTCGCAATGACTTCCTTGCACGCGGTACCGCAAAGACCGCGCAGCTCGTCGAGTCTATCCAGAGGCAAGTCAATCGGCGTCGCTATCGAAAAATAAATGCCTTTGTCCTTCGGCGAATAGAAATTTCCGCCGTCTTTTTTTCTGCCCTCGGTCTGCGCGTTGCTCACCACTATGCACTCGCCGCAGTCGGAAAATAGTCTTGAAGCGACCGCGTTCGTCGAAGTTACGCATTCATATACGCGCACCTCTGCGCCCGTTCTGTCGGATATGACGGAAGCGGAAATTTTATCGCAGCCGCTGTCAAGCATATATCCCCTGTTATTGACGGCGTAAATGATGTAACCGTCCGCTTTCAGCGCGCTTACCGACTTTGAAACCGCCTGTCTGCTCACCCCGAGCTCCTCGGCAATGCCTTCTCCCGAAAGGTAATTTCCCCTGTTTTCTTCAAGCCGTTTCAATACGGCGTCCTTCACGTTCATAGCCGTATTTTAACACAAAAAAGGGCGCGTGTAAACGCCTTATTATTTTTATTTTTTTGAAAATTATTGCAAAAGCTACGCGCATATGGTACAATATCAGCTAAGACGAAACAACTTTTTCCGCCGCCGCATATAATTACGGTATGCAACGGACCATTTCGGTTATAAATCTTTCCGCTATAAGAAACAACGCCATTAAAATAAAGAGCCTTCTAAACGGCGCCAAATTTTATGCGGTCGTAAAGGCGGACGCCTACGGGCACGGCGCGGAGGAAGTTTCGAGAAGTATCGAGGATTTGGCGGACGGCTTCTGCGTCGCTCTCGTTGACGAGGGCGTGCGGCTTCGCGCCGCGGGCATATTGAAGCCCGTACTCGTGCTGACTCCGCCGTTGGACGGCGACGACGTGCTCCGCGCAAAACAGTTCAATCTCGCGGTAACCGTAAATTCAACGCGCACCGCGGCAATGGCGGAGGGGTTACCCTGCCACGTCAAAGTCAATACGGGTATGAACCGTACCGGTTGCGGCATAGCGGAACTTCCCTCGATATTGAAGGCGTTGCCGCCCGAAAACGTGTCGGGCGTGTATTCTCACCTGTTCGCGCCGCACAGCAAAACGGCGAGCGAAAGACAGAGGGAACTCTTTTTAAGGGCGGCGGAAATCGTCAAAAACCACAGCCCCGAAGCGGTCGCCCACCTATCCGCAAGCGGCGGGACGTTGCGCGGCGGCGGCTTCATAATGGACGGCGTGCGCTGCGGAATATTGCTCTACGGATACGCGCCCGACGGCTTCACCGGTAAAGGTTTTCAACCTGCCTTGAAGGTCTACGCGCGAAAGGTGCAGGACACGCACTTTATCGGCGGCGGCGTGGGTTACAATTTTGCGGACCGCAATTACGAAACGCTCGCGGCGTACAGGTGCGGTTATGCCGACGGATTCGCGCGTACGGTTCCCCTCGGCGAAAAGACGCTGTGTATGGACTCGTTCCTGCGCGTCGGCGGAGGCGATACCCTGTGCGTAATGAGCGACGCCGCGGCGTATGCAAAGCGGTGCGGGACGATCTCATACGAGGTTTTGACAAGTGTTACGCGCCGTTCGGAGCGCATATATGAAAGATGAATTGAGACGCAAACTTAAAATAAAGAGGAAGTATTTTCAGAACGTCAGAAGGGAAGCGGCGGACAACGCAATACTCGAGACCTTTCTTGCGGCGTTCGGTAGATACGACAGCTTTTTTATCTATAATTCCTTCGGCTTCGAAGCGGGAACGAAACAGATAATTTCCGCGTTGCTTAAATCGGGCAAACGCGTTTATCTGCCGCGCGTTGAGGGCGGGGATATCGTCGCTGTGCCATACGGGGAAACGGGCGTGGGCGCGTTCGGCATAGAGGAACCGCAGGGACAAGCCTTTGACGGCGAAATCGACGTAACGGTGATACCGTTGCTTGCCGTAAACGAGCGCGGCTATCGTATCGGCTACGGCGGGGGTTATTACGACAGATATCTAAAAGACAGACGGACGAAAAAAGTCGGTCTCGGCTACTTTTTTCAGATAGAAGATTTTCAGGAAGACGGGTGGGATATTCCCCTCGATATGTTTCTGTGCGAAAGGGGGATATATTACTATGAAACTGACTGCTGACCGCAGACGCCAAAAATTTTTGTTCGAATTGAGGGATATGCTTGCAGGCGCGGCGTTTCCGTTGATGCTTCAACTCATATTCAGCGCGTCGATAATTCTTTTCGTCAGCTACGACGACGCGGCTATTCAGCTCTCGTCCATTATCGTCGGCGAAATACTGCTCATAGCGGCGTATTTCATCTTCGGCAGACAGAGCGGTATAACGGGTTACAGGCGCACCGTACAGTACGAAAAGAAGCGCGCCTCGCTCGAAACCGACGACAATTTTTTCAACATCAACAACGCAAGCGACCAAAAAGCCGTTTACGGAACGGGCGAATATGCGCTTTATAAGGGCTTTTTAATAGGCTTAATCAGTACCGTGCCGTTCATTATATTCCAGTTCATACAGTGCGTTGCGCCGAACACCGTCTGCGAATTTGTTTTAAAATACGCGTTCGGCTGGGCGTTTTATCCCTTCTATCTGATAGGTAAAATTCCCTCCGTCGGCGAGTTGCCGGGCTGGCTGAACTACATATGGGTAATAGTCGCAGTCGCAATTCACGGCGCGGCGTATTTCTGGGGCGGAAAGACCGAAAAGGTACGCCAGCAGAAAGTGGCGGAAGCTCAGGAGCTGAAAGGTAAGCGTCGCAGATGAGAATTATTTCCGGTAAATATCGGGGTATGGTTCTTGCTCCCGTCTCCGGCGCGGAGATCCGCCCCACTGCGGACAGGGTAAAGGAAAGTCTCTTCAATATCCTCGCTCCGCTTATCCCCGGATCCCGCGCGCTCGATCTCTTCTGCGGCAGCGGAAATCTCGGCATCGAGTGTCTCTCGCGCGGCGCGCGGTTCGTGCATTTCAACGATATCTCGAGGGAAAGCATAGCGGTATTCAAAAAGAACGCCGCCCGTCTCAGAAACGAAAACTACAAGGTTACAATCTCTGATTATTCTATGTGTCTTTCCCGTGCGGGCACCTTCGATCTTATATTCATCGACCCGCCCTACCGTATCGACGCGGGCGTAAAAGCGCTTGAAATTATAGGCAAAGACAAGCTCCTTGAATCGGGCGGCGTCGCCGTCTACGAGCGCGACAGAAGCTTTATCGGCGAAATCAGCGGTCTCGAACTCTTCGACGAGCGTAAGTACGGCAAGACCTATTTAAGTTTTTTCCGCCGTTCGGAGAGTTAAAAACGTAAAAATAAGGTATTTTATGAAAAAATGTGTTTTTGCGGGCACGTTCGACCCTCCCACGACGGGTCATAAGCGCATAGTTGCCGACTGCCTGAAAATATTCGACGAAGTCGTCGTGGCCGTTATGGTGAATACGGACAAGGTCCCTCTGTTTACCGAAGAGGAGAGAGTGTCTCTCCTCAAAAAGACGCTGAAAGGCTTCAAAGGCGTAAAGATAACCGTATTCGAAGGCGCGGTCGTGGATTTGCTTGAAGTTGAGAAAACGCCTTTCTACGTCCGCGGCGTGCGCAACACGATTGATTTCGAGTACGAGAACCAGAACTTTTTCGCCAACAAAAAACTGAAAAACGACATAGTAACTATTTATCTGCCTGCGGAACAGGACAGTCTGCAGATAAGTTCCACGCTCGTGAGAAATTCCGTAAAATTCAAAAAAGATTACCTGCAATATATCCCCGAAGAGATAAGGGAAGATATATTGCTGATGCTGGAGAATAAAAATGTTTGAAAAACAGATAAAGATACCCGATCCGGAGATAATACTCGAAGAAAAACCCCTGCCCGACAGCCTTAAAAAAATCAAGGCCGAACGCGACAGGCTGGTAACGGACGTAATAACCGGCAAGAGCAACAAACTGATTATGATAGTCGGACCCTGTTCCGCGCACGAGGCGGCTCCCGTCCTCGACTATGTGGAGAGGCTCGGCAGACTTAATGAAAAGGTAAAGGACAAACTCGTCTTAGTCCCCAGGATATACACCAACAAGCCGCGCACCCGCGGCGTGGGCTATAAGGGAATGTTCTCCCAGCCCGATCCGGCAAAGTCCGAGGATATCCTAAAAGGCATCTTCGCCATAAGGGATTTGAATATCAGGGCGATCGAAGCGAGCGGGCTTGCCGCCGCCGACGAGATGCTCTATCCCGCAAACATACATTACGTCGACGACCTGCTCTGCTATATCGCAGTGGGAGCGCGCTCAAGCGAAAACCAGCTTCACCGCCTTGTCGCAAGCGGAATAGAAGTTCCCGTAGGCGTAAAAAACCCGATGAGCGGTTCCATTCTCGTGCTGTTGAATTCCATCTATGCCGCCCAAAGCGGGCAGGTATTCAAACTCAACGGCTGGCAGGTCAAGACCGACGGCAATCCGCTTGCCCACGCCATACTGCGCGGCGCGGTCGACGGTTACGGCAACGATATCCCCAACTTCCATTACGAAACGGTAATGCAGGTCATCGAGGGCTACGCAAAATCGGGACTTGAAAATCCCGCCATCATTATCGACGCCAACCATTCCAACAGCAATAAAAAGTTCAAACAACAGATCCGTATCTGCGAAGAGGTTATGCAGAACAGACTGTACGACAAGGATTTCAAGAAAAACGTCAAGGGCTTTATGATAGAAAGCTTCATAGAAGAGGGCAATCAGAACGATGACGTCGTCTACGGCAAGTCCATAACCGACCCCTGCCTCGGCTGGTGCGATACGGAGAGGCTCATTCTCGACATCGCTGAGAAGGTGTAAAATGGGAGAAGGTGTAAAATGGAGGTCATAGGCTATCTCGGACCCGAGGGCAGTTACAGCTTTCTTGCGGCAAGACAGCTGCGCCCTGACGCTCGGCTTACCGCATACGGCAGTTTTCCCCTGGTTATGGCTTCGCTCGTCCGCGGCGAAACGGACGGCATAGTCCTGCCGATAGAAAATACGCTCAACGGCGGAGTTTTGCAGAATATAGACCTTTTGCAAGCCACCGAAGGCGTCGCCGCAGTAGAACAGACCACCGTAAAACTCGATCACCGTCTCGCCACGGTCCGCGGCGCGGAAAAGAGTTGTATAAAGCGCGTCTATTCCCATCAACAGGCGCTCGACCAGTGTGCAAAATATCTCTTTTCAAACTTTCCCAAGGCTCGGCTCATAGCCACCCTTTCCACGGCGGCAAGTCTTGAAAAGCTTAAGACGGAAGAGGACGCGGCTATAGTCGGCGCGCACACCGTTAAAGAGGGTATAGTCCTCTCCGACGAAAACGTCTCCGACGAAAGCAACAACTTTACCCACTTTCTACTCGTAAAGCGCGGAGAAATCCCCGAAACGGCTATCTCGCGCAGGGTATATTTTTCCGTAACCTGCCGTAACGTCTCGGGCGCGCTTATTTCCCTTCTCGAGCCGCTCCGCCGCCACGGACTGAGTATGACGAAAATCGAGTCCAGACCGATCAAGGACAGACCCGACGAATACGCGTTTTTCATTGAAACCGAGGGCGATTATTCCTCGCTCGGCGTAAAGAGCGCAATAGAGGATATAAAGAAAGCGGCAAATTCCTTTAAACTTTTAGGCTGTTATTAAACGAACGGCAACAAAAGTGCGAAACATATTGCGCCCTGAACAAACTTCACCGCAATAAAATAGAGAGCGTTCACCCGGGCTTTCACGAGGTAAGCAAGCTGTTGCATAAGAATCGACAGCCCGCCGAAGGTTATCATAAACCCCGCAAACGGCAGCGTGAATTTATCCCCCGTCAGCGACAGCGCGCGGCAGCCCGAAGTTGCCTCAATTATCCCTCCCGCTACGGCGGAGGCGGTATCCTCTTTCACAAATAAGCACAAAAATTTTTCAACAGGGTACAGAATGCGGAAGTCGGCGGCTACCTGCGCCGCAACGCAGAAAAAGGCGATGAATCCGCCCGCTACGGCAACCGAGATTATCGCGCCGTAAAAGGCGTTATACAGCAAATTTTTATCGGGCGCGGCGCGTTTATACGCGCACTCCGTTCCTTTTTTGGAAAATATGGCAATAATAAGGGCGACTGCGAGTACGGATACGGCGTGCGCGGCAAGTATTTTCCAGCCCGCCGACTTGTCCTGCAGCATTTTTGCCCCGATACTGCCTATTATGAACAGCGGACCCGAAGTCGAGCACAGCGCCGAAAGCTTTTTGCTATCCTCTTTGCCGATGCAACCGCCTTCGTAAAATTCGGAAAGCGCCTTAGCCCCTGCGGGATAGCCCGAACATATGCTCATAACGAAGCAAACCGCGGCGGCAGGCGGAAGTCCGAAAAGTCCGGTAACTTTTTTGAGCGGCAGAGCCGCCCTTTCTGCAATGCCCGTCTTGATAAAAACGAGCGTGATGACCATAAATGGGAAGAGCGAGGGAAGCACGCATTCCGCCCACATAACAAATCCCCGGAAACAGCTTTCAACGTACCGTTCGGGGTAAATTATTATTGCTCCCGCCATAAGCAGAAGCGCAAGGCAGAGTATCGCCCGTTTAATAAACCGCACAAACTTCATTCATTAATAAAATTATTTCGGAGGTAAACCGATTATGAGTAAAACACTCGGACTTGCGCTTGGAAGCGGCGGCGCGCGCGGAGTTGCGCACGCCGGGTTTCTGCACGCACTGGAAGAAGAAGGCATAAAGCCCGACTACGTCGCGGGCTGCTCGATGGGCGCCGTGATTGGGGGCTGTTACGCAAGCGGTATGACCGCCGAAGAAATCAGAAAAGTGGTGCTGGAGCTGAGACCTATAGATATTTTGGACATAAGCCCCGTCGTGATATCCAAAATGGCGTTGCTGCGCAGTAAAAAAGTGCGCGATCTGCTCATTAAATATTTAAAGGTCAAAAATATAGAGGATTTTCCCATACCTTTCCGCTGCGTGGCGACGGACCTGTATTCGGGCAAGCTTCACGTCTTTAAGGACGGCGACGCGTCGATAGCGATACAGGCTTCCAGTACGATTCCGTCGGTTTTCCGTCCAATTGAATTCGGCGGCGAGCTGCTTGTAGACGGCGGCTGCCTCTGCCGCGTTCCCGTAAGGGTGGTAAAGGAGATGGGCGCCGACGTCGTAGTCGCGGTAGACGTCCTGAAAAACTGCTCCGAACCAATCGACGAAGTGCACAATATCGTAACGATGCTGTTGCGCGTGTTCGACGTAATGGATTCCAACCAGACGGCGCTCACCCGCAAAATCGAGGGCGATATGTGCGACCTGTTGCTCGAACCCGAGATGAAAGGAATGAGCCAGTACGTCATAAAAGAGCTGGACAGGGCATACAACGAGGGCTACGATATCGGTAAAGCCAACATAGAAAAAATCAAGGAACTTATAGATTAAATCGTATACAAAATGGATCTGTTTGATTTAAACGGCAACGAGGACGGCGCAAAGCCCCTTGCCGAGCGTATGCGCGCAAACAACTTAAACGAGTTCGTGGGTCAGAAACATATCGTTTCGGAAGGTTCGCTCCTGCGCCGCGCGATCTCTCTCGACAGGCTCGGCAGCTGTATTTTTTGGGGCCCTCCGGGCACGGGCAAGACCACTCTCGCCAACATAATCGCCTCTACAACGCGCGGGGAATTCATAAAACTGAACGCGGTTCAGGCGGGCGTATCCGACGTTAAAAAAGCGGTGGAGGACGCGCGCAACAACCTGAAATTATACGGCAAGCGTACTTATCTTATGCTTGACGAATGTCATCGTTTCAACAAGACTCAGTCCGATTCTCTTTTGCCCGCGATAGAACAGGGCACAGTCATATTTATCGGCTCCACCACGGAAAATCCGTACGCGTCTATGACCCCCGCGATCGTCTCGAGGTGCAGGGTGTTCGAGTTCAAAAGCCTCTCCGAAGAGGATATAAAGTGTGCGCTTGCGCGCGCTTTAAAGGATAAACGCAAGGGGCTGGGTGAATATAACGCCGTCGTTGACGACGACGCTTTCAACCATATCGCGCGGGTTGCGGGCGGCGATCTCAGAACTGCATACAACGCGCTCGAACTCGCCGTGCTCACAACTCCGCCGCAGCCCGACGGCAGTATAAAGGTAACGCTCTCCGACGCGGAACAGTCCATTCAGCGAAAGGCGTTGTCGTATAACGAGGACGCATATTACGATTACCTGTCGGCGTTCTGTAAATCGTTGAGGGGCAGCGACGCGAACGCTGCGCTCTATTATGCAATGCGCCTTATAGAGGGCGGTTGCGACCCTATGCTGGTTGCGCGCCGTCTCGTCATACATTCCTCCGAGGACGTGGGAATGGCAGATCCCAACGCGTTAGTCGTCGCCTCGTCGGCAATGTACGTGCTGGAAAAGACGGGTTATCCCGAGGGGCTGATACCCCTTTCGAACGCCATAATCTACGTTTCGGAAGCGCCAAAAAGTTACTCCGTAAAAAACGCGATGCTGTCCGCGCAGCGCGACGCGCGCGAAGTCCGCGACGATTCGGGCGTGCCGCCCTATCTCAAGGACAACACATTCGGCGACAGTCAAACCAAGTCCCAAAGCGCGAATTACAAATTTCCGCACGACTATTCGGGCGGTTATGTGGAACAGCAATATCTTCCCGACAAGCTGAAGGACAGGGTATACTATATTCCGTCCGATTACGGGTACGAACGCACCGTAAAACAGCTCAGAAAAGACAAAGGCAAATTGAAATAAACATTTCCGCCACGCGGCAAACGCCGCGCGGCGGAAATGTTTTAATGTTTTTTGTCGGAAAAATAATTAATTCTCAATGAATTAATTTTGTATAGAGCATTAAAAAGTTTGACAATTATTCATCGGTATGGTATATTTATTCAAAATAAATAAAGGCGACGACGAAGAGAAGTAGCGCAATTTATCGCGCACAGTGAGCGGAGGACAGTGAAAACTCCGACGAGTGAATTTGCGTGAATAACACTTCCGAGCTGCAGCCCGAAAGGCAACGAGTAGGGCTCGCCGCAGGTCTGCGTTACGGACAGGGATTTATAAGAATCCTCAGAGTGATTGCCGCAGGGCAATAATTTAGGTGGCACCGCGAACATTTTCCGTTCGTCCTAAAGTATAATTTTAGGCGGGCGGTTTTTTAATGCCCGAAAGGAGTTGGTTATGTCGGAAATTTACCGTACAAAGACTGCCGATCAGATAGGGGAACAAACTGTAGGCGAAAGCGTTTCGCTTGCCGGCTGGATAGAGAATATACGCGATCACGGCGGCGTTTCGTTCATAGACCTCCGCGACTTTTACGGCGTCGTTCAGGTCGTTATGCGCGATACGACCCTTTTAGACGGTCTCAACAAGGAGGACTGTATATCGGTTTTCGGTGAAATCGAGCTCCGCGACGAGGAGACTTATAACCCCAAAATTCCCGCGGGCACGGTCGAGCTCAACTGTAAATCCGTAAAAATACTCGGAAAAGTAAAAGAGCAGCTTCCCTTCGAGATAATAACTTCCAAAGAGATACGCGAGGACGTGCGGTTGAAATACCGTTTTCTCGATCTTAGAAACCGCAAGGTCAAGGACAACGTCGTTTTCCGTGCGGAAGTTATTAAATTTCTCCGCTCCAAGATGGAGGAGATGGGCTTTTTGGAGGTACAGACGCCCATTCTCTGCGCCTCGTCGCCCGAGGGCGCAAGGGACTATATCGTGCCCTCGCGCAAATACAAGGGCAAATTCTACGCCCTTCCCCAGGCTCCCCAGCAGTACAAACAGCTGTTGATGGTTTCGGGTATAGATAAATACTACCAGATAGCCCCCTGTTTCAGGGACGAGGACGCCCGCGCGGACCGCTCCCCCGGCGAATTCTATCAGCTCGATTTCGAAATGGCGTTCGCCACGCAGGAAGACGTCTTCGCCGTCGGCGAAAAAGTGCTTGCGGAAACGTTTGAAAAGTTCGCGCCGTCGGGCTACGCAGTTACAAAGGCGCCCTTCCCCGTAATTTCATACAGACAGGCGATGCTCGAATTCGGCACCGACAAGCCCGATCTCCGCAATCCTCTGCGCCTCATCGATCTGTCCGCGTTCTTTGCAAAGTGCACTTTCAAACCCTTTCAAAACCGCACGGTGCGCGCGGTAAAAGTCAATGCCGGGATGAGCAATGGCTTCCACGAAAAACTGCTCGAATACGCGCTGTCCATAGGTATGGGCGGACTTGGTTATCTCGAAGTTCAAAAAGACCTGTCGTATAAGGGTCCCATAGACAAATTCATCCCCGACGAGCTCAAAGACGAGCTCAGGCGGCTTGCAAAACTCGAAGTCGGCGACACGATATTCTTCATCGCGGATTCCGAAAGGAACGCCCCCGTGCTCGCGGGCAAGATAATGACCGAGCTTGCGGTCCGTCTCGACCTTCTCGAAAAGAACGCGTACCGCTTCTGTTTCGTCAACGACTTCCCTATGTACGAGGAGGATGAAAACGGCAGACCGGCTTTCACCCACAACCCTTTCTCTATGCCGCAGGGCGGGCTCGATGCGCTAAACGGCAAAAGTCCGTACGACGTCCTCGCATATCAGTACGATATCGTGTGTAACGGTGTCGAGCTGTCCTCAGGCGCGGTCAGAAACCACGATTTGGAGATAATGAAGCGCGCTTTCGGGATAGCCGGCTATTCAGAACAGGAGCTGCAGGATAAATTCGGCGCTCTGTACACGGCGTTCAAATACGGCGCGCCTCCCCACGCAGGTATGGCGCCCGGGCTTGACAGAATGCTTATGCTGCTCAGAAACGAGGAAAATATCAGGGAAGTTATCGCGTTCCCGATGAGCTCGTCCGCGCAGGACCTTATGTGCGGCGCGCCCAATACGGTTACGGAAACCCAATTGAGAGAAGTCCATATAAAGGTAAGATAAATGTCAGTAACAGTAAAAGAAATAAAGACGCTTGCCAAGCTTTCGAAACTCGATTTCGACGACGAGCGCGCAGAGAATTTTATCGGCGAATTCGAGGAAATAATAGCGTTCGCCGACAGGATAAATCAGACGGTGGAGGGCGTAACTGAGGATATCAGGGAAGTCGGCGGCAGAGAGATAGCGCTTGAAGACCTTCGCGCAGACGTGGTGCAAGACAGCCTTCCCAATGAAAAAATCCTGTCCAACGTTGAGGCGCAGGACGGTTATTTCCCCGTGAAGAGGGTGGTAAAATGAAAAAAGTAATTTCTCTGCTCTCCCAAAAACTTCAAAGCGGTGAAATATCCGCAACGGAGCTTACGAAAGCGTACATTAAGGCGATAGAAAGCCGTAACGGCGCCGTCAACGCGTACGTCCATAACACGTTCGAAACCGCGTTAGATAACGCGGCGTATGCGGATAAACTTTTAAAAGACGGAAATACAAATCCCCTCTGCGGCATTCCGATGACCTTGAAGGATAACATAACCACGGACGGACTTCCGACCACCTGCTGTTCGAAGATACTCGAAGGATTCAGACCGTACTACGACGCGACCGCGTGGGAAAGATTAAAGGCCCTGGGCGCGGTTCTGCTCGGCAAGACCAATATGGACGAATTCGCTATGGGTTCAACATCCGAAACTTCGCGCTACGGCGCGCCTAAAAACCCCCGCAACCTAAACCGTGTAACGGGCGGAAGCTCAGGCGGCGGCGCGGCGGCTGTCTGCGCAAACCTTGCGGCTTATGCGCTCGGCTCCGATACGGGCGGTTCCATCCGCCAGCCCGCCGCGTTCTGCGGCGTTGTCGGGTTCAAGCCCACGTACGGCGCGGTTTCCCGCTATGGACTCATTGCCTACGGCTCCTCGCTCGACCAGATAGGACCCATTACAAGGTCCGTTTCCGACGCGGCGCTCGTCTACGACGCGATTAAGGGCGTCGACGCACGCGATATGACTTCCGCACCCGTGGATATGGCAAAAACCGTTCTCAACCCCGACGTAAAGGGGCTGAAAATAGGCGTTGCCGACGAATTTTTCGAGGGCTTGAATCCCGAAATCGGCGCGGCGGTATCGGGCGCCGTTTCCGCGTACGAAAGGGCGGGCGCTGAGGTGAATCGGGTGAGCGTTCCCTCGCTCAAAGCGGCGCTACCCGTGTACTATATAATCGCCTGCGCGGAAGCTTCCTCCAACCTCGGTAGATACGACGGTATTCGTTACGGCTACCGTGCGGATAACTATTCAAGCGTGGACGATATGGTAGTGCGGACGAGAACGCAGGGTTTCGGAAGAGAAGTGCAGAAACGAATTATGCTCGGCACGTACGTGCTTTCCAGCGGCTATTTCGACGCTTACTATAAAAAGGCTTGCATTCTGCGCGAACGCATATCCGCAGATTTTAGAAAGGTGTTTGCAGAGTGCGACGTGCTGTTCGCACCCACCGCGCCCAATACGGCGTTCCCTTTGGGTTATTCGGGCGGAAACGCCATCGAGATGTATCTCTCCGACGTCTGTACGGTCCCCGTAAATATCGTCGGTCTGCCCGCGGTTTCGGTACCGTGCGGAACGGATAGGGACGGTTTGCCCATAGGTTTACAGATAATCGGCGATAAATTCCGCGATAAAAAAGTTCTCAACGCCGCATACTTTGCGGAGGCCGAGCCGCTGTGCGATCTTCCCGAGGTCGAAGGAGGTGTTACCGTATGAAGTACGAACTTGTTTCGGGACTCGAGACCCATATAGAGCTTTCAACCGCCACTAAAATTTTCTGCGGCTGCACTACGTCGTTCGGGGGCGCGCCAAATACCCACTGCTGTCCCGTCTGTACGGGTCAGCCGGGCAGTCTTCCCGTCCTGAATAGGAGGGTAGTGGAATACGCTATCCGCGCGGGTCTTGCAACCCACTGCACGATAAATACCGTAACCCACCTTGACAGAAAAAATTACTGCTATCCCGACCTGCCAAAAGCGTATCAGATATCCCAGTTCGATAAGCCACTGTGCGAGCACGGCTACGTCGAACTTGAAAGCGGTAAGAGGATAGGCATAACCCGAATTCATATAGAAGAGGACGCGGGCAAGCTCGTTCACGAACGCGGCTTTACCTTTGTGGATTACAACCGCGGCGGCGTACCGCTCATCGAAATCGTCTCCGAACCGGACATTTCTTCCCCCGAAGAGGCGCGCGAATACGTCGAAAAATTACAGCTTATTATGCGGTATATCGGCGTTTCCGACTGTAAGATGCAGGAGGGAAGTATGCGCTGCGACGTCAATATCTCTTTGAGACCTTTCAACGGCAAGACCCTCGGTACTCGTACGGAGATCAAGAATATGAACTCTATGAGCTATATCGAAAAGGCTATGCAGTACGAATACGAGCGTCAGGCGGACGTGCTTGACAGCGGAGAAGAGGTCGTTCAGGCAACGTTGCGTTATGACGAGCACACGGGCGAAACGTCGGTAATGCGTACCAAAGAGGACGCGCAGGATTACAGATATTTCCCCGAACCTGATATCCTTACCGTCAATATTCCCGAAAGCTACGTAGACGAGGTTTTAAGGTCGCTGCCCGAGCTGCCTCTTGAGAAGCTTAAAAGGTATACGGAAGAATTAAAGATCAACCCCTCAAACGCCAGACTGCTATACAAGTACAAGGCGGTGTGCGACTGGTTTGAAAGCGTAATAAAGAGCGGTGCAAGCGTGAAGCATACCTCCAATCTCATAATAGGCACTATCTATTCCACGCTCGCTACCGAGGAGGATAAGGAAAAGTTCGATATAGCGGTTTCCGCGGCTGAAATGGCAAAACTCGTCAAGCTTGTCGACGAAGGCAAGATAAACGTAACGCTTGCGCAGATGACTCTTTCCGGGATGCTCGAAAGCGGCAAGGGTGTAGACGCCTTCATTTCAGAAGAGGACGTGCAGGGCGTAGACGACGAAGAACTGAAAGAGCTGTGCCGTCAGGCGATTGCGGCAAATCCCCGCGCCGTCGAGGATTTCAAGGCGGGCAAGGAAAAGGCGATCTCCGCGCTTTACGGCTTTATCAAGCGCGCCACGCAGGGTAAGGCGGACATAAAAAAGGCGGACGAAATAATAAAGGGACTAATAAGTTAAAAAATGGCGCCGCGCGGCTTGTGAAAGCCGCGCGGCGCTTCGTTGCAATTCCGTATTTGGTTTAAAAAGGGCGGCGGCTTCCTGTTTGAAGCCGCCGCCCTTTTTCTTTGCCGTATATGTTCTATTCCGTCGGCAGGAAAAATAAATTATATTCAGAAAACGTTCGGCGCCGGTTCGGCGGCTCGGACGGTTTCGATAATAAAAGACAAATAACGACAAAATAACCTGACAAAATCGATTTTAGGTCTGTTATGCTTGGAGAGAAGTTTGGTTCGTATTCTAAAACTCAGAAACTTTATTTTTGCGGCTGTCGCCGTTATCCTCGTTACGGTTCTTTCGGTTTCCGTGTACTTCACGGGCGCATATGCGGTGTACTACGGCAACACTCCGCGCCTCGTTCCCATCTACAGCGTGGACAGGGATGACAAGGTTATTTCCATTTCCTTCGACTGCGCCTGGGGCGTGGATTATACCGATGAGATTTTAAACGCGCTCAGGGTCAGCAACGTTCGCGCCACCTGGTTTATGGTTGAATTTTGGGCGGAAAAGTACCCCGAATACGTCAAAAAAATTGACGAGGCGAACGAAATCGGCACTCATTCGTCAACGCATTCGTATATGTCAAAGCTCAACGCCGAAGAAATCAAGCTCGAACTTACTACCTCGTCGGAGGCTATCGGAAAAATAACTGGCAAAAAGGTCGAGCTTTTCCGTCCCCCTTACGGCGACTACGACGACGAGTTGATAAAGACGGCGTCCGAACTCGGCTATTACACTATACAGTGGGATACCGACAGCCTCGACTGGAAAGACCTCTCGGCAACGGACATAGCAATGAGGGTGATAAACGGCGTGCAGAGCGGTTCAATCATCTTAATGCACAACAACGGGCTTCATACTGCGGAAGCGGTGCCGATAATTTTGGAAACACTTAAAAACAGAGGCTACAGCTTCGTGCCTATCGGCGAACTCATCTACAGGGAAAACTACGTCATAGACGGTACGGGCAGGCAAAGAGCCGCACAATAGATACGACAGCAACTCACGCTGTTTTGCGCTCAAGCTGAACGCGTGAACTAAAATACTTTATCTGGAGGCTTATATGAATTACAACACGGAGAAAAACAACAAGGTCTACATTTACGGCGAAATCGTGTCGGAAGCAACCTTTTCGCACGAGGTGTACGGCGAGGGCTTTTACGAATTTTTCGTCAAAGTGATGCGCCTGTCGGGGCAGGCGGACGTCTTGCCTGTAACGGTATCCGAGCGCATAATGACGGAAGATATGAAGGTAGGGGGATATATCTGCGCCCTGGGGCAATTCCGTTCCTACAATAAGTTGGAGGACGGCAGGTCGCGCCTGATGCTTACGGTATTCATTCGCGAACTTTTGGAGACCCAGCCCGGCAAAAATCCCAACTCGATCGTGCTTTCGGGTTATATCTGCAAACCGCCCGTGTACCGCACGACGCCGTTCAACCGCGAGATCGCCGATCTTCTCATAGCGGTGAACAGAAGTTACAACAAATCCGACTATATTCCTGCAATCGCCTGGGGCAGAAACGCGCGGTTCGTCCGCAATCTCTCCGTCGGCGACAGAGTGGCGCTTTCGGGCAGAATCCAGAGCCGCGAATATCAGAAAAAGCAACCCGACGAAAGCTTTGTTTCAATGACCGCATACGAGGTCTCCATATCCAAGCTCGCCGCGTTCGACGACGACTCCGAGTTCGATATAGAGCAGGAATTCGACCTGTATTCGGTACCGCGCACTTATGAGCACAACGAACAATAATTTAACGCGCCGACGGTCTTACCGTCGGCGCGTTTTGCTATTTATGCCTTTTTCATATAGCTATGAAGTTGTCGATATCGCTATCATTTGAATAGATTCTTTATCATAGTATTCACGTACAATATGGGCACGATTGAGATCTTATCCGCATATTTTGCCACCGACTTCATATTCTTTGCGGGTACAAGCACCTTTTTAAAGCCCATCTTCACGCATTCGGCAACGCGCTTTTCGCAGTAGGAGACCGCCCGCACTTCGCCCGTCAGCCCGACTTCGCCGAACACCGCAACGTATTTATCTATCGGTTTACCGAAGTATGCCGAAGCGAGCGCCGCGCATACGGCGAGATCGCAGGCGGGTTCGTTGAGCTTGATTCCGCCCATCGCGTTCACGTAGACGTCGGAAGAGGAGAGGCTCAGCCCGCACCGCTTTTCCAGCACGGCGATAAGCAGAACAAGTTTATTGTAATCCACGCCCAGCGGCATTCTCCTCGGCAGTCCGAACGAAGTTTTGGAAATAAGCGTCTGTATTTCCACGTTCATACACCTTGCGCCCGTCTGCGCGGGAGTAACAACCGAGCCGGCTTCTTCGCCGCGGCTCTCGGAGAGAAAAATGCCCGAGTAGTCGGTTACGGGTATAATTCCCTCGCCGGTCATCTCGAATACGCCCACTTCCTGGACGTTTCCGAACCTGTTCTTTACCGCGCGCAGAATCCTGAAATTTTCCTGATTTTCTCCCTCGAAGTACAGCACGGTGTCCATAATGTGTTCAAGCACCTTCGGCCCTGCCAGCGCGCCCTCTTTAGTTACGTGTCCCACGATAAAAAAGGTAATGCCTCGGCTCTTTGCTATCCTCATAAGCTTGGAAGCGCATTCGCGCACCTGACCAACCGAGCCCGCCGAAGAGGAGAGGTCCTCGGTATAGACCGCCTGTATAGAGTCAATAATGCAGTATTCCACGCCCTCGAGCTCGCTCTCCAGTCCGTCTATGCAGGTCTCGTTGAGGACGAGCAGCGCCTCGGATTGAAGTTGAAGCCTCTGCGCGCGCAGCTTTACCTGCGAACAGCTTTCTTCGGCTGAAAAGTACAGCACCTTTTTGTCCTTTGAAAGGAACGCCGCTATCTGCGTAAGAAGGGTGGACTTGCCTATCCCGGGGTCTCCGCCTATGAGTACCAGCGACCCCTTCACGATGCCGCCGCCGAGAACGTTGTCGAATTCCGAAATCCCCGACGACGTGCGGTCAAACTGCTCGTAAGTTATCAATGAAAGCGGTTTTGCCCTGCCGCCGTATACGGTCTTTCGCGCCGCTTTTTGCGGTTCGGCGGGTCTCACTATCTCCTCAATCATCGTATTGAATTTCCCGCAGGAGGGGCACCGCCCGAGCCACCTCGCGCTTGTCGCTCCGCATTCGCTGCAAACAAATTCCGTAGTAGTCTTTGCCATAATTACCTCAAATTTCCCCGACTTTTGCGTATTTTTTAATACTAATCGCACGCAATCAGCCGCGGCGCCGTCAATTCTTTTTCAAAAGCAATGTGCAGTAGGCGGCGATTCCGAGCCCTTCGCCTACAAACCCCAGTCTTTCCGAAGTCCCCGCCGCCACGGCAACGTTTTCAGGCGCAATCCCGAGCCGTTCGCTCAGGTTGGCGATCATTCCGTCAATGTGCGGGGCAAGTCTGGGTTTTTCCGCCTGAACGCTTACGGAAACGTTGATCGGCGAAAATCCGTGTTCTTTTACTATCCGTACGGTCTCTCCGAGCAGCTTTCCGCTGTCCGCGCCCTTCAATTCGGGATCCGTGTCGGGGAAGTAGTGCCCGATATCCTTTAACCCCGCGGCGGACAGGAGGGCGTCCGTAACCGCGTGGAAAACCGCGTCGCCGTCGCTGTGCGCGACAAGTTTTGCGTCGCAGTCGATTTTTACTCCGCACAGGGTAACGTAATTCCCCTCGCCGAACGGATGAACGTCTACGCCGAAACCGACCCGCTGTCCTTCGCCGGCGCAAAGAGTAGGATATTCGCGCAGAAAATCGCTTCTGTAAGTCAGTTTAACGTTCTCTCTGTCGCCGTCGATGACGTGAGGGGAGCGTATAAATTCGCCGTACACCGCGCTGTCGTCCGTATAGATTTTATCGCCCGCCGCATCGTACGCCCTCTTAACGTCCTCCGTAAAAAAGCCCTGCGGAGTCTGTACAAGCCGCAGTCTGTCCCGCTCGAGCCTCGATACTATTTTTCCGCCGTCGGCATAGACCGCGGTATCCGCAGCGCTCACTGCGGGAACGGCGCTTCCGTGCGCCTTTACGCTATCTATGCAGTCCAGAATCAGCCGTTTTTTAACGTACGGCCTTGCGCCGTCGTGAATGAGTACTATTTCGCCCGTAACCTCGTTTAAAGCTCTCTTTACGCTTTCCGTTCTCGTTTCGCCGCCGACTACGACTTTAAAGCCGAATTTCGCGCAAACGGCGGAAATTTCCTCAAAATCAAGCTCAGACGAGGTAACTATTACCTCGTCTATCTCAGGAATATCAAATTGTCTGAGAGTGTGATAGAGAACGGGCGCGCCGCAGAGAGGCAATAAATTTTTGTTTCTCCCGAATTCCGCGCGCAAGCCTTTACCTGCCGCGCAGACGATTGCGCTCACTTTAATCTTTTCCGTCATCGTTCGCCTTGTTGCCTATTCCGGTCTGTTATTCTCTTGATTTTCGGGCTTTGCGTTAGCCTCCGCATTCTCGTCGGGTTTAGCTGATTTGTCCGCAGGCTCGGCGGAGGGGGAGGAGAGGCCCACGACCTTATCCACCGCCATAGAAAAGGCTATGCCCTGTCCGTCGGATTTCAGCCCTGCGTTGCGGTAAATCGCGTGCAGTACGTTGTCCTTTATTTCGGAGGGAACGAGAATCATAACGATGTCCTTGTCGGGCTGAATCGTGATATGGAAGTACTTTTCAGCCTCCTTATTAGCGGTGCCGCGCGCGTGTATTACGGTGCCGCCGCGTGCGCCGACTTCCTTGGCTGCGTCCATTACAACGTCGGAATACCCCGCGTTGACTATACAAAATACCGCCTCGTATGCCATCTATTTGTCCTCCTTGACGACCGTCTTGTTATTACTTAAAAATCCAAACAGCAGAGTGCCTATGACGCTCGTTAACGGAATGGTAAACGCAATTCCCTTTCCGCCTTTTACCGTATTGAATTTATCTTCCAGCGCGTAAAGCGCGTCGCGCAGTTTGTTTTCCTGAATCACGCTGAAAATCACGCTCTTTCCGCTGTCGGTCAGTCCCAAAAGCTGCAAAGTGTTCGCGTCCGCGGTACCTTCCGCAAGCGCTATGACCTGCATATTCACGTCGAACGACTGTATGATGTCGGCATAGAACTCGGTCTTGTTTCTGTTTACGACCGTTATCATAAGTTCAAGCTTGTTTGAAGTAACGGTGTTTGAGGCGCGCTTTGATTTTGCGGAAAGGGTCCTTACGTACTTTTTCTTTGCGGTAACCGTTTCTTTTATTTTATCTTTTATATCGCTGAGTTTTTCAGACATAACGGCTCCTATTTGAAGTAAATTATCTGTTCGTCGTCTGCGGAAAGTATGCGTTTCATAGTTATCTTAGCGCGCACCTTAGACGACGTAACCGCTTTGAATCCGAGCAACTGAATGGTGATGAGTGGGGTCATTGCGACCATCGCCACGACGCCGAACGCGAGACTGTATATGCTCGAATTGCCGCAGGCGGTTTCGCACGCGCCTATTACGAGCGGCAGAATAAAGCTCGAAGTCAACGGACCGCTCGCAACGCCGCCGGAGTCGAACGCTATCGCCGTGTATATTTTCGGCACGAAGAACGACAGCCCGAGCGAGATGAGATATCCGGGTATGAGATAATATAGTATGGAGAACCCGAAGATCATTCTTATGAGCGAAAGTCCGATAGATAAGCCTACGGCTATCGACAGCGCCACCATCATTTCGATTTTCTTGACGCCGCCGTTGGTTATCTCTTCAACCTGCTTGTTCAGAACGTGTACGGCAGGCTCCGCAAGCACTACCACAAGTCCAAGGACGAACCCGAATACGACGAGCAGGGTATCGCTGTAATCGGCTATCTGTTTGCCGATCTTGAACCCTATGGGCATAAATCCAACCTCGACCGATACGAGGAAAATTATCAGTCCCACGAACGTATAGCCGATGCCTATTCCTATCTGCGCAAGTTTCTTTTTGGGAAGTTTAAGAACCGTGAATTGCAGAATGAGGAAGAAGACTACTATCAGCGCAAGCGCTATGGCAACGTCCTTGATTTTTTCGAGTATCAGCAGTCCGAATCCGCTGCCGAGATGGTTTCCGATATCGTAAATGGAAGTGTCGTAAGAGGAGAGATTGCCGTTTGTAGTCATCGAGAGAATCATAACGGCTATTATCGGACCCACCGAACACAGCGCAATAAGTCCGAAGCTGTTTTCGTTTGAGTTTCTGCCGCCGATAGTCGCTGAAATGCCCACGCCGAGCGCCATTATGAACGGTACGGTGATGGGACCTGTCGTAACTCCGCCCGAGTCGAAGGAGAGGGGTATAAGCTCGAATTTTCCGTTTTCCGCCAAAATCGCGCATACCGCAAACAGCATCAGGTAGAAGAACATTACGAGGGACGATAGGTCCTTATGGAATACTATTTTCAGTACCGCAATGACGAGGAAAATACCCACGCCTACGCCGACCGTAATTATAAGCAGCATCTTGCCGGTGTTTTCTCCGCCGGGCATAATGTCCTTTATCTGGCTCGCCAGCACCGTCAAATCGGGCTCCGCTACCGTTATAAGTACGCCCATAACGAAACATACCGAAAGCAGCACGAGTACCTTTTTCGACTTCGTCAGCCCCGAACCGACGTGCTCGCCCATAGGCGTCATAGCGAGGTCCGCGCCGAGGTTGAACAGCGCAATTCCTACTATAAGCCCCACGGCGGAGAGTACGAACGCGACTATCTCCGTTGTCGACAGATCGACTATGGGCGTAAAATAAATAATCAGCACTATCACCGTTACGGGAAGAACGGATACAAGCGCCTCTTTCAGTTTTGACAGCAGTATTTTAAACATATGGCATTCCTTGAACGGGTCTCCGCTTCGGGTATATTCGCGCTTTGCGCCGCGAACGCAGGGATGATTTGCGCAGCGGTTCCGGGTAAAAATTTAAGGGATAATCCCGCGCTTTACGGGATTATCTCGTACAGGGAGGAAGCGTCGTCCTTTTTGACGGTTTCCCGGATTTCCTTCACGCGGAATTTCAACGTGTTTTCGGAAAAGCGTATCTCGACTTCGTCGCCGCACTTTACGTTGTAAGCGGGTTTAACTTCCCTGCCGTTCACGCACACTTTGCCCTTGTCGCACGCCTCCTGCGCAAGCGTTCTGCGCTTTAAAATTCTTGAAACTTTTAAAAATTTGTCTATTCTCATAAAAAGCGATAGGTTATCCGGAAAAATAAAAGGGCAAAAAAATTTTGCGAAAAGCGCTTGACTTTACTTTGAACTTAATCTATAATAATAGACTGTATTAAAATGCGTATTTTGCACTTGATTACCTTTTTTGATAAAAATTAACTCAAAAAAACGGCGCGATTTATCGGGTTTTCAGCCTCTTTATGTACGGGATATCCTACATATTAATAAAAGGATTATACTACATATTAATAAATTTGTAAAGGGGTAAAGGTAAATTTTTTTGCGCAGTATTAAAAATTTCGCAAAAACGCTTTTGTTAATCTTTAACACCGCTGTTTCTGCGCGTGTGATCTGAATTTTTGAAACATTAAAGATTTTTTCCGGTGAAAAGATATATACGGATAATCGCCTATGTGAAATATAAAATGGCAAATTGCCGAAAGGAGTATTTTTCTTAATGAATTTACCGGTTCACAAGTATGGCAAAACCGAAAGGCGGAAGTTCGGCAAAATCAACGAGGTAATAGAAATTCCCGACCTCGTTGAAATTCAGAAGGCGAGCTACAATACCTTCATAAACGAAGGCATATCGGAAGTGTTCGAAGATTTCTCGCCCATTACCGATTATTCCGACCACTACGAGTTGTATTTTCTCAATCACTGGTTTGACGAGAAACCCAAGTACGACGAAAAAGAATGCAGAAACCGCGACGCAACGTATGCTCTGCCTCTTCACGTTACCGTAAGGCTTGTCAACAAGGTCAAGGACGAGGTAATAGACCAACCCGTATTTATGGGCGAATTTCCCCTGATGACGGATTCTGGTTCCTTCATCATCAACGGCGCGGAGCGGGTTATCGTATCCCAGCTCGTGCGTTCTCCCGGCGTATACAACGCCTCTTCGCGCGATAAGACGGGCAAGGAAATGTTCGGCACGACCGTCATTCCCAACCGCGGCGCCTGGCTCGAACTCGAACAGGACGCGCAGGGCGTTCTTTGGGTCCACGTAGACAGAAAGCGCAAGATCTGCGCAACGGTACTTCTGCGCGCGCTCGGCTTCGGCTCGGACAGGGCGCTTATGGACCTGTTTGCAAACGACCCTATGATCGAGAACACGATAGCCAAGGATACGACCAAGTCGGAATCCGACGGACTTATCGAGCTGTACAGAAGACTGCGCCCCGGCGAAGTTCCCACCGAAGCTTCGGTCAAGCAGCATCTCAACAATCTGTTCTTCGATCCCCGCCGTTACGACGTGGTAAAAGTCGGCAGATATAAATTCAATAAGAAACTCAACCTCGCGTACAGGCTCCCCGGCTGCACGCTTGCCGAGGACGTATTCAACCCCGAGACGGGCGAAGTTATGGCCCACGCCGGCGAAGTCGTCGAAGAGGCGAAGGCTATAGAAATCCAGGACGCGGGCGTCAACGAAGTTTTCGTTCTCGTCTCCGACCCCAAGCTCGGCGAAATCAAGCACAAGATAATCGCAAACAACGCCGTAAACTTCAAGGCGTTATCGGATAAGAACCACAAGATGTTCGGGCTTCTGCCTACAATCTATTATCCGAACTTCAGATTTATGCGGAAAATCGCCGCAGAGTGCGAAAACGCTAAGCCCGAAGAGATTGCCGAAAAGTATATCGACGAAATCAACGCAATATATTACACAGCCGAAATGGCTGAAACCGAGGATGAAAAGCCGGAAGAGAAGAAGAACAGGGAAAAGAGGCGAGATACGCGCGTCAAGTTCGTCGTAGCCTGCAAGAAGTTCAACGAACTGCTCCTTTCGGACAAGGATTCGCTCGACGCCGACGAAAAGAAATTAATCAAACCCATCGTCGAAAAACTCAACCACAAGCACATCACCGTAGACGATATCGTAGCGGCAATTTCCACAAATATAGATTTGCAATACGGCATCGGCACGATAGACAATATCGACCACCTCGGCAACCGCCGCGTGCGCTCCGTCGGAGAACTGTTGCAGAATCAGCTGAGAATTGGTATCGCAAGGCTTGAAAAACTCATAAAGGAGCGTATGGCGACTCAGGACGCGATGGAAGTAACCCCTTCGGGACTCGTCAACGTCCGTCCCGTATCGGCGGTCATCCGCGAATTCTTCGGTTCGTCCCAGCTTTCGCAGTTTATGGACCAGACCAACCCCGCGGCGGAACTTACGCACAAGCGTAAACTCTCCGCGCTCGGCCCCGGCGGTCTTAACCGCGACCGCGCAACCTTCGAAGTCCGCGACGTTCACCACTCGCACTACGGCAGACTCTGTCCCATAGAAACCCCAGAAGGTCAGAACATCGGTCTGATTTCCTCGCTTGCGACCTTCTCGCGCGTAAACGAATACGGCTTTATTATGAGCCCTTACCGCAGGGTAGTAAAGGACGAAAACGGCGTGCCCACGGTAACGGATATTGTGGATTATCTCACCGCGGACGAAGAGGACAGGTATATCGTCGCCCAGGCGAACGAGCCGCTCGACGAAAACAATCACTTCATCAATTCGCACATAGGCTGCCGCCACCGCGACCTCATCACGCAGTTCCCTCCCGACAGAATGGACTATATGGACGTTTCGCCCAAACAGCTCGTTTCGGTTGCTACCGCGCTCATACCTTTCCTTGAAAACGACGATACCAACCGTGCGCTGATGGGCTCAAATATGCAGCGTCAGGCAGTTCCTCTTATGAAGACGGAATCCGCTATCATTGCGACGGGTATCGAAGCTGCGATTGCGCGCGACAGCGGCGTAATGGTTCACGCAAAGAACGCAGGCGTCGCAGTAGGCGTATCCTCAGATCTTATCAGGATTCGTGAAGACAACGGCTTTATAACCGATTACAAATTAAAGAAATTCGAGCGTTCCAACC
>CAYLQK010000006.1:0-25424 GCA_964385865.1 uncultured Clostridia bacterium | reverse complement strand
CCCACGACCTTCTGGTCCCTAACCAGACGCGCTACCAAACTGCGCTACACCTCAGAAAAATTATGAATTTGAACCCACAGCCTTCGACCTAACCGAACTTGCTACCAAACTGCGCTACACCTCAGAAAAATTATGAACCTGGACCCACAGCCTTCGACCTAACCGGACGCGCTACCAAACTGCGCTACACCTCAGAAAACACTTCAAAAAAACTGTGCAAAACCTAAAAAAATAATGTTTTTTATTGCGCTCAGTTCAAGTAAACAATACCTTATTTCCGACAGCATTATTATTATACAGAATTAATAAAAAAAAGCAAACCGTTTTAAGGTGTTTTACAAAAAATTTTATAATTAAATATTTTAAAAATATTTACATCGATAAGGCAGTATGATATAATTAAACGCGTGATTATCGAAATAATTCTATCGGTATTTTTATCCGGTGTATCGCTTTCTATGGACGCTTTTGCCGTCTCCATCTGCGACGGAATGATTTACCACGATCTAAACAAGAGGAAAGGCGTCGCCATACCGCTTACGTTCGGCATATTTCAGGCGGTAATGCCCATAATCGGCTTCTACGTCGGTCTCGCCTTTCTCGGATATATAGAAGCTTTCGACCATTGGATCGCTTTCTTCCTGCTGCTCATTATCGGCGGCAAAATGGTTTACGACGGAATCAAAGAATTGCGTTCGCCTGAAGAGGAGTTGCGATTTAAAAATTTTTCAGTGGGCGAAATTCTTGTTCAAGGAATCGCAACCAGCATCGACGCTCTTGCGGTGGGTTTCAGCCTGAACGCAATGCTTTCGGGCGTATCCGACGTTCAGCTTTGGGCGTGGTTAAGCGTCTGCCTTATAGGACTGACAACGTTTACGATCAGTCTGATAGGACTTATAATCGGCGTAAAGGTTGGCAAACTGTTCAAGAAAAAGGCGTCCGTCGCGGAAATAATCGGCGGCGTCGTGCTTATAGGCATAGGTCTCAAAATTCTCATCGAAGGATTGCTTTGATTTCATCCTTAATACGTCTGTTTCCGCACTCGATACGGCTTTCCGCGAGTGCGTTTTTTAATTTATCATCGCCGAAAAGCCTGTAAATTTCCTCTTTAAGACTATCCGCGTCCAGCTCTTTTTCGCTGAGCGTCCTGCAAAGTCCTAAGGACTTGAAATATTCGGCGTTTTTTACCTGATCCCCACGGCTTGACGAATTTTGCAACGGTATGAACAGTGCGGGGATTTTCAATGCTATCAGCTCGTTGGCGGAGTTTGAACCGCACCTTGCAACCGCCGCGTCGGCGCAGGCGTAGATCAGCCCCATATCGTCGGCAAATTCTATCTGCTTATACCCGTAAACCGTAGAGTCTATCTTGTTCCCTTTTCCGCAGATATGAATAACGTTAAAACTTTTGCACAGCTCGAACGCTATCTTGCGGACGTTCTCGTTTATTATCTTCGAACCGCTTCCTCCGCCGAAAACAATCAAGTTGGGTCTGAAATCCAGCCCCAAAGCTTCCCGTGCCTCGTCAGGGTTCCGCCCGAAAAGATTGCGCCGCATAGGCGTGCCTGTGTAAACGCCGTTTGCAAATCTCATAGCGGTGGCGGGGAACGAGGTCAGCACTTTTGTACACTTTTTAGCAATAAGCCTGTTTGCAAGCCCTGCGCTGATGTCCGATTCGTGCGTAATGACGGGGATACCGCGTTTTTTGGCGGCCGCCGCGGGCGGAATACAGACGTAACCGCCCTTGCAGAAAATCAGGTCGGGTTTAATTTCGTCTATTATCTCCCCCGCGCGGCGTATACTTCTCAATAGTCTGAAGGGTATCAAAAGATTGCATAAAATTTTGCCTCGCACGAGTTTCACTGCCTCGAATTTGTGAAATTCAACGCCGTTTGTCGCGCAGATGCTCTCTTCAATCGCGCCCGTTCCGAGGTAACAGGTTTGATATTCTTCCTTAAGCTCCTCTATCAAAGCGATATTCGGGATAACGTGTCCGGCGCTGCCGCCGCCGCAAAACATAATTTTTTTCATACCTATAATATACTTGATATAGCCTTTAATTATGAAAATCAAACCCGCGCCGTCGTAACGGCAGTAAAAATCCGTAAAAACCGCAGTAAAAAAGAGCCTTAAAAAAGGTTCTTGTTTATCTTATATATTCAAGAGTGTGTTGAACGAGCACGCTTACGGTCTTTATCAGCTCTTCCAAAGAAGTGGACGTATCGCTGTGCGCCCATTTAACGTACGAATCGATGATTCCCGCCGCGGCAAAGGTGATGTAATAGGTACATTTAACCGCGTCTATATCGGGGAATTTTTCATTCAAGGCAGTAATCGCCTTATCGGCAAGTATCTCCTTTAATCTGACGGTGAGATAGTCAGACGATGTGGAGTCGAGGATATAATTTTTCACCGTTTGCGTTTCGTTCAGCATATCGGTGAGGTTTGTGAACATAGCGTAGGTACTCTCGTAGACCGAATTTATGTCGAAATTATTCACGCAAATCGCGATTTTTTCCTCGATTTCCCTTTCGATATCCTTCATTACGGCATTGACGTCGCTGTAATGCAGGTAGAAGGTAGAGCGGTTGATCTGCGCTCTGTCCGCCACGTTTGAAACGGTTATCTTGCTTATTTCCTTTTCGAGAACGAGTTGCATAAAAGCGGTTTTTATTGCGTTTCTCGTCTTAATAACTCTTTTGTCGGTAATCATAACTGAACCAATTATACTACGTTTTAATCCCTAAATCAAATTAAAAGTTGACATATTGCTGAAAGAGTAGTAAAATAAATATATGGAACTTAAATATATTGTGGCAATAGCGGCAGGCGGACTGTTTCTGCTCCTGTTTTTAATAAATTTGCTTGTTGCGGCACACAGGCGCAAAGTCGAACGGCAGCTTCAGGACCACCTTGACGAGGTTTATTCGGATAAGAATCTTGCAAAAATGGAGTACGACAGCGCCGTTTACGATGAAGAGACCGCAAAAATGATTGCAAAGCATAGGCAAGAGGACGAAAAGCAGGTTACGATTTACGACGTACTGACCGACGGAAAGCTCACCCCGCCCGAAGAGGTATTCGGCAAAATCGAAAACGAGGGAATGGAAGAGATAACAGGCAACTATAAGCCCGAATAATTAAAAATTGCTACTTTTGAAATTATAAATAAGAAAATTTACTTAATGCATTAAGTGCGCCACGCTTGCGGGGCGCACTTTTTTTATGCTATAATAAATCAGGTTGCGATCCCCGACGCGGTGCGAGTTTAAAAGCATTATAAAAAAGGTCTTAGGTGCAATATTAAACGGTCAGGGGCTAAAAACGTACACAAATCAATAAAAAACTTAAAGTCTCTGAAAACGGTATTGTTTTCGGCGATTTTTTTATAATTTTTATTTTAAAAGTCGCAATCTTATGGCACGTTTGGGGATTAAATTGAATTTGCTTCCGGAAAGCAATAAAAAAAAGGAGAAAAAAATAATGTTTAACCCGGCACAAGAAATGTCAAGCATAGCTTTTGATAAGATCTTAGGCGGAGCTCTCAACGCTGTCGTCAGCGCGCAGAATAACTCATCGCTTACCACGGTCAACTTTATCAAGAGCGTAGGCTTCCAGAACGACGAAAAAGGCAATACGGTAAAGCCCGTATACGTCGATTTCAAGTATCCCAAGGAAGTATCGCCCTATCAGCCAGGCTCGCCGGCGTCTTTCTATTTCACAATATCGGCAGGCGGTTCGGGCTACGACGAGGACGAGCTCAACGGCGGCGCCTACGAAGTAGACGGTAATAAGGAAGTCGTTTTAAGCTTCGCCGTGGATACTTATGGCACGATAAGCGCCGTAAAGGTCGTAGAAGGCGTTGAAAAACTTACGGACAAGAGCGCGATCGTACTCAAAGCAAAGTCGGGCGAAGGCGCGCAGTTCACTATCAATAAGCGGGAGGAAGTAAAACCCACGCCTGCCGTTTATCAGGATATGACCCTGCAGGTGCCTTTGCTTACCATCGTACCTATTCCCTTCATACGCGTCGCGACGACGGATATAGAATTGAACGTCAAGATCAATTCTATCTACAATACCGAACAATCCGACGAAACAAACGCAACTACAAAAGTGGATGCGAGCGCGTCCTATAAGGCGTTTTTCGCAAAGGCAAGCGTCAATATCAACGCTTCCGTCGCGCATCAGAAAAAATCGTCTTCGACAGAGGAAGTTAAGAAGGAATATTCACTCAATATCAAGATACACGCCGTACAGGATGAAATCCCTGTCGGAATGGGAAGGATTCTCGATATACTCGAGGAAGCCATAGTTCCCAAAGTAGCAAATACCGCGCCCGAACGCACGGCTGAAACGGCGTAGAGGCGGTAGATTATGGTAGAGTTGTCCACATTCATAGGTCAGATGATTTCGGACGTGGCTAATGCGCGTACCAATGCGGATTCGTACGCGGCAAGCGCGAGCGAAATGTATCACGCGGATCCTTTCGTAAAAAATTTGCCCATTCCGCACTACATTATCGAAAGCGCAGAAATAGACGTGCCGGTAATGGTAGTTGGAATAACCAAAAGCTCGGATGAGTTCGAAAGCCAGAAAGAACGGCTTTTCAACGCTATAAAATCCAGGTTGCCGGTGCTACTTGTCCGCAACTATAAGTATGCATATGCAAAAAGCAAAGAAGACGAAAAGCAAAAAGAGGCTGACGACAGCCGTTCCCGTGAAAAAATGCGTGTAGAGACGAGCGGCGGCGAAGAAAAGAAAAAGAGCGGACCATTGGTATTTAATACCGAGTACTCGGAGGAGCAGTTGAAAGAATATGCGGCGTCGGCCGACGCTGTAACCGAAAAGATGGTCGCCAATATCAAGAGTTATCTTGACACGTATAATTACGACCTCATTAAAATATTGGATTTGTCAGATGAGTTTATTCGTTGTCTGGAAAGAGAGATCAAGCACGACGTTTCCACCTATAAAAAGGAGATTTGCCCCTATGCGGACGATGACGCCATAGTTTCCGCGGTAAAGTATGTCGGTAATCTGATGTTCTTCGAGTTTAAAAAGATAATGCATTCGAACGCAGCAGTACAGGTAGACGTTAATACCGTACAGATGAACGAATATGCAACCAAGGACTGCCTTATGCATATCAAACTCAAGGTCAAGGAGCAGGATCTGTCGCTTATCGTCGAGGAGGGGGAGAACGGACGCGAAAAGCGCTATCTCTCGCTTTCATAAATGTTGAACTATGCGGTATATCTGCGCCTGAACGAATTGCTCGGCAAAATATCGGAATTGACGCCGCAGCTTAAAAATGCAGTAGGCGGCTACGCCGGAACAGCGGAGAGTTTTCTTACCTCGTTGCAATATTTTGCCGACGAACAGAGATTAAACGTCTCCTCCGACGTGGCCGTTGAACTGCAAAAACTCATTTCGTTTGACGGTAAAGGGCAATCGCACCACAGTTCCCGCAAGGAGCGCGATATCTTTGCGGTGGGCTGTATCGAAAGGGTGCAGCAAAAGTTAAAAAAATATCTGGAAAAGTACGATAAAACCTATACGGAGTGCGCCGACGCGTGTCGCCAGCTCGCCGCGCAGATAATCACGTTCAACGGCGACGTAGGGCAAGGCGCAAACACCGTCGATACGATGATTTCGATAGCTCGTACTTCCGACGCTTTAAAGCCGTACTATGCACAGCTCGTCGGCATAGTGGGAATTTTCAATTTGAGGGCGGTGTTCGACTCCGTCCTGCCTCAAGCGGGCATAAAAAATTATTAAGGAGAAAATTAATGGAACCGGATAGATTAATTGAGGTTGGTAAAACCTATGAAGAATTATTAGAAGATAGTAAATTTCTTAACGCCGTGTTCAACGGGACGGATGTAACCAACACAGCTATCCTGACCGAAGAAAATACAAACCATTTGCTGTTGGGCTGGAATTCGTCTGCAACTTTCACGGTAGAAGGGGACGCTATAAAGAATATTAGAGTAGATAATTGGAAGACCAATTCAAAAGAAGAATATTGTCAAGTCAAATCTATTATTACCAGAGGCGTGAATTCTTGTACGTTTCTATTGCTGCATTATGTAGATAATAATATAGATAAATATGTTGTCTCCCATCTGGATACGGATTATATCGAAAATTTTTTGGAAAATTATGCAATAAAAGTCATAAATGAAGAATCCCGCAAAATGAAAGATATGATAATATATGAAGATACAATTATATCTAAATTCAATGGCGGTACAGAAAACGGTTTTACAAAAAATTTCAAAAACGCAAAGATTTTTGATCGCGGTAATCTTAAAACCCCTTCGCGTACGGTTCATTTCGAAATAGGTGTTTATTTAGAGAATGGGAAGCCCAATATTTTCGGAGATATAATAGAGGTGGTGGGCGCCAACTATAAAATCTTTACATTCAAAGATTTTTTTGACAAATTAACAAAAGTTAAAAAAAATCAAGTTAATAATCTCTTATAAAATAAATCAATTTAATTTCCGCCCATATAAATATGAGACGGCAAAGATTTTAAACTTTCTCAACCATAGGTAATCTACCGAGATTGATTTGATTCAAGGTGGAAAAATGAGTAAAAAATACGACAGACAAATTGATTTGTTGAACTTGCTTATGCGTAGCGGGAGGACTACAATTTACAATATATCGTGCGAACTGGGCGTCTGCATACATACAATCAAGCGCGATATAGCCGATTTACAGTACCATTTTCCGATCTTTACATATTCCGGCAGAGGCGGCGGCGTCGAACTCAGCGCTTGTTTCAGTTTCAACCGACGCCTGCTAACAAAGGATAACGTTTTGCTTATTAAATACTCACTTATATTTCTTTCCGAATCGGGAGACCGCCGCGCGTCGGAAGCCCGTTCACTGCTGATAAAAATATTTCACGACGGTTAAAGGCTACTATTAAGTAAGCGATACAAAATCAATCATCATTGTGCAGCGGCTTTTAAAAGCCGCTGCATTCTACAAATTTGCTCAATTACGGTTGCCTACGGCGGCGATACCGGCAATATTTTAAGCTTTATTACGGCGCGGTTTTTGAGGGGCGTTTTCCTGCGTCTGAATAAAAATTAAAAATAATGAATTTTTATTCAGGCAAAATACTTGACAAATTAATCCGATAACAGTAAAATCATAGCATAAATTTAATCAGAAAAGAGGCGCTGTATGAATAGTAAAGAAATAAAGAAAGTAGTTCTCGCCTATTCGGGCGGACTAGACACGTCCATAATAATCCCGTGGCTGAAAGAAAACTACAATAATTGCGAAGTGATTGCCGTATCCGGCAACGTGGGCCAGGCGGACGAGCTTGAAGGACTCGAGGAAAAGGCGCTGAAAACGGGCGCAAGCAAGTTGTACGTCCTCGACCTTACGGACGAATACGTCGACGACTACATAATCCCCACAATGAAGGCGGGGGCGATTTACGAGGATTATCTGCTCGGCACCAGCCACGCGCGTCCCTGCATAGCCAAGGGGCTTGTAGAGATAGCCTTGAAAGAGGGCGCCGACGCCATCTGCCACGGCTGTACCGGTAAGGGCAACGATCAGGTGCGTTTCGAGCTTGCGATCAAGCACTTCGCACCCGATATGCCCATAATCGCGCCCTGGCGCGAGTGGAATATCAAGTCTCGCGAGGAAGAAATAGAGTATGCCGAGGCGCACAACATACCCCTCAGAATAAACAGGGAGACCAACTATTCCAAGGATAAAAATCTTTGGCATCTCTCGCACGAGGGGCTCGATTTGGAAGATACGGGCAACGAACCGCAGTATGAAAAACAGGGTTTTCTCGAAATGGGCGTGTCGCCCTTAGCCGCACCCGATATCCCCGAGTACGTTACTCTCGAATTCGTTAAGGGCGTTCCCGTTGCGCTCGACGGAAAGAAGATGAGCGCAAAACAGATTATATTGAAGCTCAACGAGATAGGCGGCAGGAACGGCGTCGGGATAATCGATATCGTAGAAAACCGCCTTGTCGGTATGAAATGCCGCGGCGTGTACGAAACTCCCGGCGGCACCATTCTCTACAAGGCGCATCACGTTCTCGAAAGCATATGTCTCGACAAATTGACTATGCACGAAAAGCAGAAACTCTCCATAACTTTTGCGGAACTCGTCTATAACGGCCAGTGGTTTACGCCCCTGCGCGAGGCGCTTTCGGCGTTCGTCGACAAGACGCAGGAGAAGGTTACGGGCACCGTCAAACTGAAAATTTATAAAGGAAATCTGATCAATGCCGGCGTATGGAGTCCATATTCACTGTACAGCGAGGAAATCGCAACGTTCGGCGAAAGCGATTATGACCAGAAAGACTCGGCAGGATTTATCAACCTGTACGGTCTGCCCATAAAGGTTCAGGCGATAGTCGACGCTAAAAACAAATAATAAATTTGTCCTGCGGAACGCCGCAGGACTGTTTGCGTAGAAAGGAGAAAGCAAATGGCTAAAATGTGGGCAGGCAGGGCTGACGGCGTAACCGATAAGATAGCCGACGAGTTCAATTCTTCGATAAGTTTCGACAGCCGTATGTACCGGCAGGATATCGTCGGAAGTATGGCGCACGCGTCTATGCTCGGCGCGCAGGGAATCATAACCTCGGACGAGGCGGAGCAGCTTATAAACGGTTTGCAAAAAATTCTCGACGAAATTTCGGACGGCAGCCTTGCCGTCGACGAAACCGCCGAAGATATACATATGTTCATAGAACAGGTCCTCACCGAACGTCTGGGCGAAGTCGGCAAGAAACTGCATTCCGCGCGCAGCCGCAACGATCAGGTCGCGCTCGATTTGCGGCTCTATCTTCGCGAAGAAACGGATATAATCATTTCAAAACTGAAATCGCTCATATCCGAAATACTCACCCGTGCGCGGCTCTATAAGTCTGCGATTATGCCCGGTTATACGCATCTTCAAAGGGCGCAGCCCGTTACGTTCGGACACCACCTTATGGCTTACGCTATGATGTTTCTGCGCGATATCGAGCGCCTTACCGATTGCAGAAAGCGCATAAACGTATCGCCGATCGGCTGCTGCGCGCTTGCGGGCACGACTTATAATACGGACAGGCGGTTCGAGGCGGAAAAACTCGGCTTTGACGGTATCTGTCTCAACTCGCTCGACGGCGTTTCCGACAGGGACTTCTGCGCCGAGCTGTTGGGTTGTATTTCCCTCGTTATGATGCACCTTTCGAGGTTTTCCGAGGAACTCATTCTATGGTCCAGCTGGGAATTCGCATTTATCGAGCTTTCCGACTCTTTCACGACCGGCTCGTCAATAATGCCGCAGAAAAAGAACCCCGATATGGCAGAGCTTGTGCGCGGCAAGACCGGCAGGGTGTACGGAGATCTGATATCTCTGCTAACGGTGTTGAAGGGGCTTCCGCTTGCGTACAACAAGGATATGCAGGAGGACAAGGAAAGCGTATTCGACGCCTGCGACACCGTAAAAAAATGCCTTGACGTGTTCACGGGAATGATCTCTACAATGACCGTGCGAACCGACAATATGAAAAAGGCGGCGCAGAACGGATTTATCAACGCGACGGATCTGGCGGATTACCTTGCAAAAAAGGCGGTGCCTTTCAGAACGGCATATAAAATCTCGGGTCAGATCGTCAAGAAATGTATGGAAACGGGACAGATACTCGAAACTTTGCCGCTTTCGGTCTATAAGCAATACAGCGATGCGTTCGAAGAAGACGTATACCGCGCGATAGATCTCGAAGCGTGCGTCGAAAAGAGGATAAGCGAGGGCGGAACTTCGGTTTCGTCGGTTGAATCGCAGATTGAATATGTAACGGCAAGGCTTGGATTATGACGAAGGTATTTATAGACGGCAGTGCGGGAACTACGGGGCTTAGAATTTACGACCGCCTGATAAATCGCGGTGATATAGAGCTTCTTACCCTTCCCGAAAATTTGCGCAAGGACGTGTCGGCGCGTAAAGCTATGCTAAACGAGGCGGATATAGTCTTTCTATGTCTGCCCGACGCCGCGGCAAAGGAGGCGGTTTCGTTTATCGAAAACGGCAGTACCGCGGTCATCGACACGTCGACCGCTCACCGTATAGCGGTCGGGTGGGAGTACGGCTTCCCCGAACTTTACGGCAGACGCGGCGCAATACGAAAAGCCAAAAGAATAGCGAACCCGGGGTGTCATTCAAGCGGTTTTATAGCTCTCACGGAACCCCTCGTGAGATACGGCGTATTGAAGAAAGAGGCGTATCTCTCGTGCTTTTCGCTCACGGGATATTCGGGCGGCGGAAAGAGTATGATAGCCGAGTACGAGGCGGAGGGCAGGGATTGCCTTTTGGACGCGCCGCGGCTGTACGGCATTTCCCAACAGCATAAACACCTTCCCGAAATGCAGAAGATAAGCGGACTCGACAACGCGCCGGCGTTCTGTCCGATAGTCGCGCCGTATTATTCGGGAATGGAAGTGGTCGTGCCGCTTTTCCTCTCTGATTTAAATTGCGATGTATCCGATATAAAGTCGGTGTACCGCGAATATTATTCAGAGGGTCTGGTGCGATACGTTGACGGCGCAGATGAAAACGGATTTTTATCGGCGGCGTCATTTGCTGGCAGGGACGATATGCAGCTTACCGTATGCGGAAACAGGGAGAGGATATTGCTTGTTTCGCGTTTCGATAACCTCGGTAAGGGCGCGTCTGGCGCGGCTATACAGAATATGAATTTACTGCTTGGCGCAGATGAAAGAGAAGGGCTTATCGTTTAAGGAGTTGAGTATGAAATTTATAGAGGGCGGCGTATGCGCCGCCAAAGGTTTTAAAGCTAACGGTATCCATTGCGGAATCCGTAAAAATCATACAAAGAAAGATCTTTCGCTGATTTACAGCGAAGTTACGGCAAAGGCGGCGGCGGTGTACACTACCAATCTCGTAAAGGGCGCGCCGCTGACGGTTACAAAAACACATCTGAAAAACGGCGTCGCCCGCGCCATTGTGTGCAACAGCGGAAACGCTAACACCTGCAACGCCGACGGCGTCGAGATAGCGGAAAAAATGTGCGCGGTTACGGCAAAAGCGCTGGATATATCCTGCGACGATATAATAGTTGCGTCTACGGGCGTCATCGGTCAGCCTCTTGACGTAACGCCCATCGCCGAGGGTATGCGCGCCCTCGCCGACGGACTGTCGTATGACGGAAGCGGCGCGGCCGCGGAAGGCATTATGACTACCGATACGGTTAAAAAGGAAGTCGCGGTCGAGTTCCTGCTCGGCGGAAAGATATGCCGCATAGGCGGAATAGCCAAGGGCAGCGGTATGATTCACCCCAATATGGCTACTATGCTGGTTTTCATCACTACGGACGCGGCAATTTCGTCGGAAATGTTGCAAAAAGCTCTCTCGTCCGACGTCTCCGAAACGTTCAATATGGTCAGCGTGGACGGCGACACTTCCACTAACGATATGGTAACGGTGCTTGCAAACGGCGCTGCGGGGAACGCGGAAATTACCTGCGACGGCGAGGATTTCGGCGCCTTTATGAAAGCGTTGAACACGGTAACTATAAGCCTTTGCCGTATGATAGCAGGCGACGGCGAGGGCGCGACAAAGCTGCTCGAATGCCGTGTGAGCGGCGCGGCGGACGAGGGCACGGCAAAAACCGCGGCGAAGAGCGTGATATGCTCCAGCCTCGTCAAGGCGGCGATGTTCGGTGCGGACGCTAACTGGGGCAGGGTTCTGTGCGCGATAGGTTACAGCGGGGCGGCTGTGGACGTGAGCGCGATGGACGTATCTTTTAAAAGCAAGGCGGGCGAAATCGCGGTCTGCAAGGACGGCGTGGGTATAGCTTTTTCCGAGGAAAAGGCGAAGAAAATACTTTTGGAAAAGGAAATAGAAATCCTTGTATCGGTCGGCGACGGCGGCTATTCGGCAACGGCGTGGGGGTGCGACCTCACTTACGAATACGTGAAGATAAACGGCGATTACCGCACTTAATAAGGAGAGAATATAATGAACGATTTTTCAAGCGCGGAACGCGCGGAAGTGCTGACGCAGGCGCTTCCTTATATAAAAAGATATACGGGTAAAATAGTCGTCGTAAAATACGGCGGCAACGCAATGATAAACGAAACTCTGAAACAGCAGTGTATGGAAGATTTGGTTCTGCTGTGGCTCATCGGCGTAAAAGTCGTGCTCGTGCACGGCGGCGGTCCCGAGATCAACGAGGTAATGAACAAATTAGGCAAACAGCCGCAGTTTATCGACGGTCTGCGAATAACCGATAAGGAGACCGTGGACATCGTGCAGATGGTTCTTTCGGGCAAAATCAACAAGACGCTCGTCAATCTCCTTGAAATGAAGGGCGGTAAGGCAATGGGCATATCCGGTATGGACGGTCGGTTGATCCAAGCCGTGACAAAGGACGACAGACTCGGCTTTGTCGGCGAAATTACTAATATCTGCATAGACCCCGTCTGCGATTTGCTCGAAAAGGGCTATATCCCCGTAATATCCACAGTAGGTTGCGACGCGGCGGGTAACACCTACAACATAAACGGAGACACCGCGGCGGCGCATATCGCAGGCGCGCTGAACGCCGAACGCCTCATAATGATGACCGATATCGCAGGTATTCTCCGCGATAAGGACGATCCGGGCACGCTCATTCCCGAACTATCCATAGACGAGGCAAAGCAGCTTTACAGGGAAGGGGTCATTTCGGGCGGAATGATTCCAAAGGTCGCCTGCTGTATAGAGGCCATCCATAAGGGCGTCGGCAACGTAATTATATTGGACGGACGTGTTCCCCACGCTCTATTGATGGAGCTTCTTACAAATAAGGGCGCAGGTACGATGGTAACCGGAGGGATTGATGGACATTCGACAGACTGACGAAAAATACGTCGCGGGGACGTATAAGCGTTTTCCCGTTGAAATAGTATCGGGCAAGGGCTCGCTCGTCGTGGACGGCGCGGGCAAAAGCTATATCGATATGGGCTCGGGCATCGCGGTAAATTCGTTCGGTTTATGCGATGATACTTGGCAGAGGGCGGTGTGCGACCAGATAGGCAAGGTCCAGCACGCGTCGAACCTCTATTATACCGAACCCTGCGCGCGCCTTGCGGAACAACTCTGCGAAAGAACGGGTATGAAAAAGGTGTTTTTCAGCAACTCAGGCGCCGAGGCGAACGAATGCGCGATAAAGGCGGCAAGAAAATACGCCGCCGGGCGAAAGGGCAGCGATTGCTATACGATAATCACGCTCGAAAACAGTTTCCACGGCCGTACGCTCACGACCCTCGCGGCAACGGGTCAGGATAAATTCCACGCGCTGTATCAGCCCCTGACTTCGGGCTTCGTACACGCTCCCGCTAACGACCTCGGTTCGCTTATAAAACTTTGCGAAAAGTACAATACCGCCGCTGTGATGATAGAGTGTATTCAGGGCGAAAGCGGCGTTAACGTTCTCGATGAAAAGTTTGTGCAGGGACTTGCGCGGTTTGCGGCGGAAAGGGACGTCCTTCTCATTGTGGACGAGGTGCAGACGGGTAACGGCCGCACGGGCAAGTTGTACGGGTATATGGATTACGCGATTCAACCCGATATAGTAACCACGGCAAAGGGCCTTGCGGGCGGTCTGCCGTTGGGCGCCACGATGCTCGGGGAAAAGGTAAAGGACGTATTCGGCTACGGCGATCACGGCTCCACTTTCGGGGGCAATCCCGTGTGTTGCGCCGCTGCCCTCAGTATCCTCGGCCGCATTGACGAAAATCTGCTTCAAGACGTCAAAAGAAAGGGCGAATATATCTTTTCGGAACTCAACGGCGCCGACGGAGTGGAGTACGTCAGCGGAAAGGGACTTATGATAGGGATAAAGACCGTTAAATCCGCGCAGGAAGTCGTGAACGAATGCCTTGAAAACGGCGTGCTGTGTCTTACCGCCCGTGATAAAGTGCGGCTGTTGCCGGCATTGAATATACCTATGGAGCTTTTGAAGCGCGCTGTGGAAGTTATAAAGACGGCTTGCGCGCAATAGGAGAATAAGATGGATCTCAAAAACAGAAATTTTTTAAAACTTTTAGACTTTACTCCCGAGGAAATCAGCGGGCTTTTGGAGCTTGCTTCCCAATTGAAGGAGAAGAAAAAGAATGGCATACCTCACCGAGTCTGCGAGGGTAAAAACGTCGCGCTCGTATTCGAAAAGACAAGCACCCGTACGAGGTGCGCTTTCGAAGTTGCCGCGGCCGATCTCGGGATGCATTCCACTTATCTCGACCCCACAGGTTCCCAGATAGGAAAAAAGGAGAGCATAGCCGACACCGCGCGCGTACTCGGAAGAATCTATGACGGCATAGAGTATCGCGGGTTCGGACAGGAAATCGTGGAAGAACTCGCAAAATACGCGGGCGTACCCGTATGGAACGGACTTACCAACGAATTTCACCCCACGCAGATACTTGCCGATTTTTTGACGATAAAGGAACATTTCGGCAGACTTTCAAAAATCAAGCTTGTCTATATGGGCGACGCCCGGTACAATATGGGCAATTCGCTTATGGTAGGATGCGCAAAGATGGGTATGCACTTCGTCGGATGCGCGCCCGGGAAATATTTTCCCGACGGCGCACTCGTCGATAAATGTCGTGAAATAGCAAAGGATACGGGCGCAGTCATAGAACTCTCGTCAGACCCGATAGCCGCCACTAAAAATGCCGACGTCATCTATACCGACGTATGGGTATCTATGGGCGAACCCGACGCCGTTTGGGCAGAGCGCATAGCGGAGCTTTCGCCTTACCGCGTGGATAAAAAGCTTATGGATAACGCGGGGAAACAGTGCCGCTTTATGCACTGTCTGCCTGCTTTCCACGACCTTAAAACGACGATAGGAAAGGACATATATAACAAATTCGGCATTGACTGTATGGAAGTAACGGACGAGGTTTTCGAAAGCGCGCAATCGATAGTATTCGACGAGGCGGAAAACCGAATGCACACCATTAAAGCCGTTATGGCGGCAACTCTTTAAAATTCCATAACGAAAATAGACGAGAGCGATCCAAATCGCTCTTTTTTATAGAAATTTTGCATATTGACTTTGCCTAATATGTGATTTATAATTAAAATTAGTAAGTAAGGTGGTAAAACGTATGAAAAAACAATTTTTTTCCGATATCGGAGCTATTAAATACGAGGGGGCTTCAAGCAAAAATCCGCTTGCTTTCAAATTCTATCAGGCTGACAGAATAGTTTTGGGCAAGCGTATGGACGAGCGCCTGCCTTTTGCAATGGCCTGGTGGCACAATCTCGGCGCGGCTGGCACTGATATGTTCGGACGAGATACTGCGGACAAGTCTTTCGGTGAACAAAAGGGCACAATGCAACATAGCAAAGCAAAGGTGGACGCAGGATTCGAATTTATGCAAAAACTCGGTATAAAATACTACTGCTTCCACGACGTCGATCTTGTGCCGGAAGCCGACGATATAAAGGAAACTAACCGTCGCCTCGACGAAATCAGCGATTATATGCTTGAAAAGAGCAAAGATACGGGTATTAGCTGTCTATGGGGCACGGCAAATATGTTCTCCAATCCGCGCTTTATGAACGGCGCCGGTTCCACAAACAGCGCCGAAGTATACTGTTTTGCCGCCGCTCAGATCAAAAAAGCTTTGGATATAACCGTTAAACTCGGCGGCAAGGGCTACGTTTTTTGGGGCGGACGCGAGGGGTACGAAACTCTTCTCAATACCGACGTTAAATTCGAGCAGGAAAACATCGCTTATCTTATGCGCCTTGCGGTCGACTACGGCAGGAGTATAGGGTTTAAAGGCGATTTTTATATAGAACCCAAACCTAAAGAACCGATGAAGCACCAGTACGACTACGACGCGGCTACCGCGATAGGTTTTTTAAGACAGTACGGACTTGACAAGGATTTCAAACTCAATATCGAGGCGAATCACGCCACTCTCGCAGGGCACACGTTCGAACACGATTTACGAATTGCGGCAATCAACGGAATGCTCGGCTCTATCGACGCCAATCAGGGCGATAGTCTGCTCGGCTGGGATACGGATGAATTTCCGTTCGACGTCTACGCCGCAACGATGTGTATGTACGAGGTATTAAAGGCGGGCGGACTTACAGGCGGTTTCAATTTCGACGCAAAGTGCCGCCGTCCTTCGAACACGTTTGAGGATATGTTTGAAGCGTATATTCTCGGTATGGATACGTTTGCGCTGGGGCTTCTCAATGCCGAAAAGATAATCAACGACGGACGGATAGCCGAGTTTATCAAGCAGAGGTATGCAAGCTTTGAAAGCGGTATCGGCAGACAGATCCGCGAGAAGAGAGTAACGCTGTCGTCTCTTTCCGCCGTCGCCGAAGATATGGGCGCGCCAAGAATGCCGTCAAGCGGAAAGCAGGAATATCTCGAAAGCATAATCAATCAGATATTATTTGGATAAAAATATGAACTATTATATAGGTATCGACTTGGGAACCAGCGCGTTAAAGGGGCTTCTCGTCGCCGCGGATGGTAAAATAGTGAGAGAGGCAAGCGAAAGCTACCCCGTCTATAATCCCCGCGACGGCTGGAGCGAACAAAACCCTGACGACTGGCTTTCGGCGGCGAAAAAAGTAATAGCGCGTCTAAAGGACGGGCTTGAAGAGAGTATAAAAGGTCTATCGTTCGGCGGACAGATGCACGGGCTGGTCATTCTCGATAGCGAAGACCGGGTCATCCGTCCCGCGATTTTGTGGAACGACGGCAGGTCGGACAAGCAGACCGAATATCTTAATTCCGTTATAGGGAAAGAAAAGCTTGCGTCCTGCACTGCCAATATCGCGTTCGCGGGGTTCACCGCGCCCAAAATTTTATGGCTGAAGGAAAACGAACCGCAAAGTTATTCCCGTATAGACAAAATTATGTTGCCGAAGGACTATCTCGCGTATAGACTGACGGGAGTGTTCTCTACGGATTATTCCGACGCGAGCGGAACGCTGCTTCTCGACGTGCAAAACAAGTGTTGGAGCAAGGATATGTGCGAGATATGTTGCGTAAAACGGGAATGGCTGCCGACGCTTTACGAGAGCTTCGAAGTTACGGGAAAAGTTTTGCCGCAGTACGGGCTTCCCGCAGCGGAAGTTGCGGCGGGAGCAGGCGATAACGCGGCGGCGGCATTCGGTATGGGGACTATCCGTAACGGCGATTGCAATATATCTATCGGAACCAGCGGCACGGTGTTTATAGCCTGCGATACGTTTTCCTCCGACAGCAAATACGCGCTGCATTCCTTCTGTAACGCAACGGGCAAATGGCATCTGATGGGGTGTATCCTCTCTGCGGCAAGTTGTCGCAAATGGTGGCTTGAAGACGTCTTGAACACGACCGATTATGCTTCGGATGACCTTGCAATCTCCGAAGCCGATGCGGATGGCGTGATTTTTCTGCCGTATCTGACGGGCGAACGCAGCCCGCATAACGACGTGAACGTACGCGGCGCGTTTATAGGATTGAACCGTTCGACAACGCGTGCGCAGATGAGCAGGGCAGTACAGGAAGGCGTTGCGTTTGCGCTGAGAGATTGTCTCGAAGCGGCAAAGGAAAACGGTTTTGCTCCAACCTGCGCTACCGTCTGCGGCGGCGGGGCTGTTAGCAGAGTCTGGTGCGGGATACTGTCCGATATCCTCGGTATCCCTATACGCATCAAGAAAACCGAACAGGGTCCGGCGTATGGTGCGGCCCTTCTCGCAATGGTCGGCACGGAAGAAATAAAATTCGAAGACGTTGCGGATATGACGGAAATTAAATCGGAGATATATCCCGATAAAGCCCGTTTTGAAATTTACAATGAAAAGTATAAAACGTATAAAAAGCTTTATCCGCTCATCAAACAGTTGTAATATAATAAGGAGAGGGGGGGGAATCAGTATGGTCGATTTAACAAAAAAACCGTTTTATCTCGATAGCAACCGGATCGAATGGGTAGAAAAAACGATCGCGGGAATGTCGCTTGAAGAAAAGCTGCAACAGCTATTTATCGAGATGACAAAATCCACCGACGCGGACTATCTGAAAAACGCGGTAAAAATACAGAAATTCGGCGGAGTGCGCTATAACAACGCCCCTGCGCCTGTAGTGCTTGAACAGAACCGCGTCTTACAGGAAAATTCTGAAATTCCCCTGCTGATAGCCTGCAATACGGAAGCCGGCGGCAACGGCGCCTGTATTGGCGGTACGGAAATCGGACAACAAGTCAAGATCGGCGCAACGGGCGATAAAAGATACGCTTACGAACTCGGCAGGGTCTCGGGTATCGAGTCGCACGCAGTGGGCTGTAATTGCTGTTTCGCGCCCATTACGGATATCAATATGAATTGGCGCAATCCAATCATTTCAGTGCGGTCGTTCGGCTCGTCTGCAGAGCTCGTGCTTGAAATGAGCAGGGAATATATGCGCGGTTTCAACGAGAGCGGCGGAGTGTGCATTATGAAGCATTTCCCCGGCGACGGCGTTGACGAGCGAGACCAGCATCTGTCCTCGAGCGTAAACAGCCTTACCTTCGAGGAATGGGACTCAACTTTCGGTAAAGTCTACCGCGGTATGATAGAGGCGGGCGTGCACGGCGTAATGGCCGGACACATTATGTTCCCCGACTATCAGCTAAGGCACGGCGGCAAGCTTTTACCCGCTACGCTCAGTAAGGAACTGATAACGGGTCTGCTCAGGGGCGAGCTTGGCTTCAACGGCCTCGTGGTTACCGACGCAAGTCATATGGTAGGACTTACGGGTACAATGAAGCGCAGCGAAATTCTTCCGTCGGCTATCGCCGCAGGTTGCGATATGTTCCTCTTCACCAACGACTATGAAGAGGATATGGAGTATATGCGTAACGGTTACGAACGCGGAATAATTACGGACGAAAGGCTTAGCGACGCTCTGCACAGAATTCTCGGGCTAAAGGCCTGTCTTGGATTGCACGAAAAGCGAAAATCCGAGATAGTCCCCGCGGCGGACGGGCTCGTGAGAGTGGGCGGCGCGGAATTTAAAGCGATTGCCGCCGAGGTCAGCGACAGGGCGATTACTCTCGTCAAAAATCTTGACGACGTTCTGCCGCTCGATCCTATAAAGCACAGGCGGCTTCTGATAGTGCCGCAGCAATCTGAAAATCCTTTTGCCGCTTTCCTCCCCAAGCGAAAGACTGCGTTCGAAACGCTTAAAGAACTTTTGGAAGCGGAGGGGTTTGAAGTCGTCATTTACGAATCGTTGATGGAACAGGCGAAAAAATTACCTCCGCAGGAGGCGGCAAAGAAGATTTTTAACGTATACGGAAATAAGACTCCCGTCAAATCGATAACGGACAGGTATGACGCAATCCTTCAGGTCGCTCACGTGATCGACCACGGCACGGTGCAACGAATCAGCTGGTCGCTCAGCAAGGGTACGCCCGATATCCCCTGGTACGTACACGAACTGCCCACTGTGTTTATCTCGCTGTTTTGTCCATTCCACCTTGCCGACGTGCCTCAGTCGAGGACGTATATAAACTGTTACGACAAAAATGAAAACACGTTGTCTGCGCTTGTGGAAAAGCTTGTCGGACGATCTCAGTTTAAAGGTAAAAGCTCCGTGGACGCGTTCTGCGGAATGATAGATACAAAGTTATAATGAACCGAGAGGGGAATGATGGAAATACAACAGTTTGAAAGGAAGAAAAAATATCTTGTCTGCGTGGATTCGGACGGCTGCGCTATGGATACTATGGATATCAAGCACAAAAAATGTTTCGGACCTTGCCTTGTTGAGGAATGGCAGCTTCAGAGTTGGCAAGAAAAGGTGCTTTGCCGTTGGAATGAAATCAATCTCTATTCCACTACCCGCGGCATAAACCGCTTTAAGGGACTTTATATGATGCTTAACGAAATCGACGGACAGATAACCCATATCGACGGCCTTGACCAACTGCGCGCCTGGGTAGAAAGCACGAAAGAATTTTCAAACGCCTCGTTGAAGCGCGAAATCGAAAAAAATCCCTCGCAATGCCTGATAAAAGCGCTCGATTGGTCGGAACGGCTCAACCGCCGCATAGACGAACTGACCGATGAGGAAAAGACTCCGTTCGAGGGCGTGAGAGATACGCTTGAAAAGATGCACGCCAATGCGGACGTCGCTATAGTATCCTCCGCCAATAAAAAGGCGGTAGAAGAAGAGTGGACGAAGTATGGATTATTTGAATTTGTCGACATAATGTTGACGCAGGAAGAGGGCAACAAGGAATACTGTATAGAACAGATGAAGAAGAAAGGATACGGCGAAGAACAAGTGCTGATGGTGGGAGACGCGGTAGGCGATTATATGGCGGCAAAATGCAACAACGTTCTGTTTTTCCCCATTCTGGTAAAGCGCGAAACGCAAAGCTGGAAAACTCTTAGAGCCGACGGGCTTACGAGGTTATTTACTAACAGTTACGACAGGGAGTATCAGCAGTCCCTGATCACGCAATTTTACAACAACTTTGCAAATTAAATACATATAAAAAAGGAGCGCGGCGCGCTCCTTTTTTTATATGTATTTTTTAAACGCCACTGTAAGCGGAAAAACCGCCGTCTACGGGCACAACGATTCCCGTTACGAAGCCGCTTGCTTCCTCGCTTGCCAACCACAGAAGCGTGCCGATGAGGTCGCTCGTCTCTCCGAACCTCTTCATCGGCGTGCCTGCAAGAATTTTGCCGGTACGTGCGGTGGGAGTGCCGTCGTCGTTAAACAGCAGCTTTGCGTTCTGTTTGGTCGAGAAAAATCCGGGCGCTATGGCGTTGCACCTAATGCCTGCGGGGGCGAAATGCACGGCAAGCCACTGCGTAAGGTTGCTTACGCCCGCCTTTGCCGCGGAATAGGCGGGGATTTTTGTCAGCGGTCTGTACGCGTTCATCGAGCTGATGTTTATGATATTGCCCGAACCGGCTTTTACCATCTTTTCGGCAAATACCTGCGAGCAAAGTATTGCGGTAAGAATGTTCAGGTCGAACACGAATTTGAATCCGCTCTCTTCAAGGTCAAAGAAAGTCTTAACGCCTTCGGGCGGATCCTTAGACATAGTTTCGATATCGGTCTGCGCCTTCGGGCTGTTTCCGCCTGCGCCGTTAACGAGGGTGGTAACCGCGCCGAACTCCGCTTCGATAATATCTCTTGCCTTTTCTATAGCTGCTTTATCCAGACAGTCGGCGGGTGCGCAAACCGCCTTTCCGCCGCTTGCGGTAATCTCGTCCACAACGCGTTTACAGCTCTCTTCGTGCAAGTCTATCACGCCGACTTTCGCGCCGCAGGCAGCCAACGCTTTGGCGAACTCGCTCATCAATACGCCGCCTGCGCCCGTGATCGCTATCACTTCGTTAGATAAATCTACGTTAAAAGGTAATTTCATTATAGTTTTCCTCCTTTGATTTTTTCGGCATATTCGAATAACCCGTTTATATACGCCGCGCCGAGCGCCCTGTCGTAAAGTCCGTAACCGGGTTTGCCGTCTTCGCCGAATATATTTCTGCCGTGGTCGGGGCGGACGTAACCGTCGAACCCTCCGTTGACAAGCGCCTTTACGATCGCCGCCATATCCAGACTTCCGTCGCTTGAAAGATGTCCCGTTTCGCAGAACGAATCGTGGTCGTCTGTCCAAAGCACGTTTCTCAAGTGTACGAAGTGTACCCTGCCCTGTTTGGAGTATTTTTCAGCCATTCGTATAAGGTCGTTCTTTTTAGACGCGCCGAACGAGCCGGTGCAGAGGGTCAGCCCGTTATTTTTAGAGGGAACCGCGGCAAACATTGCGTCCAGATCCTTTTCGTTTGAAACGATACGCGGAATGCCGAATACGTCCCAGGGCGGGTCGTCGGGGTGTATAGCCATTTTAACGCCGCACTCGTCGCACACAGGTATGACTCTCTTTAAGAAGTATACAAGGTTGTTGAATAGCTGTTCGTGCGATATGGCCCTGTACGTCTTTAACAGCTCTTGCAATTCTTCCGCGGAATAACTCTCGTCCCAGCCCGGTAGATGCAGGTTGTTCGGGTCGACTTTTACAAAATCGTCCCAGGAATACGCAAGAGAATTACTGCCGTCAGCGTTCACGTGCTTCATTTCCGTTCTCAGCCAATCGAAAACGGGCATAAAGTTATAGCAGACGCATTTCACCCCGAATTTGGCGACGCGGCGCAGGTTTTCGCAATAATTTTCAATATATAAGTCGCGCTTTCCTCCGCCCAGCTTTATATCTTCGTGTACAGGTATCGACTCGATAACTTCCATTTCGAGCCCCTTTTCCGCAGAAAGATTTTTCAGCCTTTCCAACGACTTTTCGCTCCACAACTCACCGACGGGTACGTCGTAAACGGCGGTTACTACGCCGCTCATTCCGGGGATCTGACGTATGTAGTCCAAGGGTATACTGTCGGTTTCTCCGTACCATCTGAATGTAAGTTTGATAATTTTTTCCTCCTTATCTTATGTAATATCATTGTAACATAATGGAAATTGTAGTTCAATTACAAATTTTTTTTAAAAACATTGCAAATTTTGCACGAATTGTGTTATAGTATAACTATGATATTCAAATATATTTATTCCGATTTGTATTATGCGCACAAGCTTGACGATCCCGCGCTTTGGTCGTCATCCTATTGCGACCATTTTCATACGGTATTTGAAATCGTCTATTTCATCAGCGGAGATGCGGAATTTATCATAGAAAACAAGCGTTATCCGCTCGAACCGGGTGATATGATGATCATCCGCCCCGGCTCGCATCACAATATTCATCTTCTTTCGTCTGAGCGCTATGAAAGGTACGTGATACGTTTTTCCGAGTATCTGATACCCAGCGATATACTTTCGCGGATAGAGCAGTTCGAGGGCTGTTTTTATATAGGGGACACGCCCGTTCCGTCGCTGTTCGGGCGGCTCGACCAACACGTTGAGAACATAGGCGACGACAGCGAAGTTCTGAAAATGCTTTTTCGCTGCGTTCTTACCGAAATCCTCGTCTATTTCAGTAGAATGGGGGTCAACGAGGAGGCTCGGGTCAGCTTTCTGAAAGAAGATATGGCGGTAGTGCTGGATTATATAAACAGAAATCTGGAACGTCCGCTCTGCCTCGAAGATATTTGTAACGAGTTTCATTATTCCAAATCATATATCTGCCGCGAATTTTCCGCAAGTATGGGCGTGCCGATAATGCAATACGTGCGTATCAAAAAAATTATGTACGCAGACGCCTTGTTGCGCAGCGGTATGCGCCCGACTGACGTCGCCGTGCAATGCGGATTTTCTGATTATTCCACTTTTTACCGGATGTACAAGAAATTGATGGGGACGCCCCCTTCGGACAAAAACAAACTTAAACCTATTTAATGTATAAATTGCAATCCCGACCGACTATTTTGAGAAAAAATAGCCGGTTTTTTTCTATTTTTAAGCCGCTTTTTTAAAAAATCGAGTGAAAGAAATGCAATATCAAACCATAATTCTTGCAATGTACAAATATGTCAAAAAATGTTAGTTTATAACTGACAAAAAAGGTTTTTGTCAAATAGCCCTAGGGCTATTTTGTTTGCGTTGCGCAAACAAAATAAAAAACTCTTAATTGTTAAAAATAAAAGGAGGAGCGTCAGCTGCAGTAAAACGATGGAACCGATTTTTGTGTCGACTAATATTACCAAAAAATTCGGACAGACCATAGCGCTCAACAACGTTGATATTTCCATCTATCCGGGTGAGATACGCGGATTCATAGGTGAAAACGGAAGCGGTAAGTCCACTATGGGCGCGCTTATGACGGGTATTCACGACGTTACGAGCGGTAGTATGTCATTTCACGGTAAGGAATGGAAACCAGCGTCAATGATCGACGCATTGAGCGGCGGCATTGGCATCATCGTACAGGAAAACGGCACTATACCGCAGATTTCGGTAGCCGAAAATATGTTTTTAGGCGAACTGAGAAATTTCAGCGGGGTAAATTATTTTGAAGAGAGAAAGGTTGAGAATTTTTCGCCGTTGTTCGAAAAGGAGCTTCTGAAAGAGTTTGACGAGCGCGCGCAAGAGGCGATGAGGGCGGTTACCGCTCTCTTGGAGAAGGGTGAAACCGCTTATTATGCGTTGAAAACGCAGAAAAAGCTCGTAAAAAAGGACAAGCTTTTATCTGCGGAACAGAAATCTGCGCGCATAGCCGAGCTTGACGAACAGATAAAAACCGCGTCGTCGGTAATGAAAGCCAACGCCGCTAAGCTGAAAGAACTGAGAAAAAAATATACGGCGGAGCTCAAGAAAGTCTATATAAAGTCGCTTGAAAGTTTCAACGCCGGAAAAGGTCCAAAAATATCGGCTCAAGTTGAAGAGTACAACAAAAATTCGTTGGAATTTTTCCAATCTTTCAACACAAAACTGAAAAACATTGAAGATAAGTACGAGTCGATCTATAAGACGGCTGCCGACCTTGCCCTTGAAAAGCGCAGACACGACAACGACGTCAACGAGGTTAAAAAAGAATACGCAGGTCAGATAAAAGGACTGGACAGGGAATACGAGCAGTTTCGCGGATTTTTAAAACGCGACGAAAAGGCGATTTATAACCATTACAGAAATTTTGTATCCGATTTGACGGCGAAAAACGAAAACAGTTTACCCGTCAAGATCAGACGCGGCGTTTTGACTGCGGTGTTCGGACTCTTCGTCAGCCGTAAAAAGCTGAATAAATACGCTCAGCACGCTCTCAGCAAAATAGGCGTGAACCATATCTACGCGGCTGCGCCCTGCGCGGCTTACGATATGCAGGACAGAAAGCTTATAGAAATAGCCAAGTGCCTCAATAAAAATCCCGAGATATTCATAGTGGACGAAACGACAACCGCTCTCTCGGAAACGGGTCGTAATATTCTGTACAAACAGATGAACGAGCTCAAGGCGCAGGGAAAGTCCGTTCTGTTCGTATCGCACGATCTCGACGAAATAATGGAAAAATGCGACACGCTGACCGTCCTGCGCGACGGCAACATAGTTGCAAATCTCGATAAAGCTAAGGGTGAGTTCGACCCCGACGTCATCCGTAAAGCAATGATAGGGCGCGAACTCAAGGGCGATTACTACCGCGCCGACTACGACGTGAATTACGGCGAACAGGTTGTTTTAAAAATGGTCGACGGCATCGACGGCAACCAGCTCAAGCACGTCAATATCGAACTCCACAAGGGCGAAATACTCGGCGTCGGCGGTCTGAGCGAATGCGGTATGCATACCCTCGGCAAAGCGCTGTTCGGCAATATCAAAATGGAGGGCGGTTACGTCTATACGGGCGACAACCTTGATAAACTCGTCACGAACGAAGTAATCGCTATGAACAACCACATAGGTTATCTGCCCAAAAACAGGG
>CAYLQK010000005.1:0-29649 GCA_964385865.1 uncultured Clostridia bacterium | reverse complement strand
TCGTCAGCCGCGTGATACGGCACGCCGCACATCGGCGCGCGCTGTTCAAGTCCGCAATCTCTGCCGGTAAGAGTCAGGTCAAGCAGACCCGAAGCTTTTACCGCGTCGTCGAAAAACATCTCGTAAAAATCGCCGAGACGGTAAAAAATTATACAGTCTTTATACTTTTCTTTGACCGAAAAGTAATGTTGCATCATCTGTGAAAGTGCCATTTTTTAACCTTGAATTTCGCCCAAAAGCGAAACTCCGTTAGCTTTTGATATCTTTAAATTTACAAATTCCCCGATAACGTCCCTATCGCTCTTGAAATATCCCATTCTGCCGTACTCGTCCCTGCCGAGATACAAATCTTTTTTCTTATCGTAATCTTCGCAGAGAATTTCTATAGCCTTGCCTATGTATTTCAAAGAATGCTTGCGGGTTTGCGAATTGACAAGTTCTACAAGCCTCATTATGCGCTGTTTGGAGACCTCCTTTGGAATCTGGTCGGGCATCTTTGCCGCCACGGTGCCGTCGCGCTTCGAATAGACGAAAGTAAACGCCGAGGCAAAATCGACTTTTTTTACCAAATCAAGGGTCGCCTCGAAATCTGCTTCGGTTTCACCTGGAAATCCGACTATGAGATCGGTTGTTACGGCGCAGTCGGGGACGTATTTATAGAGAATTTCCATCTTATCGAGATAATCTTTAGCCGTGTACTTCCTGTTCATAGCTTTAAGGACGGAATCGGAACCGCTTTGAACGGGCAAATGTACGCAATGGCAGATTTTCGGGTTTTCCGCGATAACTTTAGCAAGTTCTTCGGAAAAATCCTTCGGATGACTCGTCATAAATCTAAGTCTGAATTTGCCGTCTATATCGGCTATTTTTTTCAAAAGTTGAGGAAAAGATATTTCGTCCGTGCCGTTGCCGTATGAATTGACGTTCTGACCGAGAAGCGTTATTTCCTTATAGCCCTGACCGACAAGTTCCTCGGCTTCGGCAATGATATTTTCGGACTTCCTGCTCCTTTCCCTTCCCCGCACGTAAGGCACGACGCAGTAACTGCAGTAATTGTTGCAGCCGTAGGTTATATTTACCCAGGCGTTCGGATAACTTGTCCTTAAAGGCTTATCCTCTTCCGAGACCAGACCGCTGTCCTGTTCTATACTTATGACCGCATTTTTGCGGCTTTCCTTTAACATAATGTAATCTTTAAGCTTATGTAGATTATGCGTGCCGAAAATTATATCCACATACGGAAATTTTTCGTGCAGGTTCTCGGCTTTCCCCATCTGCTGGGGAAGGCAACCTCCGACGGCGATAATCATATTCTTATTTTCCGACTTCAATTTTTTCAGCATACCAATGTTGCCGAAAGCGTGGTTTTCCGCATTTTCTCTTATACAACAGGTATTGAATACGACTATATCGGCTTGGGTCATCTCGGCACAACTCTCATAACCGAGCTCATTTAGAATGCCGGCAATCTTTTCCGACTCGTGTACGTTCATCTGACAACCGTACGTTACTATATTAAAACGTTTTTGCATAGTATTTTACTCTTGAATCTTCAAAACAATCTATACCGATTATACATTCTATACCGATTATACATTTTTTTGTAATTTTTTTCAACAGATTTGCAACATTTAATTAATTTTATAAATACTATTTTTAATGGCAAAGCTCTTTAAGATTCTTGCGCTCATTTTTTTAAGCCTGTCGATAGCGATCTCTTTTGTTTTTTTCGCCTTTGTACTTATCACGAGGGACGCGGTTCTGGATCCGGACAAGCTGAAAGGCGCCGGACAGACTATACTCATATACGACGAAAACGGCGAGGAGATAACAAGCGCATCGCTTGAAATAAAAAATAAAAGCGTTGCCGTCAGGAATTTAAGCAAAGACACGATCAACGCCTTTATAGCTTCGGAAGACAGAACGTTTTTCAAGCACAACGGTTTAAACTACAAAAGAATGTTAAAGGCGCTGTATAAAAACGTAGTTTCAAGGTCGTTCAAGGAAGGCGCATCGACCATAAGCCAGCAGCTGATTAAAAATACTCACCTTTCGAACGACAAGACAATAAAGAGAAAGCTTAATGAAATAAAACTGACCCTTAAACTCGAAAAGAAATACAGCAAAGACGAAATACTTGAAATGTATCTGAACACGATTTATTTCGGTCATAACTGTTACGGGCTCGAAAGCGCGTCGGAGTTTTATTTCAACAAGCGGGCTGAAAATCTCGAGCTTACCGAAAGCGCCACGATCGTAGGGTTGCTAACTTCCCCGAATAATTTCTCGCCGTTCAAAAACCCCGAAAAGAGTCTGGCGCGGAGAAATCTCGTGCTAAAAAGTATGCTCGACTGCGGTTATATTACCGAATACGTCTATTCGGAAGCAGTAAAATCTCCTCTCAATGCGGAGCCTTCCGAAAGAGAGGATAAATACGGCGATTATCTGAATGCGGTTTTCGACGAGCTTGAGGATATAGATTTCGATTATTATGCTTTAAAAGACGGCTGCTCCATAATCACATATCTGAACAGAGATATACAAAAATTCATAGAAAATATCGATTATTCCTGCGATAACTCGGTCATCGTTACCGACAACTCCACGGCGGGAATAAAGGCTTTTAAATCGACCGTAAACGGAGCTAAAAGACAACCGGGCTCAACGGTCAAGCCCATTTTCGTATACGCTCCCGCGATAGAAGAACGCCAACTGAGCCCGTTCACTAAAATACTCGACGAAAAAATAGATTTTAACGGCTACTCCCCCGAAAATTACGATAAACAATATCACGGTTACGTTACCGTTGAGGACAGCATAAAGCAAAGCTATAATATACCCGCCGTAAAGACGCTGAACGCTTTGACATTGCAGAAATGCGAAAAATATCTGACCGCTATGGACGTCAAGCTTGACGAAGACGAAAAAAATCTTTCCCTTGCCCTCGGCGGTATGAAATACGGTTTGACCCTTAAAGAAATTGCGGATAAATACTCGGTATTCCCCGAAAGCGGAAACTACCGCCCCTCGCGGTTTATAAAAGAGATCGTCTCAAAAGACGGAAAACGTCTCTACGAACATCAGCCTGCCGCAAACAAAGTATTTTCGCAAGGCACCTGTTCTCTTATAAACCAAATGCTTATAGAGACGTCGCAAAGCGGAACGGCAAAAAAGCTGAAGACGTTCGATTTCAATATCGCGTCAAAGACGGGCACCTGCGGCAACCAGGACGGCAATACCGACGCGTACGCGGTAAGCTATACAAGCGAAAACTGTATGGCGGTATGGTTGGGCGATAAAGATAACGTCCGTACGGATATTACGGGCGGCAAAGACTGCTGCGCAATAATGAAACAGTTAATTGAAAAACTATATTCCGACCATTCGCCCGCCCCCTTGGACACGGACGGAGGCACGGTAAAAATCGACATCGACCGAGAGGAATATTCCGAAAACAACAGAATCGTGATAGCGGATCCCGCCTGTCCTAAACTGAATATTATGACCGTAAGCGTACTGAAAGGCAACGAGCCGCAACTTAAATCCTACAGATTCTCAAATCCCACGATCTCCAAGCCGTTGATTTCGGTGCAAAACGGCTCCGTAAGTATTGAATTATGTTACGCGAAGTACTATTCATTTATAGTTAAACGGGCGCAAAATAACCAAATTGATACAGTTTTTGACGGCAAATGGCAGAAAATAATAACCGATACTCCCGATGAGGGTTTATACACCTATTCGGTAACACCCTACTTTGAAAATAACGGCAAGAAATATTACGGCAAAGAAGTTTTTCTTTCGCCCGTAAATCTCAAACGGGAAAACAGCGAACCGCCCGTAAAAATTCCGGAAATAATAAACAAAGATTGGTTTAATTTATGAAAAAAGCACCCGGATTCAGGTGCTTTTTAGCTATAATCCTATAACTTCAAGACTTGATATCGCCTCTTCGACGAGCGCTTCCACGTCAAGCTTCGCCTCTTCCTCAAGAACGTCCTCCAGCTTCGGGCGAATTACGGGATGCCGAGGCAAGAATACCGTGCAGCAATCCTCGTAGGGCTCGATAGAAGTTTCATAAGTTCCTATCGCTCTGCTACGTTCTATTATTTCATCCTTATCGAATCCGCAAAGCGGTCTTAGCACGGGCAACTTTTCAATAACGCTGTTGGAAGAAGTTATACCCTCCACCGTCTGGCTTGCAACCTGGGCGAGGCTTTCACCCGTAATTATACATTGCGCGCCGCTTTTTATGGCTATACGTTCGGCTATCCGCATCATAAACCGCCTCAACAACGTTACCATATAGTCGCCGTTGCATTTCTTATGTATCTCTTCCTGTATATGAGTAACGGATACGATATTCAGGTTTAACCCGCAGGTATAACAAGAAAGCGATTTGGATAATTCAACGACCTTTTCCCGCGCCTGCATATTTGTGTAAGGATAGCTGTGAAAATGTATACAATCTATACTCATTCCACGCTTAGCTATCATATATCCTGCAACGGGACTGTCTATTCCGCCCGATATCATAAGCATACCTTTGCCGGAAGTCCCGACGGGCATACCGCCCGCTCCCTTGAAAAATTCGTTAAACACCAGCGCGGTGCCGTTTTCGCGCAAGTCGATATTTATTACGAAATCGGGATTATGCACGTCGACCCTTAAATTTCCGAACTCGTCAAGCAGTCTTCCGCCGATTTCAGCGTTTATCTGCATAGAATTCAACGGAAAATTCTTGTCCGCACGGTGCGTATCCACCTTGAAAGTCCCGTCTTTCAGACAAACTTCACGCGCCGCCCCGAAAATATCCTGCATATCGGTATTTACTTTCAATGCAACGCTTAAAGAATGCACCCCGAAGACCTTTTTCAGCTTTTCAAGGATCACTTCGGTATCGTTTTCGGAGAAATTTTCTATAAGGTATCTTCCGCTATGCCTGCGGATCTCGTGCCTTAATCCTTTAAGACTCTTCTCCATATTTACTATAAATACGCGCTCGAACCATCCCCTGTTTTTGCCCTTCAAATGAATTTCGGCGTATCTTACAATTATTACTTTTTCCATAATCATTCCATAATCTCTTTTCTGCGTCTCACAATACCGTTCAACAAGCTTGCCGCCTCTTTAACTTCTGATAGCGTATTATCAGAAGAAAAGCTCAGTCTCAAAACTCCGTCGGCCGCGTTCTCGTCGAGTCCGCAAGATAAAATTACCCGCGAATAACGCTTTTTCTGATTGGAGGAACAGGCGGAACCAGTTCCTATTATCAATCCACGGTCATCCGCCTCGTGCAAAATCGTTTCGCCGCGAAGCCCCTTGGAATATACCGTCAGAATGTACGGAGACCCGCCGTTCGGCGACAAGATATCGAACAGGTCTTTATCGAGAAGCTCGCTTAAAGCGTTATTCAGTCCGTAAACCTTTTTATAGTTCTCGTCTATCGCTCCGTACTTTTTCAGCGCCGCAAATTCAAAGCATTTTATACCGAAAACGTTCTCAGTGCCGCTCCTTAAACCCTGTTCCTGCCCTCCGCCGTATACGTAAGGTTTCAGAACAAGGCTTTTCTTTTTAATAAGTGCGCCGCATCCCTTGATACCGCCGATTTTGTGCGCACTGACAGAATACATATCCATATCCCTGCCAAGTCTGAACGGAATTTTGCCGAATGCCTGCACGCCGTCGGAATGAAACAGAGTATGACGGTTTTTCGCCTTTACCCTTGCGCAAATCGCGCCGATATCGTTGACCGCTCCCGTTTCGTTATTTACGTGTATGACGGAAACAAGCGAGGTCTTTTCATCGACGAGACTTAACAGGTCGTCCGCATTGACGCTGCCGTCGGCATTCAGTTTGGCAAATCTGACCTCGATGCCGCGCTGTTTCAATTCGGTTGCGGCATTGTAGACGGCAGAATGTTCGCCGAGCGTCGTAACAACGTTACCTCTCCTGCCGCCGCAAAAAACGGCGTGATTGTCTGCTTCCGTTCCGCAGGACGTAAAGATCAACGAAAAATTATTCTCATCGGCTATCAGCGACAATATATTGCGCCTGGACTCTTTGAGCTCGAGGTTGAGTTTATAACCGTCCTTATAGAGCGCGGACGGATTATAATACTCGTCTAAAAGGTATTTTTCTGCGGCTTTCAGGCAAGACTCGTCCGGTCTTGTAGTTGCCGCGTTGTCAAGGTAAATCATTAAATTTCTATCATTCCCTCAAAAGACTGCCTTACGGTTCCGCCGAGCTCCACGTCGCCGTTCGTCTTGTATTTTACAAACAGGTCGCCGCCCTTCAGCTTTACCGTAATGATTTCGCCGCGCAGGCAATGACCGCATCGAGTGGCCGCAACCGCAGCCGCCGCAGCCGCCGTACCGCAGGAGAGCGTTTCTCCCGTACGCTTTCCCCAAACGCGCATTTTAACGGTTACGTTATTGACTATGCGTACGCATTCCACAAAAACGCCGTTGGGGAAATTGCCCGATTCGAGAACAGAATTGCCCAGTTCTTCTATATCGACGTCGTCGACGTTATCGCAGAATATCACGCAATGAGCGTTACCGACGTTTACAAGCGTCGCTTTGTAAGTCTTTTCTCCGAATACGAGTTCCCTGTCTATTACTTCCCCCTCGTACAGGGACGGAATGCTGTGCCCGTCAAACAAAGGCTGCCCCAAATTCACCGAGACTGAGCTCGCCTTACCGTTGAACGAATCCACAATAAGCTCCTTGACCGTGCCGTCGCTCTCTATTGTCATACGCTCGGAAGCCAATTTGTTGTCGAACAAGTATTTGGCAACGCATCTTATGGGATTTGCCGCCGGTCCGCCGTCGCTTCCGTCGCAGTTGAACACTCTCATCTTGGCGTCCGCCTTATCGGATTTTTCAATCATAACGATACCATCGGCGCCGATGCCGTAATGTCTGTCCGAGAAGTTTATCGCAAGCGATTCGGGGCAAGTAATGCCGTCGTCCATATTATTGAAGAATATATAGTCGTTTCCGCAACTATGTATCTTGCAGAAGTTTATTTTAAGCTTTTCCTTTCTCAGATGATTGATATCTACAAGTTCTGTATTTAGCTGATTGTATCTTCCCGCAATAACGTCCGCAAGCGCGTTTGCCGTATCGAGCGAGGTAAGCACGGTTATCCCGAGCAGAATCGAGCGGTGATGCAGGCTTATATAGTTTGTAATGGATTCTATATCGGTCTTACCCGTGTAGACGATGTAGTCTATCTTGCCTTCGTCCATCAGCTTGAATATTTCGTCGTTAGTGGATATTCTCGCAACTTCCGTACACTCAAGCCCAAGACTTTTAATAACTTTACAGGTACCCTTGGTAGCGTAGAGCGAAAGCCCCAAATCCGCAAATTTTTTGACGATATTTACAATCTCAAACTTATCGGGGTCGTTTATCGTGAAATATATACCCGAAGGCTGCTGTCTTGTGGGGTGCTTCACATTGAATCCCGCGGAAACAAGCCCCTTAAACAGCGCCTCTTCGATAGTCTTACCTATGCCCAAAACCTCGCCCGTTGATTTCATTTCAGGACCCAGCTGCGAATTGACGTCGTTGAGCTTTTCGAAGGAGAAAACCGGCACTTTCACCGCAACGTAAGGCGAATTGGGATAAAGCCCCGTGCCGTAACCCAATTTTTTGAGTTTTGCCCCCATTATAATGCGCGTGGCAAGATCGACCATAGGTACACCCGTTACCTTAGATATATAGGGAATCGTCCTTGACGCTCTGGGATTTACCTCTATCACGTACAACTCGTTGTGATAAATCAGGTACTGTATATTGATGAGCCCCTTAGTCTTTAACGATATCGCAAGCTTTGTAGAGATATCGACAACCTTTCTCAGCATCGCGTCGCTCAGATTGTACGGAGGATATACCGCGATCGAGTCTCCGCTGTGTACTCCGGCACGTTCTATGTGTTGCATAATACCTGGTATAAGTACGTCTACACCATCGGAAATCGCGTCAACTTCAAGTTCTATACCCATAAGATACTTGTCGCAGAGAACGGGATTTTCGATTTTCTGCGCAAGGATTACGTCCATATACCTTTCAATGTCGTTTTGCGTAAATGCGATCGTCATATTCTGACCGCCTATTACGTATGAAGGGCGAAGCAGTACGGGGTAACCGAGCGTTTCCGCCGCCTTTACCGCATCTTCCTTGTTCATAACCGTCATTCCCTTTGGACGGGCAATGCCGAATTGCTCCAAAAGCCCGTCAAACCTTTTCCTGTCCTCGGCAAGATCCACGCTGTCCGCAGGGGTGCCGAGTATCCTTACGCCCCTTTTATCAAGGTAACTGCAAAGCTTGATTGCCGTCTGTCCGCCGAACGTAATTACTACGCCGTACGGCTTTTCCACGTCGATTACGTTCTGCACGTCTTCGGGGGTAAGGGATTCGAAATAGAGCCTGTCCGCCGTATCGAAGTCCGTGGAGACGGTTTCAGGGTTATTGTTAATAATTATAACTTCATAGCCAAGCCGTTTCAACGACCAAACGCAGTGAACGGACGAATAGTCGAATTCTATGCCCTGACCTATTCGTATAGGACCCGACCCGATGACGATTATCCGCTTCTTCTTGCTCACCGACACGAAAGGTTTTGCCTCGTCGTGTTCCTTTTCATCGTAAGTCGAGTAGAAATAGGGCGTTTGCGCGTGAAATTCCGCGCCGCAGGTGTCGACCATTTTAAACACGGCATTTCTATGTGCGGGAACGGGATTGCCCGAAAGCTTTATCAATTCGCAGTCCGGATAGCCAAGCTTTTTACCCCGCAGATACTGACCCTTCGTAAGCTGTTTCCCCGCAATTTCGTTCTCGAAATCGGCGAGATTTTTTAATTTATTCAAGAACCACTCGTCTATCTTCGTTACCGAGTGTATTTCGGAAACGGGAATTCCCCTCTTTATTGCTTGATATACTACAAAAAGCCGCTCGTCGGTAATTTCGGAGAGCTTTTCCCTTATAATTTCGTCTGAAAGCTCGGCAAATTTCGGCAAATTCAAGGTAGAGACAGAAATTTCAGCGCCTCTGACCGCCTTCATTATGGCCATTTCAAAGCTCGTGCCTATAGCCATTACCTCGCCCGTCGCCTTCATTCTCGTACCGAGATTTCTCTTTGCGTATAAGAATTTGTCGAACGGCCATTTCGGCAGTTTCACGACGACGTAATCCAGCGTCGGCTCGAAACAAGCGTAAGTTTTACCCGTTACGTCGTTCTTTATTTCGTCGAGCGTGTAACCGAGCGCGATTTTAGCCGATACCTTTGCGATCGGATATCCCGTCGCTTTTGACGCAAGCGCGGAAGAACGCGATACCCTCGGATTAACTTCGATAACGGCGTATTCGAAAGAATCGGGATTCAAAGCAAACTGGCAGTTGCAGCCTCCCTCTATACCGAGCTCGGTTATAATATCCAACGACGCCGTTCTCAGCATCTGATATTCCTTATCTGAAAGGGTTACCGCAGGCGCGATTACTATCGAATCGCCCGTATGGACTCCTACGGGGTCAAAGTTTTCCATAGAGCAGACTGTAAGCACGTTGCCTTTGCCGTCGCGGAGAACCTCGAACTCGATCTCCTTCCATCCGCCTATATATTTTTCAATAAGTACCTGCGTTATCGGCGAGAGCATAAGTCCGTTATGCGCGATAAGTCTCAATTCTTCCTCATCGTGTGCAACTCCGCCACCGGCGCCGCCGAGTGTATACGCAGGTCTGACTATTACGGGATAGCCGATTTCTTCGGCAATACTGATACAATGTTCAACCGTATACGCGATATCGGAAGGGACTACGGGCTGATTTATTTTTTGCATAGTTTCCTTGAAAAGCTCTCTGTCCTCCGCCCTGTCGATTGAGTCCAGATTGACGCCTATCAGCTTAACGCCGTGCTCTTCGAGAAATCCCGATTTAGCCAACTGGCAGCCGAGCGTAAGCCCCGTCTGTCCGCCAAGGGAAGCGAGAACGCTGTCGGGCTGCTCCTTAATAATAATTCTTTTTAAGCTGTCCACAGTCAAGGGTTCAAGATAAATCTCGTCCGCAAGAGCCTTGTCCGTCATAATCGTCGCGGGGTTGGAATTACAAAGAACTACGTTGACCCCTGCGTCCTTTAAAACTCTGCAGGCCTGCGCGCCGGCATAATCGAACTCTGCCGCCTGTCCTATAACAATAGGTCCCGACCCTATAACAAGAACTTTCTTTATATCTTCTCTCTTAGGCATTGTATTTACCTTCCTTTATGTTTCTTATGAATTTATCGAAAAGGAACGACGCGTCCTGAGGACCGCCGCAAGCTTCGGGGTGGAACTGGACCGTGTACGCATTGAGTTCGGGATACTCGAATCCCTCACAGGTATTGTCGTTTGCATTGACGTAGCTCAATTTCCCGACCCCCTGCAAACTCGATGATAAAACCTCATATCCGTGGTTTTGGCTTGAGATATAAACCCTTCCCGTTTCTATATTCTTAACCGGCTGATTTGCGCCGCGGTGCCCATACTTCATCTTAACCGTTTTTCCTCCCATAGCAAGAGCAAACAGCTGATGCCCTAAACAGATACCGAATACGGGAAGTTTCCCGGCGAGCTTGTGCAAATTTTCGATAATTCCGACGTTCTCGGAAGGATCCCCGGGGCCGTTTGTCAGCATCAACCCCTCGGGGTTAAATTCAAGTATTTGTTCCGCCGTAAAGAAAGCGGGCACCTTAATACAATAGCAACCGCGCTTTACAAGCTCGCGGATTATATTGCGCTTTGCACCGAAATCCCAAACTACCACTTTTATACCGTCCGGATCGCCGAAACGTTCGACTTCGCGGCAAGTTACGCTTTCAACGGCATTTTTAATAACGTATCCGCCCAATTTCCCTACGTCTTTCAAGGGTCTCGAAGTAATCGCGGCGTTCATAACGCCCGCTTCACGAACAATTTTTGTAAGCTCCCTTGTATCTATTCCGTATATTCCCACTATGCCGTTATCGGCAAGATATCCGTCGAGGGTCCCTTCGCATCTGAAATTCGAAGGCTCGTCGCACTTCTCTCTGACAACGTAGGCCGAAACCCAAGGCTTTTTGCTTTCACTGTCGGAAGCAATCATTCCGTAATTGCCTATCAGCGGAAAAGTCTGAGTAACGATTTGCCCGTAATAGCTGGGGTCTGTAAGAGTTTCGATATAACCCGTCATACCCGTGGTAAAGACAAGTTCACCGACCACGTCGCCGTCGGCGCCGAATCTCTTACCTATAAACTGTGTCCCGTTCTGTAAAGTCAAATAAACTCTGTCGTTTTTCATAAGATTTATCCTTTCTATCTTTTAGCTAAAATAAAGACTGATTTAAAAATAAATCAGTCAAACAAATAAGAACGCATCCGCGCAACTAAACATTTGATAAAAACAGAAGCAGCCTCGCCAGCGTCGGATAAGTCATCGATCCTGCCGCAAGTTGCTTTTGTATGGTCAGAAATAAAGTTACCTTTCTCAAAAATCATTTTCTGTTTCATCTCTTTCAATAACCGTATAAGATTATACCTCTTCATATCGGGCTAAGTCAAGCAAAATTGCCGTCAATATAGCCTTGTTAAAAACGAATAATTTTTTAATTGCTTTCTCATTATCTTATAATCAGGTTGGAAACTTTCCACAATGTTCCAAAAAGACGGCGAATGATTAAATTCTACAGTATGACACAGTTCGTGTATCATTACGTATTTTTGCAGCCTGTCGGGAAGCATAAACACCATATAATTAAACGTAACGTTATTACTTCTGTCGCAACAACCCCACCTACATTTATATGATTTAAAGGAAATATTCCTAACCGTCAACCCTAAATTTTCCGACAACTCTCGGACGCTGTCTATGAATTCGCCCGAAAAATGTTTCACAAAAAGATTCTTCAAATCCGATAATTTTTTTATGTAGACGGCGTCATCCGTGATTTTGTTACAGTCGGAAAAATTCAGAGGCACCTGTCTGCCGCTTATCAAAATTTCATTATATTCTTTTACATTTCTGTATTTGGCAGAATTTAAGGCGTTTTGATTTATTTTTTTCTCTATCCACCCGCGGTTGGCTGATATGTAGTCGTTTATCCTCTTTTCAGACATAAATTGAGGACAGCGCACGATTATTTTATTCTCGGAGGAGACGGTAATCGAAACCGTTTTCCGCTTTCCGCGCTTTACTTCCAAGTCAAATTTCATCAAATCCGATCCTAGCCTGTACGCGGGTCTCACCCTCTACGATTCCTTCTATCAGATAATAATCGCCGTCCCGTTCCGCCACAAAATCTATCTTTTCGCCTTGCTTACACTGTTTTACATATGATATCTGGACAGACTTGATACTTTTATCTTTAAAATGTTCCACGGAAAACACATCGGTGAGAAAATCCGCGTATTTCGTGTTATTGATATGAAAATAATGGTCGATATCCGAGTTTGAAGCAATCTTTGTATATTTTATCCCGCCTTTTGAAACGGAAGGGATTTTCCAGTTGGAAAATTCAACGCTTCGCTCGGTATTATAGTCGGCAAAATCGTTATCGCCGAAATATACGGAAGTGGGAAGCATAACGTATTTTCGTGTATCTATCATACACCAGCGGGAAGTCGCAACCCCAACCTTTTCCTCGCCTACGTACAATTCGAAATCTCTCAAAAAAATGAGGCGTTTGGGAACGAGCGGCCAAGTATGAATGGTCAATTGCTCGCCGAGCCTGATATTCCTTTTAAGTTCTATATACCAATTGACTAAAATGAACCCAATATGCCGTGGGGTCAAATCGTCGTATCCGAAACCGAGTTCGTCAGCCGAAAGGCACGCCGACTCTTCCATTAAAGACAACAGCGATGAAAGTTTCAGGTTGTCATACGCATCTACGTCAGTATATCTGAGATGATAGGTTTGTATGTTGCGGTACATATTTATTTTTAAACCTCTAAAAATATTTGACAATATTTTATCACTTTATATCAAAAAAGTCCAATAGTTAGCACAAAATACACGATTATGTGTGACATAGTACTTTTTATTTCGCCCAAATCATTGACATAAGTCGCATATTATGATATAATATGATAAAGTACGGAGGAAATACGATGGACGAAGAAACCAGGGATTTATCAAAAACGGGCGATAGAGAAGCGACCGAAGAGAACGTATCGAAAAGCACCATCAGCGCCGATCTGATACGCGGGCATATCAATACTATTATTCTTCGCGCCCTCTATGAAAGGGACAAATACGGCTACGAAATAATCGAAGAGATCGAAAGAAAAAGCCACGGTCAATACACTCTGAAACAGCCCACGCTCTACAGCGCTTTAAAGCGACTCGAAGCGCAAGGTTATATTAACGCCTACTGGAAAACAGACGAGGTCTCCTTGGGCGGCAGACGTAAATATTATACCCTTACGGACAGCGGCAGAGAAGTTACCGAGAAAAACCAAATGGAATGGGAATATTCAAGGACTGTAATCGACAACCTTATTTCAGACCGTTCGTTCGACTTTTCGCAGCCCGCCCCCACCACCGTCGATTTTAAGATATTGAAACAATCGACGTCGCGCGTGCCCGTAATTAAAACCGATGACAACGACGTTTGCGACGACAATGACGAAGACAAGGAAGACGACGAAGACGGATTCATTGGCGATGAAATTACCAACGACGTCCGAAGTCAAACAGAAACAGAAGATGACGACGAGGACGACGACGTAGAAGATAACGACGAGGATTTCGGCGACGATACGTACGACGAAGACGAAGATATTGACGACGAAGATTCATACGAAGAGACCGCTCGCGATAACGTTATACCGCAAGAAGAAGCCGTAATTTCAGAATCCAAACCTATGGACGAAGAACAGAGAAGAATCGTCCACGAAAACTATCTTAAACTTATATCCGAGCCGACAAGAAATTCCAACGACGATATCGTGCCCGTCGCCGATAAAATCGACACCGATAAACTTATTTATAACAATAAACCCGAAACGGAAAGAGATTATCGCAATTTAATCAACAATCTGTTCTCCAAGACGGTTACACGTAAGCCTCAGGCGCACGCGCAGGAGAGCGTAACCGTAAGACAGGCGGAAACCTATATCGAACCGAACTCCGAGGAAGTTAAACTCGACGACGTCAGTATAAAAGCCGCGAATGACGGGTTGAAAGTAAACACCGCGGAATACGTTATAACCGGCACGCGAAACAGAAATTATAACCGCGGAGGCGCGCTTTTCAAAAGCTCGCTTATCATAACGGTCTTCCTGCTGCTCGAATTTATGTTCAGTCTTCTGTTCAGAAAAGAACTTGCGGTCAATCTTGCATATCCCTTCGTGATTTTTGCAATCGCCGCCGCGCAACTGATAATTTTCAGCGTCCTCTACTTCACTGATTTAGGCAGAACGACAAGAAAACCGCTTTCAAACACGTATTTGTCTGCAAGCATAATAGTTACCATAATCCTGATTTTAATAATTTTTATAGTATCTATTCTTCTAAACATAAACTTCTCTTCAACAGGCGACATTATGGCTAAACTGATAATTCCCTGCCTTGTAGTTCTTAATATTCCCGCTTTTACCGTTTGCTTCTATCTGTTCAGCAAACTCACAAATTAATTTTATAGCGTAAAAAACCTCCGTTTGAAAACATTCAAACGGAGGTTTTAATTTTATTTATTTAGCAAATTCGCTTGCCCTGAATTCCCTGATAACGTTTACCTTTATCTGACCGGGGTATTCGAGTTCTTTTTCGATTTTCTTAGCTATGTCCTTTGCAAGAAACATTGTCTGCGCATCGTCTATCTGTTCGGGTTTCACGATGACGCGAACCTCTCTGCCTGCCTGAATGGCGTAACACTTATCTACGCCGCGGAAATTACCCGCAAGTGCTTCAAGCTTTTCAAGCCTCTTAACATAATTAGTTCCCGTCTCTCTTCTTGCTCCGGGTCTTGCACCCGAAATCGCGTCTGCGGCAGCCACAAGCACCGCCTCTATTGTTTTGGGCTCACAGTCGCCGTGATGGGCGGCTATGGCATTGATAACGTTAGCACTTTCTCTATATTTCTTCGCCAGGTCTGCGCCTATCTGAATGTGCGTGCCTTCCTGTTCGTGGTCAACGGCTTTGCCTATATCGTGTAGCAAACCCGCACGCTTAGCAAGCGTTACGTCAAGCCCGAGTTCGGATGCCATCAGTCCCGCAAGCTGTGCGACTTCTATTGAATGTTTATAGACGTTCTGGCCATAACTCGTTCTGTATTTCAATCTGCCGATAAGCTTGATGATTTCGGGATGAAGTCCGAAGATTCCCACCTCGAACATCGCGCTTTCGCCTGCCGCCTTAATTTCGGCGTCCATTTCCTTTTTGACTTTTTCTACGGTCTCTTCTATTCTTGCAGGGTGTATTCTTCCGTCGGATATGAGTTTTTCAAGGGATAATCTTGCGATTTCTCTCCTGACGGGATCGAATCCGGAAAGAATAACGACCTCGGGGGTATCGTCGATTATCAACTCGATGCCGGTTGCGTTTTCTATCGCACGGATATTTCTGCCTTCCCTACCTATCAGTCTTGCCTTCATATCGTCGCTCGGAAGCTGTACGACCGATACGGTTATTTCCGAAGTGTGATCGGCAGCGCACCGCTGAACGGCAAGCGATATGATTTTCTTAGCTTCACGGTTGGCTTCCTCTTTCGCCGTCTGCTCAATGTTGCGAACCTGTAAAGCTACGTCGTGCCTGGTCTCGTCAAGGATTTCGTTTGTAAGTATCTGCTTTGCCTCTTCCTTGGTGAGCTGGGCTACCTTTTCAAGCTCCTGCACCATCAGTTCGTGCTGATGATTGATTTTTTCCTGCGTCTTTTTAATCTCTTGTTCTTTATTGTTGAGATCGCGTTTCTGCTGATCCAAAGCCTCGTTTTTCTTGTTTAAGGACTCCTCTTTCTTTTCAAGAGAATCTTCCTTTTGTAAGAGTCTCTGTTCCTGCTTTTGGAGTTCAGCTTTCTTCTCTTTGCTTTCCCGTTCGAATTCGTTTCTTAATTGCAGCTCCTGTTCCTTAGCCTCTAATATTGCTTCTTTTTTCAACGCTTTACATTCAAGTGAAGCGTCATCGATCATTTTTTTTGTTCTTGTACGAACATCACCTAATCTTTTTTCTGTCTGCTTTTTATTGAAAATTATGCCGACAAAAAGACCAACAATAAGTGCAACAGCAAAACAACCGACGGCTATTCCTATGGTTCCGCCGATTCCTATGCTTGCAAGAAACAGGCTGCTTAAAGTGTTGCTAAACATATTAAGCCTCCTGATGTTTAAATTAAAATATATACTAAACCTTATAAAGGTTGGTTTATATCCTTAACTATTTTACACCTAACTTATTAAAAAGTCAATTTATTAAAGTAAATACTTCGCTGATTATAAAAAAAAGCGGCTGTTAACCGCTTTTTCTATATTCAATCTTTAATATTGTCGAGCCAAATTTTGGCAGCCGCGTCGGACGGCATTCTCCAATCCCCGCGCGGAGACAGAGACACCGTCCCCACCTTTACCCCGTCGGGCACGCACGAGCGTTTAAATTGCTGCGCGAAGAACCGCCTGTAAAAGTTGATCAACCATTTTCTTATCGTTGCAGCGTCATATTCGCCCTCGAACGTATGCTCGGCGATAAATTGCACCTTTTCGGGACTGAATCCACGGCGTATACCGTAATAGAGAAAGAAATCGTGCAGGATATACGGGCCGACTAAATCCTCCGTTTTCTGCGAGATCGCGCCGCTTTCCTCAGGAGGCAACAATTCGGGACTGATATCTGTATTTAATATATCCTTTAAGATCCTTTCGCACTCTCCGCCGAGCCTTTCAGCCTCGTACCGCACGAGATATTTAACAAGGGTCTTGGGCACCGAGCAATTCACTCCGTACATCGACATATGATCGCCGTTATAAGTAGCCCAACCGAGAGCAAGCTCGCTCATATCGCCCGTACCTATGACAAGTCCGCCCGTCTGATTAGCTAAATCCATCAGGATAAGCGTTCTCATTCTTGCCTGCGCGTTTTCATAAGTTACGTCGTACGCATTCACGTCGTGTCCGATATCTTTAAAATGCTGCGTTACGCTTTCTGTAATCGGGATAATTTTCCCCGTTACCCCGAGCGACTCTATTAGTTTTAGCGAATTGTCCTTAGTCTTTCCCGACGTACCGAATCCCGGCATTGTTACTGCGATTATCTGATTTAAATCCTTGCCTATCGATTTAAACGTTCTACAGGTTACGAGCAGTGCGAGCGCCGAATCGAGCCCGCCGGATATGCCTATAACGGCAGTTTTCGAACCGGTATGCAAGAGCCGCTTTTCAAGACCCTTGGATTGGATAGACAGTATCAATTCCGCGCGCTCCGCAATTTTTCCGTCGTCAACGGGAACGAACGGAGTACGCGGATACGTGCGTCCAGACCACTCCGCTTTACCGTCAGTATTGAAGGATATTATTTCGTAACCGTTTTTATCGTCGCAATCCGCACTGTAATAACCGCTCGCCATCCTGCATCTCTCCGAGTCTATCAAATCTACGTCGATCTCTCCGTAAAGATAATCATTTTCGAACAGCGTGCTCTCAGAAAGCTGCGAGCCGTTTTCACAGATTATATTGTGTCCCGCAAAAGTCATATCGGTAGTGCTTTCGCCGTCGCCTGCGTCGCAGTAAACGTATCCACAGATACATTTGCCCGACTGGACGCGCACTAAATCGCGGCGGTATTCAGCTTTACCCACGACCTCGTCGCTGCAGGACAAATTTACGATAATATTCGCCCCCGCCTTCGTATGGTCAATAGAAGGCGAATGCGGCGCCCACAGATCTTCGCAGATTTCGGCAGCGACCGAAAATCGGGTAAAGTTTTCCGCCCTAAAAATCAAATCCGTGCCGAAAGGGCATTGCCGACCGCCAACGGTTATCAGACCGTTAGCGTTCGGAGCGGCATTAAAATGTCGCCTTTCATAGAATTCACCGTAATTCGGGAGATATTTTTTAGGTATTACGCCGAGTATCTGCCCGTCGTGGAAAGCAACGGCGCAATTATATAATTTACCGTTTGCTTTGATAGGAGCGCCCACGAAAACAAGAATTTTTTTGCCTTCCGTAGCCCTGCAAATCTCTGAAATTGCGGCGTCGACACTGTCTAAAAGCGCGCTCTGCAAGAACAGGTCGCCGCAGGTATAGCCAGTTAAACACAGTTCGGGAAAAACCGTCAATTGACTGCCCTTTTTAAAGCTCTCGTCTATGGCCTCTTTTATCCGTCCTGTATTGAATTCCACGTCGGCAACTTTGATTTCGGGCGTTACCGCACAAACTTTTACAAAACCGTATCGCATTTAGTCCTTCTTCAACAACGACGCTTTGTGCGCCTCCCTTATTTTTGTATCGATCTCCGCCTTTATTTCGGGATTTTCTTTTAAGAAATCCCTCATTTTTTCTCTGCCCTGGGCAACTTTTTCTTCGTTATAATAGATGAACGAGCCGCTCTTTGTAAGTATTCCGTATTCAAGGCCGAGATCAATAAGGCAGCCCTCCTGCGATATGCCTTCGCCGTAGATAATATCAAACTCGGCGACCTTGAACGGAGGCGCAACCTTATTTTTTACAACCTTGCATTTGGTTCTGTTACCTACGATATTGCCTTCGCTTTTGAGCGCGTCCGCCTTTCTTATATCGAGCCTTATCGTAGCAAAATATTTTAAAGCCTTGCCGCCGGGGGTGGTTTCGGGGTTACCGAACATTATTCCCACCTTTTCACGCAGCTGATTTATGAAGATGACGCAGGTTTTCGACCTGTTTGTAATAGCCGTAAGCTTCCTCAACGCCTGCGACATAAGACGCGCGAGGAGTCCGACATGCGTATCTCCCATATCGCCTTCGATTTCCGCTTTCGGCGTCAATGCCGCAACGGAGTCGATTACTATGACGTCTACCGCGCTCGAGCGCACAAGAGATTCGCAGATATCCAAAGCCTGTTCGCCCGTATCCGGCTGAGACAGGTAGAGCTCGTTGATATCCACTCCGAGAGCGTGGGCATACTGCGCGTCCAGAGCGTGTTCCGCGTCTATGAACGCCGCCACGCCGCCCGCCTTCTGCGTTTCGGCAATGATATGAAGAGCGACGGTTGTTTTACCTGAAGATTCGGGTCCGAAAATTTCCATTATTCTTCCGCGTGGCACACCGCCCACGCCGAGAGCCAGATCGAGCGACAGACAACCTGTCGGTATGACGTCGAGATCGTTATTCACCTTGTAGTCGCCGAGTTTCATAATCGCGCCCTTTCCGTATTGCTTTTCGATCATTGCAACGGTCGAATTCAGCGCCTTTAATTTTTCTTCGTTCATTGTTATCTCCTGAGTTATTTTAACGTTTTATATGCAAGAAACAACGCAAGTTTTATAGCCGTTTGGGTAATGTTGTTTCTATCGCCGTTCAAATTATATTTATTTACCTTTATCCCTTCACTCGTGCCGACGGAAATGTATATCAGCCCGACGGGTTTGGAACTGCTGTCCGACTTCGGACCTGCAATCCCCGTAGTGGCAATAGCGACGTCGCAACTGCCGCTCCTTAAAAGCCCTTCCGCCATTTCGTACGCAGTCTCTTCGGAAACGGCTCCGTATTTGCCGAGCGTGAAGTCCTTTACGCCGAGTCTTATTTTTTTCGATTCGTTGGAATAGGTGTTCAGTCCCTCGACAAACACTTCGCTTATCCCAGGCAGTTTGACAAGGGTGTTGCCCAATCCTCCGCCCGTGAAAGATTCGGCCACGCTGATTTTCATATGCCTTAGCTTTAACAGGTAAAACAGCCTTTCCTCTATCGAAATATCATCTAAGGCGTACACGTATTCGTTCAGCTTGTTCAACATAGTACGCAGAACCGCGTCTATTAACGATTTTTCAACGTCGCCCTTATAGATTGTTTCAAGACGGCAGTCGCCGAACTTTTCCGATACGTTAAAAGAAAGGTCGGGACAAATACCCAAGGCTTCCGAAATAGCCGAATTTATTTCCGCTATCGGCGCACCGATCGTCCTTATATAGAACCTTTCGTAACTTACGCCGTACTTCGACTGCAGGATATTTTTGATTTTTTCAATAGTTAAACTGTTTTCGTAATCGGAATAAACGATAAATACGCTTTTCCCTTCCGATTCGAGCACCCCGTAACCGTCGAATGCCGACGAATACAACGGTCCGATAAATTCCTTTAAAGTCCCGTCCATATTATGCGGACAGCTGATTATCAGATTGTCATAATTCTCTTTGCCGTCTTTAATCGCACGCACAATCTCTTCGGCGCTGTCGTAAGCCACGAATGAAACCCTGTCAAAAAAGTAACCCGCCGAGGCAAAACCCGCTCTCAGGGCGGAAACTTCTTCGTATTCATTGTTTTTTCTGCTTCTGAAAGCTAAAAGACAGTTTTTAATCATTTCTTTAAAATTTCTATATTCTTTACTATATAGTTGATACCTGAAATTACAGTCAATATCACCGCCACGGCAAATAACGCCAAGCCGACGTAGTTGGTTATCTTACCTGCAACGTGCCCGGTCAATTCCTGTACGCCTTCGCCGATGAGCAGAATGACTATTGAAAAATCCTGCGTTGCCGTCTTGTACTTGCCTATCTTATCTGCGGCTATGACGCTGCCTGCGCTTGCCGCAACCATTCTGAAACCGCTGACGATTATCTCTCTCGCGAGGATAACCGCAACACCGCAACCCGCGGCTATCAAAGCCCAATCGCCGAGATTGGCACAGAAGATTCGCGGTACGGTAAGGAAGACTACGAAAGCCGATAAAACGAGTACTTTATCGGCGATAGGATCGAGAAATTTACCTAAATTCGTAACCAGATTGTACTTTCTCGCTATCTTTCCGTCAAAATAGTCCGTAAGGCTCGCTATCCCAAATACGGCGAGCGCGACAAAATAATGCGCAGTAAAATTCAGATAGAAAAAAAGCACAAATACGGGTATCATCACCACACGGCTGACGGTGAGTCTGTTGGGTAGATTCATAACCCCGCCGCCCGAAACCGTTTTTTCGGCGCTATTGTCCCTGTTTTCGTCATTATTCATAAATCGTAATCCTCTGTTTTACCAAATAGGTCATAGCTGTCGCTATCAAGTATAACCAAATCGTAATATTCGCCCTGAACGGCGTTTGGCGCGTTGAAATATACTTTTCCGTCAATATCAGGCGCGTTAAAATACGCCCTGCCGTAAAAGCAATTGCGTTCATAATCAATCCCGTCGCACAGTACCCTCAATTTCTTTCCGACGTATTTTCTGAGTTTTTCTGCGGAAATCTCACGCTGAACGGCGTAAAGCTTTTTCATTCTTCTGCGTTTTACGGCGTAAGACGCTTGTCCTTTCAGTTTATAAGCCGCCGTATCGGGTTCTCTCGAATATGCAAAAAAGCCGCAATTATCGAATTTTACCTCGTGCAAAAAATCGCAGAGACTTTCGCATTCTTCCTCTGTTTCGGTAGGAAAACCTGTAATAAACGTTGAACGCAAAGCTATACCCGGAACGCTTTTCCTGAGTTTTTCGAACAGTTTTAAATACTCCGCTCTACTCCCGGGACGGTTCATTAATTTTAATATTCTGTCCTCGCTGTGCTGAAGCGGAACGTCGAGATATTTTACGATTTTATCGTTATCACGGATTTCTTCAATAAGTCCGTCGTCTATCATATCGGGATAGCAGTAGAGCAACCTTACGCTTTTTATATTCGAAAGCGCCGTCAGCCTACGCAGTAGTTCGCGCAGTTCTACTTTGCCGTATAGATCGATACCGTAACGCGAAATATCCTGGGCCACCAAGATCAATTCCGATATGTCGCCCAACCCCTCGGCTTCTTCTACAAGTTTTTCCATAGGAAAACTTACGTATTTGCCGCGGATTTTGGGTATGAGGCAATAAGTACAGCGGTTATTGCAGCCATCCGCTATTTTCAGATAAGCGAAATGCTGAGGTGTGGTCACCACTCGTTGCGACAAAATGCTGCCGTCCCCCAATCCGACGTAATTTACCCTTTCGCCGAGATACGACTTATCCAACGCCTCGAAAAGCTTACCGTAATCACCCGTTCCGAGGAACACATCCGCTTCTACTAAGGCGTCAAAAGTTTCACCTATGAACTTCTGCGGCAGACAACCCGTTACGACGAGTTTTTCGAGATTATAACTTTTATAAGCCGCGCAATCGAGCACGGTCTCTATCGCCTCTTTGCGTGATTCGTTTAAGAAAGCGCAAGTATTGACGATAATGATCTGAGCGGCGGATATATCGTCCGTTATGGTTGCGCCCTTCTCCCTTATTATTGCCAATATTTTTTCCGAATCAACCCTGTTTTTATCGCATCCGAGAGATATCAGTCCGAATTTCTTCTGCGAATAATCAATCATCGACCTCTCCGTACGTGTTTATGAATTCGTCTTTCGAAAGCAGTACTTTTCGCGGCTTAGAGCCCTCCGACGGAGTAATATAGTTCATATTCTCCATCCAGTCTATAATTTTGCAGGCTTTTATGTAGCCGACGGGGAATCTGCGCTGAATCATCGAAACCGAAGCCTGGTTCGATGTAACACAGTAGAAAAGCGCCTTTATGTAAGTATCATCTATCTTGGTATCGCCTTCGGCAGCTTCCTCTTCTCCGCCGCCTATAGAAGAAGGCTGTTCCTCGGCTTCAACGGTATTGATGAAGTCGGAAACGCTCTGATCAAAGTAGGTTTCGTTATGCTCTTTTACAAAGTCGGTAACCCTCTGCACTTCGGGCGTGTCCACAAAACAGCCCTGTATGCGCGCGAGATCGGGATTTTCCGCCGAACGGAAATACAAGTCGCCCTTGCCGAGCAGTTTTTCGGCGCCGCCGATGTCGAATATCGTTCTCGAATCGTCGAACGAATTTACCTTGAAACCTATTCTCGTGGGCAAGTTGGACTTAATAAGACCCGTAATACAGTCGACTGAAGGTCTTTGCGTTGCCAAAATCAGATGGATGCCGCAGGCACGGGCCTTTTGTACAAGCTTGATTATCCTGCTTTCGATATCCTTCTTTGCCTGTAACATAAGATCGCCGAACTCGTCGAGGATAATAACGATTTTGGGCAATTTTTCTTCACCCTCGGGAAGATGGCTGTTGTATTCGTCAAGATTTTTAGTGGCCGTACCTTTTTCCGTCATCTCCTTGAATAGGCTGTACCGACGCTCCATTTCTTTAATCGCCCAGTTCAATGCCTTAATCGCCTTATCTATTTCGTAGATAATTTCATTTATCATAAGATGCGGCAATTTGTCGTAGGTGATAAATTCTACCTGTTTGGGGTCTACAAGGATAAATCTCAATTCTTCGGGTCCGTACTTATACAGGAGACTGATTATCAACGAACTGAGACAGATACTCTTACCGCTGCCCGTAGTACCGGCAACAAGCAGGTGCGGCATTTTTGTAATATCGGGACAAACAACTTCGCCATCCACGTTTTTACCGAGCGCAAAAGTGATTGAATTTGTCTTGCTGTTAATGAATTTAGAACTTGATAGAATACTTTTCAGCCCTATTACCGTCCGCGAGTTATTGGGAACTTCTATCGACAGCGCACCCTTTGAAAAGTTGAGGTATGCCTGAACGTTTTCTTTCCTCAACGCCATCGCGATAGCCTCTCTGTAGTTGAGCGACTGTTTTATCTTGGTTTTATCTTCAATTATAACGTCGAATCTTGTAATTGCGGGTCCGATAGTTACGTTCGAGATTTCGCAATCTATTTTGAATCTTTCAAGCGTCTCGACAATGGTTCGCTTGCTATCCTCTATCTCGCCGGTATTGACGTTGCTATGTTCTGGATAATCGTCGAGCAGATCAAGAGTCGGACGGACATATTTTTTCCATACGTGCTTGGGCTTTTCTTCCTGTTTTTCCTTTTCGGTCTGCGCCGCGGGTTGTTTTTCAACTGCCGAACCCTTTTCCTCTGTTCCGCGGACGGGGAATTCCCTTACGTTCCTCTCCGACCTCGGCGAAGCAACTGAAGGCTTACGCGTAAACGAATTGAATGCGTCGTCATCCTCGTCATCGTCGTCTTCGTCTTCATAATCGAACAGATTCGCGTTGGTACGCTCCCTCGAAGAGAGGCGGGTCAAATCCGGTTCGACCCTGTTTTCGCCGCGCGGCGGGTTATCCGCGCCGAACAGCTTGTACATATCGGGGTCTTCGCTCTTCTCCGTTTCTTCCGTTATGCGATTCTCTTCGGGACCGGGATCGAGGTTAGCGCGAGGATTTTCGAAAGGAGTCGGTCTTTCGGGCTCGGTAGAAGGTTCCGGGGCGCGGTAAATCTCTTCGAACCTCTCTTCCTCTTCGGGTTGTATAGGAACGTTGAAAGCAGACCCTGCGTAGTCCCCGTCTTCACGAGTATCGTGAACAGAGTAAACGTCCCCCGATTCGCTGTTGACGTCTTCGAGCCTGTCCACGGGTTTATCACCGTACAAGTAATTAGTCGGCATAGAGCTATCGGGGCGGTTTATTAACTCTTCTTGATAACTTTCTGAATAAGTCTTCGGCGGAGTTTCGGCAGGTTTACTGTACTGCGAACCACCGGACGACGACGTTTTATTTCCGCTGGAAAAACTGCTTAGATAGCCGCTTTCACCGTTGGACGGTCTGTTGAAATATGATTCACCGCTGAAAATCATATTGCGCTTATAGCTTTCAGCGTCGAATTCGCCTTTTTCGAATAAAATCTTTCGTCCGAGATTTTCGGAAGAATATCTGTTTTCTTCATTTTCGGAATTCTTCCGAGGATAGAGAGTCTGTTTTGCAAGAGCGGACTGTTGGTTATAATCATCCTCGGCAGCATAGCCGTCATTATTATACTGACGGGGCGCAACGGGAACCGAATATTCGGGCTCGGGCTGAATTATATGCTCCGCAGGAGACGCGCTTTCTACTTTTTCGGACTGAACGCCGCTATCTTTGACTGCCCTGTCTTTTGCAGCGGGGCGGTTAATTTTCCCGCCGCGGGCTATAAAGTACACGAGATAGCCGCAAGCAATCGTCAGTATCGAAAAAATTATGTAAGCGCCTACAAACGTAGTATATTTTGCAAACGGATAGACAACCGCCGCGGAAATAACGCCGCCGAACGTGTAGCCCGCGAAGCCGTTTGCCGCATTTTTATAGCAATCGTAGACATAGTTGCTGTAACCCGTGAGAGCATAATTTCTTGTCGATACGGAATGAAACAGCAAAAACAGGACGAATACAGTCAAGGCAAGCGCAATGCCGCCCTTGAAAGAAAGCTTGATCTTTTTGCCGAAGACGAGAACTTCGCCGAGATATGCAAGGAGCGCAATCAAAAGATACGAGCCGTAACCGAAAGAACCGTATAAAAACGTACAGACGGCTCTGCCTATTCCCGCAAATACCGAACTGCCTGTAAACAACATTATAAAAACTATCAGGCAAAACAGCAAAATGGTCATACCCAACGTTTCTCTTGTAAATATGTAATTGGAATTTAATTTCTTATCCGTATTTTTATTATTCACAGCCTTTCTCCGTGTCGTTATAAAAAGATAACTATTCGCTTAAATTATAACATTTACAGCGAAAAATAACAACAAAATGACGGTGCGAATTTTAATAATTTTATATATTAAGGTAAAATAAAAAAACGCGCTTGACGCGCGCTTTTTTGAGACTTTATTATAATTTAGCCTTACCTTTTTCCGCTTCGTATATGCTTTCGGAATCGTTCCAGGAATACATATTGCGGATTTCTCTGCCGACCTGTTCAAGCTGATGCGAAGCTTCAAGATTTCTCTTCGCATTGAAATGTGCCCTGCCGTTGTTGTTTTCGGCTATCCACTTGGAAGCAAACGTACCGTCCTGAATCTCTTCGAGAACCTTCTTCATCTCCTTCTTCGTCTCTTCGGTAATGATGCGTTTACCCGTCTCGTAATCGCCGAATTCCGCCGTATCCGACACCGAGTATCTCATCATTGAGAAGCCGCCCTTATAGATGAGGTCGACAATGAGTTTCATTTCGTGAATACATTCAAAATAAGCGTTTTTAGGGTCATACCCCGCCTCTACCAAAGTTTCGAAGCCGGCCTTCATAAGAGCGGTAACACCGCCGCAGAGGACTGCCTGTTCGCCGAACAGATCGGTTTCGGTTTCGCACTTGAAAGTAGTTTCGAGAACGCCCGCTCTTGCGCCTCCGATTCCCGCCGCGTATGCGAGGGCAACGTCCAAAGCCTTACCCGTATAATCCTGATGGATAGCTACAAGACAGGGAACGCCCTTGCCCTCCTGATATTCCGAACGGACCGTGTGTCCGGGACCCTTGGGCGCAATCATAAAAACGTCGATATTCTCGGGAGGCACAATTTGTTTGAAATGGATATTGAATCCGTGCGCAAACGCAAGCGCCGCACCGTCCTTGAGATTGCTTTCGATGCTTTCCCTGTAGACCTTCGCCTGCCTTTCGTCGTTTATCAATATCATAACGATGTCCGCAAGTTTAGTAGCCTCCGCCACGGTGTATACTTTAAATCCTGCGGCCTCCGCCTTAGGCCAAGACTTTCCGCCTTGGTGCAGACCGATAACCACGTTCACCCCGCTCTCTCTGAGATTAAGCGCGTGGGCGTGCCCCTGGCTGCCGTAACCGATTATAGCTACCGTCTTTCCCTTTAAAACGTTTACGTCGCAATCAGACTGATAATAAATTTTAGACATTTTGATACAAACCTCCGAATTTGCTTGTATTTAATTATATTATTTAACGTTTAGCAAGTCAAGCAATAATAAAATTTATTAAAAAAAAGTCCTATAAATTTGCATATTATGGCCGGAAAGTGTATAATTATCAAAAAATAATTCAGAGGCTCTATTATGAAATATGGCTCGGAAGAGTCCATCACGGTTCTAAGGAACGTACTCGATAATGAAATTTTTTCCGCGTTTTTGAAATATTCGCAGGGTGGCGAAAACAACGTTGCGGAATTTCTTCATAAAATTTATGAGGAAAACTGTGAAAACGATTTTCTCGGCTATATCCAAAATCTGATACTAACAGACGAAAACGTCTTTGCAAAGAGCTGTGCAAGAGACGTCGAGCCTTCCCGTTACATTACGGCGGCGTACAGACGCGATCTTGAAATTATTTTCGGGTTGGTACTCGATACCGATACGCAAGGTATGTACGGTTTAGGCAAATGCACCGACCCGTTCGACGAGAATTTCAACCTCGACGCGACCTGCCTTAATTTAAAGAACTTTTACAGACGGTACGGATACGGCAAATTCATTAAAAACTCTGCGTTCTTTTATGAAAACGGAGATCTGATACCCGTTTCCAATCCTTCCCCAATCCGCATTTCCGAGCTGAAAGATTACTGCTACGAGAAAAAATTAATTCAGTCCAATCTCGAAAATTTTGTGCGCGGGCTCCCTTTCTCCGATATGCTTCTTTACGGGGATAAAGGCACGGGAAAATCCTCAACGATACACGCAATGCTCAATAACTATTTCGATAACGGATTGAGACTTATAGAACTGAATAAAGAGAATATGCTACAGATTCCGAAAATCAGACAGCTTACCCTCTCCATTCCCTTAAAATTTATAATCTTTATCGACGATTTATCGCTTGACGAAGGCGACGACAAAATTTCTCCGCTGAAAGCGAGTCTTGAAGGCTCGGTCTGCGGAGGTACGGACAATACGATGATCGTCGCAACATCCAACAGGCGGCATATCGTAAAAGAAAGCTTTTCCGACAGAGAAAATTCGGTACACGCAAACGATTCTATACAGGAACAGCTTTCTCTTTCCGACCGCTTCGGGCTGACGGTTCTGTTTTCCTCGACCGATAAAGCCGCTTACCTATCGATCGTAAGACAGCTTGCGGCAGACGCACGGTTGGCATACGACGATAATCAGCTCTGCTCTACTGCCGAACGCTGGGCTCTGGTAAAGGGCGGCAGGTCGCCGAGAAGAGCGAAACAATTGATTGATTTATTGTACTCGTGTCAAGTCAAAGGCGAACAGATTGATTTTTGAGAATTTGTTTCGCAATAAAATAGATATCTCCTGCTCCGAGGAATAAAATCGCGTCCCCTTCGCCCGCCCTTGAAATAAAATCAGTAATATCCTGCACGCTGTCGCCGTAGCAGGATTTCTTTATTCTTTGGGAAAGCGTAAGCGCACTGCCCGCGTCGTCGAAATATTCCCTCGCGGCAAAAGTTTTATATATCAACAGATTGTTCAAGGGCGACAGCACCTTGACAAACTGCCTGAACAGATTCTTCGTGCGGGAATAAGTATGCGGCTGAAAAATTATATATAATTTGCCTTCGGTAATCTTCTTTGCCGTACGCACGACCGCGCGTATCTCATCCGGGTGATGGGCATAATCGGCTATACAGTCCGCGCCGTTGAACGTGCCTATTCTTTCAAATCTCCTTTCCACGCCAGAAAAAGCGGCAAGCCCCTCCCTTATATACCTGAACGATATGCCCGAAGTCCTTGCGGCGGCAATTGCAGCCAGCGCGTTCAGTACGTTGTGTTTGCCGTAAACGCTAAGATTCACGCGCCCGAGTTCGCAAGCGCCTTCGTATACGCTGAAAGAATAAGTACCGCCGTTATTTTTTATGTCTTTAGCGTAATAGTCCGCCGCCTTATCGAAGCCGAAGCTCAATCCGTACGATATAGGCAAATCGCAATATAGAGAAATCGCAATGTCCGCGCCGTCGGCGAACGTGAGATACGCCTGCCTTAACGCACTTTCGTTGCCGTAGCATTCGAGATGATCGGGATCGCTGTTCAAAACGATGGCGATATTGGGCTTTAAAAGCAGAAAATTTTTCTTGTACTCACAGGCTTCCGTGATAAAAAAATCCTTTCCGCAGAAATAGAAATTCGAAAATTCGAGGTCTTTCCCGCCTATATGCGCGGCGAACTTTTTACCGGCGGCATTGAAGATATGCGCCAGCATAGACGTGCAAGTTGTTTTGCCGTGGCAACCCGATACCGCGATAACTTTATTGAAATCACGGCTGAGTTCGTATAAAAACTGACCTCGCGAGATTATTTCTTTGGATAGTTTTTTTGCCTCGCACAGCCGAGCGTCGTTTTCCTTGATTGCGTCGGTGTATATAATCAAATCGTATTCTTTAACTCTCTCGGCGGAGCCGCCTATATCCAACTCAACGCCGCACGATATCAATTCGTCAGTAAATACGCTGCGTACGACGTCGCTTCCCCCTACCTTTTTACCGAGAGAACAGACATATTTTGCCAGACCGCTCATACTGGTTCCGCCTATTCCTATGAAGTAAAAACTGTCGAATTTATCCGTTATATTAACGCGCATAATAAATTTTATTAAAAAAAATGTATAATTAGCACGACTTTTCAATATTTTTTTATGAAAATGCAAATTTTTTTTCACAAAGCTATTGAAATTATTTTTCTTTTATTGTACAATAGAAACAATGAAAGTATATTCTGGCAGGTGCACGATATGAAAATCTCAGATGTACGAATCAGATTAGTTAACAAGGAGGACAATAAACTT
>CAYLQK010000004.1:0-31744 GCA_964385865.1 uncultured Clostridia bacterium | reverse complement strand
TAAGGGCAGTCGGCGCGAGGAAGAAGGACATCAAGCGACTGTTCAACGCCGAAACTTTTATCATAGGTCTTGCGGCGGGGCTGTTCGGCATACTCATAACATATGTGCTGTCGCTTATAATAAACGTCGTAGTAAGTGTTTTTGCGGGCTTCTGGGGCATAGCGGCTCTCCCCTGGTGGCAGGCGCTGATAATGATAGGCGTAAGCGTTGTACTCACACTGATTTCGGGTCTGATACCTGCTTCCGCCGCGGCGAAGAAGGACCCCGTTGTCGCATTGAGAACGGAATAAAAAATATACAATCCGTTGTTTAATTGCAAAAATCTGTCAATAATAATAATGACGCTTGTAAAATTGAAGAGGTGAAAAAATGAAGAAACTTATCAAGACTTTATCGTTTTTTGCAATACTCGCCTGCAGTCTGTGCGTAATAGCGTTTGCGGGTTGCTCAACAAAGGGTCAGACCTACCCTGGCGACTACCATTACGCAACCGATTACGGCACGTACGGAATCAAGGTGAACGTAAAGGTTGAAGACGGCGTTATCAAAAGCGTAACCGTTGCCGATCACGATTACACCGAAGCCAGCGAATCCAACGAGGAATGGGGTTGGGATAATACCGTCTGGTATAGCGGAGTGAACGATCTGCTCAAAAAGTATGAGGGCAAGACGGTGGAAGAAGTGCTTGCCATCACCGTATCTACCGACGAGGGCGGCGCTCCCGTCGCGGGACAAGACTTCGGCGGATTGGTAACTTCGGGTTCTACCCAAAGCAGCGGCAGACTTCTGCTTGCGGTTCAGGACGCATTGAAAAATATCGGGCAGTAAACTTTTTGAAAAAAACGTCCGCCGTTTGCAGGCGGACGTTTTTATTGCTTTTTGACTTTGGCGATGTTATAATGATATTATGAAGAAATTACTTGCGGCTTTGTCGGCTTTAATAATCTCCGCCGTAGCCATTACGGGTTGCGGCGCCAACGAGAAGAAAGAGAGCCTTTTAAGGGCGTTTTTCAGTATGGACACCGAGGCGGATCTCGTACTGTCCGATAATTTTAATTCTTCACGCCTTCAGGAACTCGATAATTTGTACCTGGAAGTCGGCACTCTGCTGTCCGACCTCAATTCTTCACTGTCGGTCGGCGACGAGAACTCTTACGTAAGCAAATTCAATCAGGCCGAAGCGGGTTCGGTAATAGAAATCGATATAACGACCTACGAAATTTTGCAGACGGCGCAAAACGTATACTCTATGACGGACGGGTACTACAACCCCGCCGTGTATTACAGCGTTGAAGCGTACGGCTTTTTGGGAACGGACTATCCCGATACTGCGGACAAGCTTCCGTCGGACAGACTAACGGAGGGCTACCGCACCCTTGCAAGCCATTTCGGCGAGTTAGAGCTTTCTAAGTCCGACGGCAGATATTACGTAAAAAAACCGTCGGCTACCGTGGTCGTCGACGGGGTTACCTATTCAATGAAAATAGACCTCGGCGGTATAGGTAAGGGCTACGCGCTCGGACAAGTGAACGCTATTATCGACAAATACGGCTTTAAATACGGCTATTTAAACTTCGGATACAGCAGTATACTTTTAAAGCAACACTATTCCGAAAAAGTCTATACCGTTGAGCTTTTAGCTCCGCGAACGGATGTGTACGGGTCAAGTTATCTGCGCTGCACAGCCTTTGATACGGCTTTGTCATCCAGCGGCGACGACGTCCAGTATTACGAGATAGACGGCGTCCGATATTGCCACATAATCGACCCTATGACCGGGAAACCCGTTCAGTCGGGCGTTATGTCCGCGACGGTGATAGGCGGAAATCCTGCGGAGAGCGACGCGCTTACCACTGCGATTATGGCAATGGGCAAGGAAAGGGCGGTAAACTTTATCAACGAAAATCTCTCGGACAGAAAAGTCGTGTTCACGTACGACAATAACGGAGAATACGAAATCATAACCAATATGGCAGACGGAGAGTATGAGGTTTTGGACGAAAACTACGTCGTCGTAAGCCGGGTAGAGGACGGTATGATTATTTTGGGAGCTGGAAATGTCTCTTAAAAAGGTCGGTCAGGTAAAAGCCGACAGGGGATTTAAAATTTGGGATCTGCTTGTCTACGGCATAATAATACTGATAGCCGCCGTGCTTTTTGTCGTCGTCTTTACCACGCGCGATACAAGCCCTCTTACGGGCATTCGCATATACTCCGCAAACGACGTCGTGTTCGAATACAACTTTGTCAAGTCTGAATACACGGTGCTTGACGAAACTTGCGTGGAAGTAACCGATGACGGCGAGGAATTTCTCCTCATAACGCTCCGCTTTGACGGCGGCGGTTATAACTGCGTGGAAATCGATAAACGGGGCTCTGTAAAAGTTACAAGCGCAGACTGCGGCAAAAAGGACTGTACTTACTCCCCCGAAATCAAGGACAACAGCGGTATGATATATTGTCTGCCTCACAGGCTGAAAATTCTTCCTTACGGCTTTGACGTGGACGGCGGCGTAATCAAAATTTAAAAAGTGAGGTTGCCATATGACCCTGCAACAGCTAAAATACGTCATACAGACGGCGCAGTGCGGTTCCATCAACGTTGCCGCGCAGAAATTGTACATATCCCAGCCCAGCCTGTCTAACGCCATTGCCGAGCTTGAAAGGGAGATGGGTATCACCATATTCACGCGCAGTAACCGCGGAGTAAATCTTACCGAGGACGGCATAAAATTTCTTTCCTATGCCCGTCAGGTAACGGAACAGGCGGAACTGCTCGAAAGCGAGTATACCAATTCATCTCCCGCGCGCAGGGTGTTCGCCATTTCGGCGCAGCATTACGCCTTTGCGGTGAACGCGTTCGTAGCATTAGTCAAGGAATACGGCGGGGAGCGTTACGAATTTTCTTTGCGGGAAACGCGCACGCACGACATTTTAGAGGACGTCCGCACGGGGCGCAGCGAACTCGGTATTTTGTATTTGAGCAACTTCAACAGCGAAGTGATTTTGAGTATGCTGAAAAAGGCGGATCTCAAATTCACCGAGCTTTTTACGGCTAAACCGCACGTCTTCGTCAGCAGGAAAAATCCGCTTGCAAAGCTCGGAAAAATAACCCTTGAACAATTGAAGGAATATCCGCGCCTGACGTACGAACAGGGCATAAACAACTCTTTTTACTTTTCTGAGGAAATCCACAGCACTGAGGACAGCCCCAAAAGCATAATCGTATCCGACCGCGCAACCCTTTTCAATCTTTTGATAGGTCTGAACGGCTATACGATTTGTTCGGGAATACTCAGCTCCGATCTGAACGGAACGAATATCGTCGCCGTACCGCTTGAGAGCGGCGAGCAGATGATTATAGGATATATCTCGCCCGCAGAGCGGCAGCTTTCCCCGATTGCGGAACGCTACCTGTTCCATCTGAAGGATTTCATTTCAAATTATTGAGATTGTCTCAAATTCTCATAAATTAAGTTCCCCGACCGCGTCTGCGGTCGGGGAACTTAACGTTTTGCCTTTGAACCGAAATTTTCATATAAGAAATACGGTTTAATCTTAAACCGAGCAGTGGTCCTGCGGAGCAGACCTTACCTCCCGGGCGGGCGTCTCCACGGCTATGACCTTTCGGCTTATTATTATGTGCCTCGGGCACTTATTCACGCAGGTCAGGCAACCCGTACACTTTGAATAATCTATAATCGGCAGATTGTTCTCCATTCTTATCGCGCCGTGAGGACAGCTCCTCGCGCAGATGCCGCAGGCAATACAGCCTACCTTGCACACGCCCATAACTTCCTTACCCTTGCACTTTGAAGAACAAGCCACAAATACGGGTGCGGAGGAGGGGATACGCTCGATAATGTTCTTGGGACAGGTCGAAATGCACGCGCCGCAGGAAATGCACCTGTCGGGATCTACCTGCGCAAGTCTGCCCGTAACCGAAATAGCGTTTTCGGGGCAGACCGCTTTGCAGTCGCCGCAGCCCAGGCACGCAAACGAACACGCCTTGTTTCCGCCGAGGAGAGACGCGTTTGCCGCGCAGGTCGGGTTACCCTTGTATTCGAACTTCTGCTCGCAGTTCTCTATGCCGCCGTTGCACTTTACGACGGCAACAGTAGGTTCTTCGTCTTTAAGCTCTATGCCCAACAGCTTAGCTATTTCAGCTTTTTTCTCGGGTGAAGTAACGTGGCAGTCGTTCAGATCGCCGCCGCCCTGAGCAAGTTTAGAAGCGAAGCCGCTGCAACCCGAACAGCCGCAGCCGCCGCAGTTTGCGCCTGCAAGGTTTTCGAGGATTTTCGTTACTTTTTCATCAACGTTGACCTTAAAAACTTTGCTGACGACAAGAATAAGTATGCCGATAATGATCGCGCTTCCGGCAAAGATGCCCGTTACGATGCCCACCGATATCCACGTCTGAGTGGCAAATTCAAGTAAACTCATTTCCATTCCTCCTTAAACATAGGTGAACACCATAAACGCCATACATATAAAGCACGCCGTAACCATAGCGATGGGGAAACCCGAAACCGCCTTGGGCAGCTTGTAATAGTTCAGCTTTTCGCGCATACCGCTCATAATTACCATAACCAGCGTAAATCCGACGCCTGCGAATAATGCGTACAGCACCGCCCAGCCGATATTCATCGACGCCGCGCCGATAATGGACGACATATCCCCTATAACGAGTTCGGTAACGCCAAGAACCGCGCAGTTGGTGGTAATCAGCGGCAGGTAAATACCCATTGCCCCGTAAAGGGCGGGGGACAGTTTCTGAATAATTTTTTCTAGCATCTGTACTAAAGAAGCTATGATAAAGATAAAGAAAATTATTTCCAGAAAGCTAATGCCGAGCGGCACCATAACGTAGGTGTAAATGGGATAGGTAACGAGCGTAGCAAGAACCATTACTACCGTAACGGCAACGCCCATACCCGCCGCGCTCGAAGTTTTCTTTGAAACGCCGAGGAAGGGGCAGATACCGTAAGTCTTTACAGTGATAAAGTTATTTGTCAGCACCGCCGCAAGTACGATTGCGATAAACGTAGCCATTAAACCGCTTCCTCCTTCAACATATTTTCACGCGCAAGCTTATTTGCCTTTACTCTTCTCGAACGCTCGAATCCGTCGATTATATATACGAACACGGCGATGCAGGTACCGTATACGAGGAACGCACCCGCAGGCGTCGCAAGCATTCCGATATTGAAATTCATTATCTTCAGTCCGAACAGCGAGCCTTTACCGAGGAATTCGCAGATAATACCCATTATTGTCAGCGCGATAGTGAAACCGAACCCGTTTGCAAGTCCGTCAACGGCGGCTTCCAGCGGATTGTGTTTGTTAGCGAAAGCTTCCGCTCTGCCGAGTATGATACAGTTGACGACTATCAGCGCAAGGAATCCTCCGAGACTGTCGTAGAGATCGGGCACGAACCTTTCGAGTACCATTCTCGCAAACGTAACGAGGGTTGCGATAATTACTATATAGCAGGGTATCCGCACTTCGTTGGGTATGACCTTTCTTAAAAGCGATATAAGTATATTGCTAAGCGTCAGTACGACGACGACCGTAAGTCCCATACCCGCCGCGCTTGTCGCCGAGGAGATTAGTCCGAGCGTAGGACAGGTGCCGAGCACCAGCATAAACGTGGGGTTTTGGAATATGAGTCCGTCAAGAGTGATCTTCTTATATTTGTTCATCTCAGTTCACCTCCGGAAGGTTTTCAAGACAGTAATCATAGTTTGCCGTCGCAAACGCGCCCGCGCAGAGGCAGAGGTGGTTGCTCTTAGTCGCGCCCGTCTGAATGTCGTTATCGGCGTAATTCGAATTGTCGGCGGTTTCACCGTCTTCGCCGATAATATTTTTGAAATAATCCACGCCCTTGCCGATATAGAGACTCACGTTGATTTTTTCGTCGTAAGAATCGTTCGTTGAGCCGTACGTAGTAATGTTGTACGAAGAAATTTTCTTGTCCACGCCGACGGTGATTTCTATCGTGAACGGGCTTGCGGGTCCGTTCCTTAAAGTTACTATATTATAGGTTATTATCCCGTCGTCAACCTTCCAGGTGGTCTGCGTGAGATCGATATAGGTGCGGAACGCGTACACTGCGTACGGATCCTCTTCGCCGAAGCATACCGCCTTAACAAAGCTGACCGCGCCGTTTACGGAATTGTTGATGGCGTTGGAGGAGAGCGTCGCGCCCGACGTAACGAAACCGTTATCCGTCGTGTAGGTATATCCGTCCGTATAGTCGGTCTGGGGGTACTTGTCGAGGAAATCGATAGAGCCGAGCAGCGTTTCGCCGTCGCTTGTTTCAACGACTACTTTGCCGACTCTCGTTATCGCGGTGTCGCTCACTTCAACGAGAACCCAGCAGGTTACCGTGCCGCCGAAGCCGCCGGTGCCCTTGGATTTGATGAGATAATTTTCGTCCCCGTCTATATACGCTTCGAGTATCGTCGCCGTGCCGAGCTTGCCGTCCTCGTCCGTATATTCAACGGGCGTGGTCTGTTTCTTCTCGCCGTAAATCTTAGCTATCGCCCTTTCAAATCTCATTTCATCTGTAACTTCCAAAAATCCGTAAGCTATCGTCAGAAAAATACCGCATACGAGCAGAATGCACAGCAGAGAGATTATACATTTAAAGGAAGTGCTTTTAAAGAACTGTTTGACCGTCATCTCATTTCGCCTCCTTTACTTTCTTTTCCTTGACGTAGCCGAAAGGTTTGGGTCTTACGTACTTGTCTATAAGGGGAACGAAGAGGTTCATAAGCAATATCACGAACGACGTTACTTCTATACCCTTGAAATATCTCAGGACGGCGATAAGTATAGCCGTGATGACGGTATAAAGTATTTGCCCCCAGACGTATTTGGGCGAAGTAACGTAGTCGGGAACCATAAACACCGCCCCGAAGAGCACGCCGCCCGAGAAGATGTGGGGCAGGAACAGGGAGGTATCGTATTTGTAACTTTCGAAAGCAAATCCCGACAGAAGCATCGCAAAGAAGCCGAATACGATGACGAGAAGGAGGGGCTGCCACCATTTTATAACTTTTCTTGCCACGAGGTATATATAGCCAACGAGAATCGCGGCCTTGCAGGTCTCGCCGATACAGCCGGGGACGCCCGTTCCGAGGAACAGGTCGAGCGTGCTGAGCGCGCTTGAAGGATTGTCTGCGAGAAGATGCGAGAGATTGGTTGCCCCCGAAGCCAGGGTTCCGTTATCGATAACGGTTGCGATATTTACGTCGCCGTATTTGAGCATAGTCGCCGAAAAACTTAAAAACATAAATACGCGCGCCGCCGCGGCGGGATTGACGAGGTTTTTACCCGTACCGCCGAAAAGCATTTTCACGACGGCGATTGCGAAAATGCCGCCTATAAGTATTTCGTACCAGTTTACTGAAACGGGTACGATGAGGGCGAGTATAAGCCCCGTAACCACGGACGTGCAGTCAAACTGTCTCAGCCATCTCTTGCACACCGCTCGCGCGTCCTTGCACTTGCCGGAAAATCCCTTGTTTGCTATGAAGAAGTAGACGAACTCGCAGGCGACGCAGGCTACAACGGAAACGAGCTCAAGCATAAGCGCAAGCGCGCCGAAGTACACGATGCCCATTATTGCGCAGGGTATCAGCGCGATGACTACGTCCAGCATTATACCGCGCGTAGTGCGTTTGGATTTGACGTGGGGAGGGGTAGAAATCACAATTGAATTATCCATTTCTTTTCTCTCCTTATTTCTTATTGCGAAGGGCTGCCTTCGTCTTTCGTATAGCCTGAATAAGCGGACGCCTTGCGGGACAGATGTATTCGCACGCGCCGCACTCTATGCAGGCGAGGGTTCCGCCGTACTTTGCCGCCGCGTCGAAATCTCCTGCCGCGGAATAGAACGCCGTGTTCATAGGCATAAGGTGCATAGGACATACGTCCGCGCATTTGCCGCAGTTAAGGCAGGGGGTGGGTTCCTCGGCTGCCGCCTCTTTAGCGGACATAAGAAGAATACCCGACGTCGTCTTGTGCGTATAAGTATCGTAACTCGCCAGCGCGACGCCCGTCATAGGTCCGCCCTGAACGACTTTTTTGGGCTCGGAAATTTCTCCGCCGCAGAAATCCACGATATCCTTAACGGGGGTGCCGACCTTAACCCAAAGGTTTTTCGGCTCCTTGACCGCCTTGCCCGAAACCGTGAGCACGCGTTCGAACAGCGGTTTGCCAAGCTCTACCGCCTCGCAGACGGCAAAGCAAGTCGCCACGTTTTGGACCACGACGCCGCTGTCGGCAGGCAGCTTCCCGAGCCCTACTTTTCTGCCGCAGGTAACGTATATCAACTGTTTTTCGCCGCCCATAGGGTACTGTTTCATCAGTATTACGGGCTGAATATCGTCGTACTTTTCAAAAGCCGCAATGCAGTCGGGCTTATTCGCTTCGATGCCTATGATAATTTTATCAACGCCCAAAGCTTTCGCTAAATATCTCGCGCCGCGGGCTATTTCATCCGTCTTTTCAAGCATAAGCCTGTAATCGCAGGTGAGGTAGGGTTCGCACTCCGCGCCGTTGACTATCAAGGTATCGACCGGCGTACGGGGAGCGACTTTAACGGCGGTGGGAAATCCCGCTCCGCCGAGACCGACTATACCTGCGTCCTTGATTCTCTGCTTTATCTCGTCCGCCGTAGGGGAGGAGAGAGGGGGAAGATAGTTCTTTTCGCCCTTACCGTCGGGTTTGATAAAAATGAACTTCTCGTCCGTTCCGCTAGCGCCCTTGACATCCTTTATTTCCGTTACCGTTCCGCTTGCGCTGGCAAATACGTCGGAAGAAATAGGACCTTCCGCTCTTGCGATGATCTCGCCCTCTTTCACTTCGCTTCCGACGTCCACGACCGGCGTCGCGGGTCTGCCGAGCGATTGAGAGGTTGAAATCGCAAGGGTTTCAGACACGGGCAATACTTCAAGGGCGGCAGCTTTTGCAAGATGCTTCATATCGTGCGGATGCACGCCGCCGAAGTAGTATTTTCCTTTTACTGCTTTCACGTTTACCTCCAAATCTTTTTTAATACGTCTATATTAAATCTCCCGTCTGGGGAGTTTAATCTCAATTACCGCCTCTTGCGTTTATCGCGCGCTCGAATACCGACTGCGGCACCTTTTTGAAAACCAACAAAATAACGCCCCCGACAATCGCTCCCGAAACTATCCCTAATAGTATAAGGTACGGCAAATAAGCGAAAGTCAGGCTCGTTCCCGCGATAAGCGCATACATAACCACCTGAGTAATATTATGTGCAACTGCCGCGCAAACGCTTACCGCCATAACGGAAATTTTCGGGAATACGGTGTAGAAAAGTACCGAGGACGCCGCCATAGAGACTATACCGCCCGTAAAGCTGTACAAAAGCGACGAAACGTTTCCTGCAAAGACTGCGCCGAGCACGGTTCTGACCACGATCACGGCGAATGCGTCCAACGGCGTAAATATAATCAGCGCGGCAAATGAAAATATATTTGCAAGCCCCATTCTCGCGCCGGGTATAAACATCGGCGGAAACTGGTTTTCTATAATAAATGTAATAAGGCTCAGCGCCGTAAAAGCGGCAAGGGTGGCTATCCTGACCGCGGCGGATCTGCCCTTTGTCATAGCGTTAAAACCTTTTCAGAGACAAAAAAATCCATTACCCTGATTATACACCATTTATGTTAATTAGTAAATAAGTAATTTGAAGATTTTTTAAAATTTCTTACAGAAGTTTACAATTTATAACATTATAGAACTTATCCTTGACAAGTTTCATAGCGGCGATTATAATTGTTAAGGTAAAAATTCAGTTAATTAAAGGAGTAAATTATGGATTTAAAGTATACGCGTAAAAACGTTTATAAAGAAGCCGACGGAGAAGAGCTCGAAAAGATTTACGACTTTGCCGAAGGTTATAAAAGCTTTCTCAACAATTCAAAGACCGAGCGCGACGCGTCGCGCGAAGCCTGCAAACTTGCCGAAGAGCGCGGCTTCAAGCCGTTCAGCTTTTCCGAAAAACTGAAAGCGGGCGACAAACGCTATTTCATCAACAGGGGTAAAAACGTATTCCTCATAAGAGTGGGTACGGAGGACGTGTCGAAGGACGGCATTCGCATAATGGTTGCCCACGTTGATTCGCCGAGGCTCGATTTAAAGCCCAATCCTATGTACGAAGAGGCGGGGCTCTGTTATCTTAAAACCCACTATTACGGCGGCATCAAAAAGTACCAGTGGACGACCATTCCGCTTGCACTGCACGGCGTGGTTATGCTCCGCGGCGGCGAAAAGAAGGATATCTGCATAGGCGAAGACGAAAACGATCCCGTGTTCTGCATTACGGATCTCCTGCCCCATCTCTCGCAGGAGCAGAATCAGAAAACTCTCGCCAAGGCAATAGAGGGTGAAAACCTCAATGCGGTCATCGGCGGACTTCCCTCGGTAAACGAGGACGAGGACGAAAAAGAGTGCGTGAAAGCCGCAATATTGAACCTTCTCAACAAGAAATACGGAATAACGGAAGTGGATTTCCAGTGTTCCGAGCTGTGTTTCGTGCCTGCGGGAAAGGCGCGCGACGTCGGCTTTGACTCTTCGCTCATTTCCGCATACGGACACGACGATAAGGTCTGCGCCTACCCCGAAATGATGGCGGTGCTCGACTACGAGTCTCCCCACACGGTAATGGCGGTGTTTGCCGACAAAGAGGAAGTCGGCAGCGACGGCACGACGGGTATGCAGAGCAAGGTAATTTCCGACGTGATAGACACGATAGCTAATTCGTTCGGGGCAAACCCCATCGAGGTCAGATATAATTCCAAGTGCATCTCCGCCGACGTTACCGCAAGTTTCGACCCGACGTATGCGTCGGCGTTCGAAAAGCGCAATTCCACGTTCATCTCCTGCGGCGCGGCGGTGTCCAAGTATACGGGTTCGCGCGGCAAGTCAAGTACCAACGACGCCCCCGCGGAATATATGGGTTTTATCCGCGATATCTTCGAGGACAACGGGGTAATCTGGCAGACGGGCGAACTCGGTATGATCGACCTCGGCGGAGGCGGTACCGTTGCGATGTATATAGCGAACCTCGGTATCGATACCGTTGACGTCGGCGTGCCCGTGCTCTCTATGCACGCGCCTTACGAACTCATTTCGAAAGCCGACGTATACGCGCTGTATAAGGCCTGTCTTGCGTTCTGCAAATAACAATGTTATCGTCCTTTTTAAGGGCGTTTGACGGTCTTAAAGAATAACGCCGTTCGGCATTGCCGAACGGCGTTAAATTTTGCAATATATTAACCCTTATGGGGTATCATACTGTAAACGTATTTTACGCGTTCTCTCACAAACGCCCTGTACTTTTTACCCGCCGACTCAAACAATACGTAAACTCTGCTGCCCGACGTGCAAAGTCCTTCGGACATACAGGGAATGGAGTAGTCGTTTAAGAACAATTCCCCATTATTGTTGTCCGCAAAATAGACGTACAGGCTGCTTACGGTGAACGGCGCTCCCGATTTTCTCGTGATTCCTTCGTATACGAAATTTTCTTCGGCGAGCGTGCTGTATTTTTCGCGGTTGTCGGTTCCAGTCAGCGTCGACCAGTCGTAGCAGAGCAGGTGCGAGTTCGACAATCCGTAACTCTGCGAAAGCACCAGCATATTATTTGCCCGCGCGAAACCCTGTATTTTTTCCGGTATGGAAATGATTTTCTTTATCTCGGGCACGTCGTTTTTCTCGTCCACCGCGTCGGAGTACGTCGAGCTGATATTCGCAAGTCCGTAAACGCTCGACGAGCTCACGTTGTATTCGTATACGAACGCCGTGTTTGCATAGCCGTTGGGCGTGGTAACGCGGTGTTTAAGGCTCGTATCATAGTTGCCCTTGCGGTAAAATTCGCCGACGTACAGCCTGTCGTTCGTAACCGAAGTGGTAGAGGGATCGTCGTAATAATAGCAGAAACTTGCCTCGCAGTTCGCGTTGAACGACGCGGTAAATTTCACGCTCTGTCCGCCCTGAGCCGCCTTTGCGATTATTTCCTGCGCTATGTTGGTATAGGAAGAGCTTGAAACCTTGGCAACGTAAACCGTGTTTTCGCCCGTAACCCACAGGCAGACGCCGTTAGCCGCAATGCCGCCGCAATGCCCTTTGTAGTCGGTGCCGTCGGTATTCAGCATAGTAACGTAACCGACGTAACCGGTATCCGCGCCCGTAACGTAAATCCGCGAAGGCGAACCGTCGACCATATATGCGCTTATAAAATAATACTGCTGCGTAGCCGTTGTCGTTTCGCCGTCGTTTTCCGTCTCGTAAGTGGCGGAGCAGTTGCCCATACCCTGCGGCACGGCGCCGTCGTCGAGCCCGGGAATGGAAAATTCCTGTCTGAAACCGTTGAAATCGCCGTACCTGTCGCCGAAGAACCATACCATCAGGAAGACGAACAGAAATATAACCACGGCGGCTACGGTTGTCAGTGAAATTAAAAGTTTTTTGTGCTTCATAATTGCCTCTTTTGAAGATTTTTCCCGTATATTATAACAAACCGAGATTGAAAACGCAAACTTTATTATATGCAATTTAAGGTAATATTCTTCCTTGACTAAACCGTTGCGGAGTGTTAAACTGTTTTTTATGATAGATTTACATTTGCACACGCGTCTTTCATACGACAGCGAGGAGACCGCCGAAAACTATCTCGAAGCCGCGGCGGCAAACGGGTCGGGCGTTTTAGGCTTTTCCGAACACTACGACTATGACGTTTATCTTGAAGATAATAGCCACAAGCTTTGCAATATAGCGGCGGAAGGCGGAATTATTTCTTCGCTCAGACGAAAATTCCCCGATATAAAGATACTTAAAGGCATCGAGCTCGGCTATTCGCGCGAGGCGGTGTCCCACTATAGGCGCCTTTTGGCGGAGAACGAATTCGACTATGCCATATGCAGCGTGCACACGGTAAAGGGCAGGGGGGACTGCTGGTTTCCCGAATATTTCAACGGTCTTAAAAGGGACGAGGCGTACAGGCTGTACTTTGCCGCCGTTCTCGAAAGCGTGCGTGCGGACCTCGATTTCCAGATAGCCGCGCACATAGGCTACGTTGCGCGAAACGCCCCATATGCCGAGCGGAAAATCGTTTACGGAGAGTATTCCGATATAATAGATGAAATTTTAAGGGAAATAATCTCCCGCGGCGTCAGTCTCGAGATAAACACCTCCGTAGACGGCTCGGGCGCAAAATTCATTCCCGATACCGACGTTATCGACAGGTATCTCGAACTCGGCGGAACGAATCTGACCTTCGGCAGCGACTCTCACTGCGCGATAAATTATCTTCGCGGCGCAGAGGAAGTGCGGCAATACCTGCTCTTGCGCGGCGTAGGCGAGCTTTGCTATTACGAGAATAAACAGCTTAAACGATATAAAATATAAATTTTAAAAAACGCGGAATTACCACGGGCGGTAATTCCGCGTTTTTTTGCGGATTAATTTCCGCACGTTCAATTTTTTAGCAATTCGCTCGAAATATTTTAAAAAATGAGCATAAAACACTTTACTAATTTAGCGCGATAAAGTATAATAAGAAAAAAACGATGGGAAGAACCTGTAATGGAAAGACAAATTCTTGATATGCATATCGACGGCTTGTGCGATGTGCTTTTAAAACTGAAAACCCGCGAGGACTGTAAGGCGCTTTTAGAAGATTTATGCACTTATAAAGAAGTGGAGCAGATGGCGCTCAGGGCTTATGCCGCGAAACTCTTTCTCGAGGGCAAGACTTACGCCGAGATCATCGGCGAAACCGAGCTGTCAAGCGCCACTATAAGCAGGGTGTCGCGTTGTATCAACCACGGCAGCGGCGGCTATAAAACCTTTATCGGAAAGGGAAATTGAGAATAGACGGTATGGATACTGAATATTTAAGGGCTGAACAGCGCGTTTCTCTTGAGCTGAAATCGCTGTATCTTTCATACGGTTTCAGCGAATATAAACTATCGGGCTTTGAAGAATATTCTCTTTATGCCGAAAATCAAAGCTTTCTTTCCGGAAAAGACGTTATAACGTTCAATCTCGGCGGCAAACTGCTTGCTCTCCGCCCGGACGTAACACTCTCGGTAGTCAAAAACGTTGCGGCGGACAGGTCTACGCAAAAACTTTTCTATGACGAAAAAGTCTACCGTAATAACGGCCGCGGAGGATTTTCCGAGTTGAACCAAATAGGCGTGGAAGTGATCGGCGCGGTCGATCCCGCCTTGGAAGCCGAACTTGTCGTGCTTATGCTGAAAACGCTCTCTGCGTCAGGCGCAAATTATCTGCTCGATATCTCGCATATCGGCGTAATAGTCGCTATGCTCGACGGTATGGACCTTTCCGGCGGCGACAGGGAATTTGCCGTCGACTGTCTCAAGCGTAAGGACAAGCACGATTTTCTCGAATTCGCCAAAAGCAGAGCTGTCGACGAAAAGCGCGCGCAGGCGTTTGCAAATCTTATGAATCTCCCCGCGGGGCACGATTCTGCGCTGGAAGCGCTCAGGAGTTTTGCGCCCGTGGAAGCTCTCTCCTGCATAGACGAGCTGGAAAAACTTATCTCTCTCGTCGGCTCCGATAAAATAAATATCAACTTCTCGGTAGACGGCGACGCTGATTATTACAACGGTCTGATATTCAAGGGCTATGTGGAGGGGGTGCCCCGCGCGGTCCTCTCGGGCGGAAGATACGACAAACTTCTGTCTAAATTCGGCAAATCGGGTCAAGCGGTGGGCTTTGCGCTGTACCTCGGCGAGCTCGCCGTGCTCTTCGACGAATACCCGGTTTCTCCCGACGTAGCCGTCGTGTATTCTGACTATAGCTCAAAAACCGCTCTTAATATTTGCGAAAAATACAGGGCGGACGGCTTAAAAGTGCTTATGACGCGCTCTGTGCCCGCGAATTTCAGAGGAAAAATTATCAACGCGGAGGATGAAAAATGATAAACATTGCGCTTCCTAAGGGCAGGCTGGGTGAAAAGGTCTACGCCCTTCTCGCGGCGTCAGGCTATGAATGCGGCGAATATTCTCCCGACAGCCGAAAGCTCGTTTTCCGCGACGAGGATAACGGCGTCAGCTACTTTTGGGTAAAACCTGCGGACGTCGCCGTGTACGTCGCGCTCGGCGCGGCGGACGTAGGCGTTGTGGGCAAAGACGTTCTCGACGAAGAACAGCCCGACGTATACGAGCTTATGGACCTCGGTATGGGAAAATGCAGAATGTGCGTCGCCGCCAAGAAGGATTTTAAAGACGATTTTTCCCGCCCGTTGAGGGTCGCAACCAAATTCGTGAACAGTGCGGAAAAGTATTACCTCACTACGGGCAGAGAGATTGAGATAATAAAACTGAACGGTTCGATTGAGCTTGCGCCCGTTCTCGGTATCTCGGACGTCATATTCGATATAGTCGAAACGGGAACAACGCTCAAAGAAAACGACCTCGTCGTATTTAACGAGGTGTCCAGAATAAGTACGCGCCTTATCGCCAACAAGGCTGCGTACAAGTTCAGAAGCGGTGAAATAGACGCGCTGATAGCAAAACTCAAAGGAGCGGTGAAATAAGTGATAAAGCCCGTTAAATACAGCGGTCAGACCGCGGAGCAGCTTTTCGGAGCGCGAGAAGAAATGACTTCCAACGTTGAAGAAACAGTAAAGAATATAATAGCCGACGTACGGCGAAGGGGCGACGAAGCGCTCAGGGACTACGCCGCAAGGTTTGACGGTTACACAGGCGAAAGCCTCGCGGTAACCCAAGCGGAAATCGACGAGGCGTTGTCCTCTCTCACGCCAGATTTTATCGGCACCTTGAAAAATTCGATAGCAAATATCAAGGCTTTCCACGCGAAACAGCTGAGGGTCGGCTTTGAAATCGACGAGGGCGACAGGATAGTCGGGCAGAAAGTTATCCCCGTGGAGAGGGCGGGTATTTACGTCCCGGGCGGTACGGCGGCGTATCCCTCTACGGTTCTTATGAACGCTATCCCCGCAAAAATCGCGGGCGTTCAGCAGGTCGTTATGACGACGCCCGTCAAGGCTGACGGCAAAGTCAAGGCCGAAGTCCTCGCCGCGGCAAGCCTTTGCGGCGTGGACAAAATTTTCAAGATAGGCGGAGCTCAGGCGATCGCCGCCCTCGCGTACGGCACCGAAAGCGTGCCCAAAGTCGACAAAATAACCGGTCCGGGCAACGCGTTCGTGGCGACGGCAAAAAAACTCGTCTACGGCGTGGCGTGCGGAATAGATATGATTGCGGGACCAAGCGAAATTCTTGTGCTCGCCGACGGCGGCGCCGATCCCGTACACGTTGCCGCCGACCTGTTATCGCAGGCGGAACACGACAAAATCGCGTCCGCACTCCTCATAACGGACTACGAGCCGCTGGCTCTGAAGGTAGTTGAAGAGCTCGGTATTCAGGTGGAAAAACTTCCCCGCAGGGATATCGCGAAAGCGTCCCTCGAAAACAACTGCAAGATAATCGTAACCGAAGACCTTGCTTCCGCGGTTGAACTCTCCAACGCGTACGCCCCCGAACACCTCGAACTTTGCGTAAAGGACCCTTTCGCGCTGCTTGACAGGGTGAAGAACGCGGGGTCCGTGTTCCTCGGCTACAACACGCCCGAGGCGGTGGGCGACTACTACGCCGGCGCCAACCATACTCTCCCGACAAGCGGAACGGCGCGTTTTTCCTCGCCGCTGGGAGTTGAGGACTTTGTCAAGACCACGCAGTATGTCTATTATACAAAGTCCGCCCTCGAATCGTCCGCTTCGGACATAATCGCGTTTGCCCGATCCGAGGGGTTGACGGCGCATTCGCAAAGCGTGGCGGTGAGAGTCGGAAAATAAGCCGCCGTCCCGAGGATAAAGATGAGCAAATTTTTAAATAAACGGCTGGAAGTTCTCGAGCCTTACGTTCCGGGGGAACAGCCGAAAGATTTCAAATATATAAAACTAAATACCAACGAGAACCCGTACTTTCCGTCCAAATACGCGGTCGGCAGGATAGATAAAAACGAGCTGGAGAACCTGAGGTTGTATTCCGACCCCGAGTGTTCCGGGCTCGCGGGCGCGATAGCCTCTCTGTACGGCGTGGAGGCTAAAAACGTATTGCCGACAAACGGCTCCGACGAGGCGCTCGCGTTCTGTTTTGCGGCTTTCGGCGGAAACGGCGCGGTTTTTCCCGACGTAACCTACGGTTTCTACAAGGTTTTTGCGGGACTGTTCGGGGTGGAGTACGATGAAATTCCCTTAAACGATAACTTCACCGTGAATACGGCGCCATATCTGAACTGTAAAAAGGCGGCGTTTCTCGCAAATCCCAACGCTCAGACTGGCATATATCTCGAAAGGGCGGAGATAGAAAAAATTCTCAAAAGCAACCCCGAAAACATAGTGGTGATTGACGAGGCGTACGTTGATTTCGGCGGGGAATCCTGCGTGCCGCTTGTCGGCGCGTACGATAATCTCGTGGTCGTGCAGACCTTTTCCAAGTCCCGCTCTCTTGCGGGCGCGAGGGTCGGCTTTGCGGTTGCCTGCGAAAGTCTTATAAACGACTTGAAGCGCGTTAAATTTTCGTTCAATCCGTACAACGTGAACCGTCTTTCCTGTGCGCTTGCGGCGGAAGCGGTCAAGGATACGAACTATTTTAACGAGTGCATATACCGAATAAAGGACGCGCGCGAAAAGCTTGTGCAAGGTCTTAAAGCGCTAAGTTTCAACGTTTTGCCGTCAAGCGCCAACTTCGTGCTTGCGGAAAGCCGCGCGGTTGCCGGAGGCGAACTCTATGAAAAGCTCAAAAACGAGGGCGTTCTCGTCCGTCATTTTAACGATAAACGAATTGAAAACTTCGTGCGCATAAGCGTGGGTACGGCGGAAGAGATTCACATCCTGCTTGAAAAAATAAAAGATATTCTGGAGGCAAAAAAACGATGAGAAGTGCGGAAATAAACAGGAAGACCTCTGAAACCGATATAAAACTTTATCTCGGGCTCGACGGCGGCGAATGTCGGACGGATACGGGCTGCGGATTTCTCAATCATATGCTCACCCTCTTTGCCGCGCACGGCGGTTTCGGGCTTGATGTTTCCTGCAAGGGCGATACCGGCGTGGATTTTCACCACACCACCGAAGATATAGGAATAGCTCTCGGACAGGCGTTCAAGCTTGCGCTCGGCGATAAAAAGGGCATAGCCCGCTATGCGGATATAATCCTGCCTATGGACGAAGCCCTCGTCCTGTGCGCCGTTGACGTGAGCGGAAGGGGCTATCTCAATTTCGACGTCGCTCTTCCCGCCGCAAAGGTGCTGGACGGCGAGGACGAGGAAACCGTAAAGAAAGTGGGGCTTTTCGATACCGAACTCGTTGAAGAATTTTTCCTCGCATTCGTGCGGGAGGCGGGCGTAACCTTGCATTTTAAACTGCTCTACGGCAAAAATACGCACCACATAATAGAGGGGGTATTTAAAGCGTTCGCGAGGGTAATGGCGAAGGCGGTAAAGATTATCGGCGGAGGAGTTCCGTCGACGAAGGGCGTTTTATGACAGGTATAATAGACTACGGCGTAGGGAATCTGTTCTCGCTCAGATGCTCGCTCGAAAACATCGGCGTGCGCGCGGAGGCGTCGTCAGACAAAAACTTTATACTCTCCTGCGACAGGGTCGTTCTTCCCGGCGTAGGCGCTTTCGGCGACGCGGCTAAAAAGCTCAAGGACAGCGGGCTCTATTCAACAGTAAGACAACTTGCCGCAAAAGGCGTTCCCTTGCTCGGCATATGTCTCGGTATGCAGCTTCTGTTTGATAAAAGTTACGAATACGGCGAACATAACGGGCTGGGACTTATAGGCGGCGAAGTCAGGTTTATGGGCGAGGATATAAAGGGCTTAAAAATCCCGCATATAGGCTGGAACAGTCTGAATTTCGTTAAAGACGATTGCCCTCTGTTCAAATACGTAAAGGAGGGCGAATACGTCTACTTTGTGCATTCGTACCACGCAAAAAATTGCGAAAAAGGGCTTGTAGCCACTTCCGATTACGGAAAACCGATAACCGCGGCGGTTTGGCAGGGCAACGTTTACGGAACCCAGTTTCATCCCGAAAAGAGCGGAGAAGTGGGGCTAAAAATACTGAAAGCATTCTCGGAACTGTAATATTTTGGTAATTTTAACGCAATAATTCGCATTTGCGAAGTACTATGCGTAACATAATAAGTCAATTTTAAGGTAAATTTATGTATATTTATCCCGCTATAGACATAATAGACGGCTCAATCGTGCGTCTGACCCGTGGCAACTATGACAGGGTAAAGAGATATTCGCTAACTCTGGAAGAGGCGGCGGCTGAATTTTACAGGTCAGGCGCCACGCATCTGCACGCCGTAGACCTTGACGGGGCGAAGAGCGGCAATGCCGACAATGCCAAAGCCGTCAAGAAAATTATAAGCTCTACCGATATGTTTGTCGAGATAGGCGGCGGTATTCGCACCGAGCGGCAGATCGGGGATTATCTGTCGTCGGGCGCGGGACGGGTAATACTGGGCACGGCCGCCGTGCGCGACTTTGATTTTTTGAAGAGGGCGGTAAAGAGATTCGGCGATAAAATCGCCGTGGGAGTAGACGCGGCGGACGGCAAAGTGGCGATATCGGGCTGGCGCGAGATCACGGATATAAATTCCATAGAATTTTGTAAACGCCTTTCGGACGAAGGCGTGGGAAGCGTGATCTACACGGATATCTCGCGCGACGGCGCGATGCGCGGCACAAATCTTATGGTTTACGAAAAGCTTGTCGCAATCCCGGGGCTTAAAATTACGGCGTCGGGCGGTATAACTTACCTTGATGAGTTAAAGGTCTTAAAGGATTTGGGCGTTTACGCCGCGATACTCGGCAAAGCGCTGTATGAAAATAAAATGTCGCTTAAAGAAGCGATACAAATTTCGGAGGGCGTCTGACGTGCTTGCAAAGAGAATAATACCTTGCCTTGACGTGAGAGATGCAAGAGTAGTCAAGGGCACAAATTTTACGCATTTGAACGACGTGGACGACCCCGTCGCGCTCGCACGGCGCTATTCGGAGAGCGGTGCGGACGAGCTCGTCTTTTACGACATAACGGCAAGCTTTGAGGGCAGACGGCTCTTCACCGATATTTTAAGATGCGTCGCAAGTCGGGTATTTATCCCCCTTACCGTCGGCGGCGGCATAAACGGGCTCGACGATTTCGACAGGGTGTTGAAGTGCGGTGCGGACAAGGTCAGCGTCAATTCCGGCGCAATCAGACGCCCCGAACTTATTTCGCAGGCGGCAAAGCGGTATGGCAATCAGTGCGTCGTTCTCTCTATGGACGTCAAGCGCGTCGACGGCAAGTTTACCGTATTTTCAAAGGGCGGCAGGGAGAATACTCTGCTCGACGCCGTTGAATGGGCGAAGTTCGGCGAAGATAACGGTGCGGGCGAGCTTGTGGTCAACAGTATCGATACCGACGGCGTAAAGAAAGGCTTCGACGTTGAAATGCTGAAAGCTATCACGGACGCAGTCAAAATACCCGTCGTCGCCAGCGGCGGCGCGGGCAAAATAGAGGATTTTGTTACGCTTTTCAAATCGGTCGACGTTGACGCGGGTCTTGGCGCTTCAGTGTTCCATTTCAAAGAAATAGAAATAGGAAATTTAAAGGCGCACTTAAAAAACAACGGAATAGAGGTGAGGTTATGATAGATATCGAGCAGCTTAAATTCGATGAAAAGGGTCTGATCCCAGCGGTGGTTACGGACTTCTACACAAAGAAGGTGCTTACCGTAGCTTATATGAACAGGGAAAGCCTTAAAATAAGTTTAGAAGAGGGCAGAACCTGTTTTTGGTCCCGCTCGCGAAATCAGCTTTGGCGCAAGGGGGAAACTTCGGGCGCTTACCAGCACATAGTCGCAATCAAGGCGGACTGCGATCGCGACGCTTTGACGGTTGAAGTCATAAAAGACGGTCCTGCCTGCCACCTCGGCACGGACAGTTGTTTCAACGATTACGTCTACAAATCGGACGAGCTGAAGGAATTCTCTCTCGAGGATCTGTATAAATTGATAGAGGGCAGAAAGACCGACAAAAAGGAGGGCTCGTATACGACTTATCTCTTCGAAAGCGGGATAGATAAGATTTTAAAGAAGGTAGGGGAAGAATGCACCGAAGTTATCGTCGCGGGCAAGGGTGGCGACAGGGCTGAAACAGTGTTCGAAATTTCAGATCTGACCTACCACGTTCTCGTGCTTATGGCGGAGATGGGCATAGGTCTTGCCGATATCGTTGACGAGCTAAAAAAACGCCACGTCGTGGATAAGAAAGTAAAACAGCAGAAAATGCAGTAATTTTAAAGGCTTTACCGCCTCAAATGATAAGATTATGTGGAAAAAGTAGTGGGCAATAACCGCCGCCGCGCTTTATTCAAGCGCGGCGGCGGTTACGTTATCAAATAATATACCGATTAAATCAACTGTTTCTCCGATTAATGGCGGGCATTGATAAAAGTATTTATAATTTTTGCCCGAAATATAAAACTTACCCGAAAATTCCCTTTAAAATCAATCCGAATATAAACGTGGCGAACGCGCCTATAAACGCAAGCATTATTCTGAACGCGATATCGCGCTGCCGCTGTTTAGCCATTCTCTTATAGTTTAAACCGCTTTCTTTAAGGTTTATAACGTACATCTTTTCGCCCTTCCGCTCGGAAGTGATAAGGTCGAAATATCCGTCGCTCTTCAAATCGTTTAAAATCCCGTCTATGATTTCCGCATTATATTTCTTTTTTGACGGGAGTACTGACAGAATTTCCAACGGTGAAACAAGGCAACCGTCCAAGCCGTCGCACAGCGAGTACACTGCGGACATCACCTCGTTTTCGCTCTTTGACAGCATTTACAAAAGCGCGAATATAAGTGAAATGATTAAGCTTCCCAACGCGCCGCCCAAAAAAGCCGATATAAATACGAAGTCCGTCTTAAATTTCTTCTTTCCGTCCGCAGCGGAAATTCCTTGCCGTTCTCCCAAATATTCTTTCAGCGGAGCTACGCAATACATATCTCCGCGCGAATATTTCAAGTCGATAAATCCTTCGTCTTTAAGGTCCGATAAAACCCTTTCAAGCTCCTCGCACGTTCTGTCGCTTCCTTCGGGGAAAGCCTCAAAAAATTCGTCCTCGGCAATTATCGCATACCGTCCCGCGGGGCTGACGGAAAATATTTTGTCGAGAACCGCACCGCAAATTCTGTCCATTTACAAATAATTTTTGCACCTTTTCCGCCGTTTTATACCTGTATTGCAAATAATCGTCAAGGATTTGCCGCCGCCGACCATATAAGTCCGCCTATAAACACCGCAATCGAAACTCCCAACAGCACGTACGCGCAGATTATAACTATTTTAAGCCGCCCGAAATTGTTTTTCCGTTTCTGCGTATTCGCAAACGCAAGCGCGGCAAGGCTTAAAATTATGGCGGCTAACAGCGCGTAAATTCCGAGCTTCGTAAAAATCAACCCCAGCGCCGCCGCGCCCGCAACGCACAGCCCTATAGCGACGTATGCGTAAGTTTTGCCCGTATAGGGTGCGGTAGGCTCTGCGTTTTCTTTCCTTTTATCTTTCATTGTCCGTCTCCGTTCAATTCAGTATGCCCGTTCGGTTCTGCGAGAACCGTCTTATAGTCCGTATATATGACGAATCCCGCGTTTGACCCCGGCGGTTTTTTAACGAATTTTTTCGCCGTATAGTCCACGGGTATTTTATTCCCCGCCCGTCCGTCGGAGTAGTAGGCGCAAATCTCGGCGGCAACTTGCAATACCCTGTCGGGTACCTGCCGACCCTCGGTCAGGATGCCTACGTGTGAGGAGTGGTATTTCTGCGTGTGCAGCCATATATCTTCGGGCGATAGTCCCTTCGTCAGCCGTTCGTTCTGTAAATTGTTGCGCCCCGCGATTATTTTGAACCCGTCGCACCCGAAAGTTCTGTACGGAGTTACGACCCCTTTCTTTTTTCGCGTTTCCGCCTTTTTAATGAGCCCGAGATACGAAAGCTCTTCGCCGGTCTCCTCCAGGTCGCAGATATTTTCCGCTGCGGCGACGTGCGCCGAAATGCTCAGAAGATAGTCCAGCTTGTTCTCTGCTTCCCCGCGCTGCGCGCTGACGCTTGTAAATGTCCTCTTTAATTTTGCGTATTTTTTATAGTATTTCTGCGCGTTTTGCGAAGGGGTGAGCGCGCGGTCAAGCTCTATCGTGATTTCGCCGCCGTCGGGATCGTAGTAATTTACCGCGGTGAATTTGGTCATTCCGCGCTGTAAGGCATAGATGTTTGCGGTGATCAGCTCGCCCTTCAATTTCACGTTCTCGGCGTCCCGACACTCGGCGAGCTTGTCCCCGATGATTCCGAGCCGCTTTTCGACCTTTTTTATCGCGCCCGAAACCGCGCTTTCGAGTTTGGATTTCTTTTCCTGAAATTTTCTTTTGGCGTAGACGTAGGAGTAGTATGCGCTCTGCGCCTCGAGCACGCTCGCAAAGCGTTTTGTTTCCGGCATATTGGAACGCACGCAAAAATCCACGGGTTCACCCCCGGCATAGATCACGCACGGCTCGCTCGCGTCGTTGTAGACGTAGTCGAAAACGTCTTTTGCCGTTATGTTCTCGCCGTAACGCGAAACCATATCCAAAGCGGTGGAGTAGGCTATTCCCTTTATATGTTCGCAGATATATTTGGCGGCGTCGCCCGAAACATTTTTCAATACCGACTCAAGTCCGGTCAAATCGCCCGGTGCGATTTTGTCCTGCGGCTCGGGCGGAACGTATTTCACGCCTCCAAACAGCACGCGCTTCGTGTTTTCATCAATTGAAGTGGTCTTCAGCGCGCCGACGATTATCCCGTTTTCGCACAGCACCGCGTTCGAGTACTTACCCATTATCTCGAAGTACAGCCGCATTACCGAGCAGGAGAAGTCCGAAACGCATTTGAGGTCGAAATAGATTATCCTCTCGAAATCGGGCTGGACGACGTCGATTATCTCGGCGTTCTGCAAGTGCTTTCTCAAAAGCATACAAAAATTGGGCGCGGCGACAGGCGCCTCTCTCTCGTCGTCGGAGAGGCAAAGTCTTGCAAATCTTGCCGAAAGACAAGCGTCAAGTTTAACGTTGCGTTTTCCGGTGTATATAATAAACGTAAGCTCTTCACGCGAGGGCTGAATGATGCGTGATATTTTGCCACCGATAAGTTCTCTTTTGAGTTCTTCGGCGACGTATCTGATAGTAAACGCGTCCTGCGGCATAGTCAATTCCTTTAATTGTTTTCATTACCATTATAGAGCAAAAAAAATCAAAAGTAAATTGATTATCCGCACGGTAAAACGCTTTTCAAAATAAAAGTAATGTGTTAAAATAAACTTTGCACAAAATACAATTTATTAAATTATTTACTTTTAGGAGATTAAAATGAACTACACTCAGTCCGTCGGCGAAAAAAGCACTGTAAAACTTACGATCGCGTTTTCAGAAGAAGAATGGCAGGACGCGCTCAACAAATCGTACGCGAGGGTTAGGGGCAAGTACGCCGTACCCGGATTCAGAAAGGGCAAGGTTCCCAGACCCGTTCTCGAAAATTATTACGGCAAGGGCGTTCTCTATGAAGAGGCTTTCAATATTCTCTATTCGCAGCATTATCCCGAAATACTCGAAAAGGAAAAGGAGAACTTCACCGCAGTCGGCGAGCCTTCTCTCGAAGTCGAAGATTTGTCCGAGGGCAAGGGCGTAACGCTTTCGGCTACCGTGCCCGTAAAACCCGAAGTTACCGTAGATAAGTACACGGGTTTAAAAATAAAAATGTTTGAATATAATGTATCCGACGGCGACGTGGAAAAGGAAGTCGATAAACTCCTTGAAAAGAGCGCGAAGAGCGTTGAAGTGACCGACCGCCCCTGCAAGACTGGCGACACGGTAAATATCGACTTCTCCGGCAGCGTTGACGGCGTAAAATTCCCCGGCGGCACGGCTGAAGGATACGACCTCGAACTCGGCAGCGGTTCGTTCATTCCCGGATTTGAAGACGCGGTTGCGGGTATGAGTATCGGCGAAAACAAGGACGTCAACGTAAAATTCCCCGACGAGTACCAGGCGGATAATCTCCGCGGCAAGGACGCCGTGTTCAATATAACCCTTCACAAGATCACGGGTAAGGAACTGCCCGAGCTGACCGACGAATTCGTCAAAGCGCACGCAGGCGTGGAAACCGTAGAAGAATACAGGAAGAAGACGCGCGAACGCCTTGAAAGAAACGCCGCAGACAAGAGCAGGAACGAGACCGAAAACAGCATCATAAGCGAAATTTGCAAACAGGCTCACGCTGTAATTCCCGACGCTATGATAGAGAACGAAATCGACAGAATGGTACAGGATTTCAGCTATCGCCTTATGTATCAGGGTCTTAAACTCGAAGACTACGTAAAGTATATGGGCATTACTATGGAACAATTCCGTTCCCAGTTCAAGGATCAGGCTCAGCCCAGAGTTTTAAGCCAGCTCGTCATCGATAAGATAATCAAGACCGAGAACTTCAAAGTCGAGGACGGCGAACTCGACGCGAAAATAGAGGAGCAGGCAAAGTCCGTCGGAAAGACTTTGGAAGAGTACAAAAAGACTATCGATCCCAGACAGGTCGAATATATCACTAACGACATCATCATAACCAAGATGTTTGATTTCCTCAAAGCCAATAACGAGCTTTATACCGAGGAATAAAGACTTAAATTTCGCACGGCGCGCAAAAACGAATGAATAGATTGCGCCGCGCAAGAGGAGTTTTATGGAACGTAACGCATTAGTGCCTTACATCGTTGAACAGACTTCCCGCGGGGAGCGTTCTTATGACATTTATAGCCGCCTTCTCGAAGACAGAATAATCTTTTTGAGCGGCGAGATAGACGACGCGGTGGCGAACACCGTTGTCGCGCAGTTGATTTACCTTGAAGCGAAGGACCCTCAGAAGGATATTTCGCTCTATATAAACAGTCCCGGCGGTTCCGTTTCGGCAGGGTTTGCTATCTACGATACGATGAACTATATCAAGCCCGACGTATCTACGATCTGCATAGGTATGGCGGCGTCAATGGGCGCGTTCCTGCTGTCCAGCGGCGCAAAGGGCAAAAGGTTTGCCCTTCCCAACAGCGAAATAATGATTCATCAGCCTCTCGGCGGCGCGCAGGGTCAGGCGAGCGACATAAAAATCGCGGCGGAGCACATACTGAAAACGAAGCAGAAGCTCAACACGATTCTCTCCCAAAATTCGGGCAAACCGCTTTCGGAGATAGAGCGCGATACGGACAGAGACAATTATCTCTCGGCCCAGCAGGCGCTTGAATACGGTCTTATAGACAAGGTATTTTATAAGAGATAACAACAGGAGTTCAGATTGAAAGAAAAGAAATTTTGTTCTTTTTGCGGAAAAACCGAAGATAAGGTAAAGCGGCTCATCAGCGGGCAGAACGGCGCGTGCATTTGCGACGAGTGCGTTGAAATCTGCGGCGATATGGTCAAAGATCTCGAAATTACCGACCTCGACCCCGTTCCCCTCAAAAAGCCTGCGGAAATCAAAGAAGAGCTCGATAAATATATCGTTGGGCAGAACGAAGCCAAAAAAGTGCTGTCCGTGGCGGTATATAATCATTATAAGCGTATCAACAATATGTCCGGCAAAGAGAAGGACGGCGACGTGGAGATAGAAAAGAGCAATATACTCCTTCTCGGACCTACGGGCTGCGGAAAAACTCTGCTTGCGCGGACGCTTGCCAAAGTTCTCAACGTGCCCTTTGCTTCGTCAGACGCGACTACGTTGACCGAAGCGGGTTACGTGGGCGAGGACGTGGAAAACATTCTGCTAAAACTTATACAGAATGCGGATTACGACATCGAAAAGGCTCAGCGCGGCATTATCTATATAGACGAAATAGATAAGATAGCGCGGAAGAGCGAAAACGTTTCGATAACGCGCGACGTCTCGGGTGAAGGCGTTCAGCAGGCGCTGTTAAAGATAATAGAAAGCACAGTGGCAAACGTACCTCCCCAGGGCGGCAGAAAACACCCCCAGCAGGAGTGCCTGAGAATAGATACGACGAATATACTGTTCATCTGCGGCGGCGCGTTCGTTGGACTGGATAAAATCGTACAAAAGCGCAAGGATAATACTTCGCTCGGTTTCGGCGGTACGGTCAAAAACGCCGAGGAGAACATCTACGAGATGCTTTCCGACGTAAAGCCGCAGGATCTTACCAATTTCGGGCTCATTCCCGAATTTGTCGGGCGCGTTCCAATAGTGGTAAGTCTGCATCCGCTCAACGAAGACGCGCTTGTGGATATTCTCACGCAACCAAAGAACGCAATAATAAAGCAGTATCAGAAACTTATCGCGATGGACGGCGTAAAGCTTACCGTGGAGGACGGTGCGGTGCGCGAAATAGCGAATACGGCAATCCGTCTCAAGACGGGCGCAAGGGGACTGAGAACGATTATCGAGGGCTTTATGACTTCGGTAATGTACAAACTTCCATCCGAGGACAACGTGGAGGAAGTAATAGTAACCCGCGAATGCGTTACCGATAAGGCGGAACCTAAAATAATCTATAAAGAGACTGCTTGAAAATCAGAGATAAAGACGCGCCAAATATGCCTAACGCAGATTTGGCGCGTAAATTTAAACGGATAAATAAATTCACGCAAAGTTACCGATAAAACTTTCGCGTCTTTATAACAGGGGTGGTTTATGTCTAAATTACAGGAATATCCTCTGCTCGCACTGCGCGGCAGGGTAGTTTTCCCCGATACAACCATAAATTGCGACGTTGGCAGAATGATTTCGCTGTCGGCGGTGAAATATGCCGCGGAGCACGATTCCAAACTATTCGTCTGCGCGCAGAAACTGTCGGATAAAGAGGATATAACGGAGGACGACGTCTATACGGTCGGCACGGTTGTTAAACTCCGTCAGATAACCCGTCTTCCCGGCAATAATCTGCGCCTTACGCTGGACGGACTTTACCGCGGCACGGCAAAGCAGATAATAACGGAAAACGGCGCGTTTGTCGCGCTCGTTGAAGAGCTTACGCCCGTTCACGGCGACCCTTCGCTTGAAGAGGCTTATTTCCGCACGTCGAAAGAGATCTTGAAGGAAATAACTTCTTCCGACGGTTATTTTCCCAAGGACGCGGCGGCTAACCTCGATAAATGCACCGACCCCGACGAATTCGTCAATCTGGCAGGCCATTATCTCAACGTCAAGACGGAGCGCAAGCAGGAGCTTCTCGAATGCGTCCGCACCGTGGACAGGCTTCGCCTTGCGGACAAAATGCTGAACGACGAGCTTGAAATAATGCGGCTGGAACGCAAGATAAATTCGACCGTAAGGCAGAATATAGACAAGAACCAAAAAGAGTATTATCTCCGCGAGCAGCTCAAAGCTATTCACAACGAACTCGGCGACGATATAGAGGAACGCGAAGAACTCGAGGAGAAAATCAAGGCGAGGGGAATGAGTGCGGAAGCGCAGGAAAAAGCGCTGAAAGAGCTTTCCCGTATGTCGAGAATGCAGTCGTCTTCGCCCGAATATAACGTGCTCCGCGTTTATATAGACTGGCTTATGGATATCCCTTGGAGCGAAAAGACCGAGGATACCGAAAAACTCTCCGACGCCGTTAAGATACTCAACGAGGACCATTACGGGCTCGAAAAGATAAAAGAGCGCATCACGGAATACCTCGCCGTTTTAAAGCGTACGGGAGGTATGAACGCGCCCATTTTGTGCTTCGTGGGTCCCCCGGGCGTGGGCAAGACCTCGGTTGCAAGCTCGATTGCAAGGGCGCTCGGCAGAAAATTCGTCAGAATGAGCCTCGGCGGCGTCAAGGACGAAGCGGAGATAAGGGGACACAGAAAGACCTATGTCGGCTCTATGCCCGGCAGGATAATAAGCGGAATGAAGAAGGCGGGTTCCGTCAATCCCGTATTCCTTCTTGACGAAGTGGATAAAATTTCGTCGGATATGCGCGGCGACCCTGCGGACGCCCTTCTCGAAGTGCTCGATCCCGCACAGAATTCGACTTTCGTAGACAGATATATCGAGGTGAATTACGATTTAAGCAGAGTGCTGTTTATCACAACCGCAAACAGCCTTGATACCATACCTGTACCGCTCCTCGACAGAATGGAGATAGTGGAGTTGAACGGTTATACGCAGGATGAAAAGCGCGAGATAGCAAAACGTTATCTCGTCCCCAAACGCAGGGAAGCCAACGGTCTTAAACCCAATGAAATAGCTATATCCGACGGCGCGCTGGACGCGATAATCGACGGCTATACGAGGGAAGCGGGCGTTAGAAGTCTTGAACGCAGGATAGACGCTCTCTGCAGAAAAGCGGCGGTAAAACTTTCAGGCGGCAAGGCGAAAAAAATCAGGATCAACGAGGAAAATCTTTCAGATTTTCTCGGCACTAAGCGTTTCGAGCGCGACGGCGCTTTGGAAGGCGACGAGGTCGGCGCGGCGACGGGTCTCGCCTGGACTGCTGTCGGCGGTACGACGCTGACTATAGAGGTCTCGGCAATGCACGGCAAAGGCGAAGTGCTTTTGACGGGAAAACTCGGCGACGTAATGAAGGAGAGCGCGAGGGCGGCTATAAGCTATATCCGTTCCAACAGCGCAAGCTACGGCATTGACAACAATCTGTTCGAAACGACGGATATTCACATACACGTGCCCGAGGGCGCAACGCCGAAAGACGGACCGAGCGCGGGTATTACTATGGCGACGGCGATACTTTCCGCTTTCACCAAAAAACCCGTGAAAAAGAGCATTGCAATGACGGGAGAAATAACTCTGCGCGGCAAGGTTTTGCCTATCGGCGGACTTAAGGAAAAGGCGCTTGCGGCTTACCGGATTGGCATTCGCGACGTCATCATTCCCGCCGACAATAAAAAGGATCTCGAAGAAATTCCCGACAACGTCCGCGGACAGCTCAATTTCATTCCCGTTACCGACGTGGACAGCGTGTTCAGAAACGCCATAATCGGCATTTAAACCAGGAACCGCAAAATATTTTCTTTATAAATTATGTTAAAAATCACAAATGCTGAATTCATAACCAGCGCAGCGGATAAATCGCAGTTCATTAAGAGTGAAAGGCCGATTATCGCCGTGTGCGGCAAATCCAACGTCGGCAAGTCCAGCTTCATAAATATGCTATCGGGCAGAAAAAAATTGGCAAAGGTCTCTAAAGATCCGGGCAGAACGCGCCTTGTCAACTATTTCGATTTAGGCCCGTTCATACTTGCCGATCTTCCGGGCTACGGCTACGCCCGGGTCTCCAAAGAGGAAAAGGCGAGGTGGTCAAGACTTCTTGAAACGTTCTTTGCGGAGAGGAATGCCGCGCACGTCCTGGCGCTTTGCGATATCCGCCACGATCCCACTGCGGACGACAGGCAGATGATAGAATATCTCTATTACAATCTGATTCCGTTTACCGTTGTCGCGACAAAATCTGACAAGATTTCAAAGGCGGCGGTTTCGAGAAACGTGCGCAATATTGCCGCGGCATACAAATGCGGCCCGGATGATATCATAGCAACGTCTTCCGAAACCCGTCAAGGGCTCGAAAAAGTGCTTGACCTCATAGAAAAAATAATTAATCCTGAGGAGAGCGGCGATGAATAGACAACTTTCGGCGCTCAGCGGATTTCTTACCACGCCGGGCGGTATTGCGGTTTTGGCAGTCGTCGCGGCAGTGCTTTTACTTTTCATAATAGAGCTGAATTACCGTCTGTTTATGAAAAATATACTCGATTTCCTCGTTTCACTCGTCTGCGTGATAGTACTTTCGCCTGTGTTTATAATTACGGCGGGCGTCGTGAAGTACCGTCAAAGAGAGGCGGGCGGTAAGGTATTCGAGCAAACTGCCTGTATAGGCAAGGGCGGCAGGATAATCTACGTGCGCGCTTTTTCAGACCTGCACTGCATACTCAAAAATCTACCGCGGCTGCTGGACGTTTTAAACGGTAAATTGAGCATAGTCGGACCCAAACTTATGGACGTAGGCGACGCGGCGCTTATCGACGACGAGTCTATGGAACGCTTTTCAGCGCGCCCGGGTCTCATATCTTCTGTTGTGCTGCAAGGTTGTAAAACTTACGGAGAGATGTTCGAAAAAGACGTCGTCTATGTAAAGAAACGCGAGCTTTTCAAAGATATCGGTATATTTTTCCGCTATGTTTACGGTAAAATCCGCGGCGAAGATAATTCTTATCTCGGCGAAACAGCGGAAAAGAGCTACGCCGAAGTGCTTTTGGAGAGCGGCGTCATCACCGCGGCGGACGTTGAAACCGCGCGTATGTACGCGAATGAGGCGGAACACAGATCAAACCCGTTTTCCGGGCGTTGAAATAAAATTTGTCGAGCGCTTTACGGCATTTATTAACCTATCAAAACTCGGCGGAATTCTTGCGAATTCCGCCGAGTTTTGATTGCTTCCTTCGCGCCTTACTTAAAATTCGTCATATATCGCCAATTTTAAGCATAATTATTAATACTTTAAATTTTGGAGTATGCAATGTGGGATTATATCGCTGAAAGGGTAACGAGGGAAGCGGAGTACATAATCGAAACCAAGTCCACCGTGCGCGCGGCAGCGCAGTATTTCGGTATAAGCAAGTCGACCGTACATA
>CAYLQK010000003.1:0-32514 GCA_964385865.1 uncultured Clostridia bacterium | reverse complement strand
ATAAATTATATAATATAAATTGGATTAAAGTCAACTGTTTTTCGGAGGATTATAATGAAAAAACTATTTAAACTTGGAATAATAGGTTGCGGAAAGATGGCGCAGTCCATTTTGAGGGGCGTTGTCCTTTCCGATTTCTTACACGAGAAAAAAATTATTGTAAGCGATAAATACGAGGAAAATTTAGATAAAATTTCATATCTCGGCGTCCGCGTGACAACTGATAATAAATATGTAGTGGACAACTGCGAATATTTACTTATAGCAGTAAAACCTCAGAACTTTGAAGAGGTCGTAAAAAGCCTCGGTAATTCCAGCCCCGAAAAGATAATCTCGATAATGGCCGGCGTAAAGAAGAACACAATCAAAAACGCGTTCGGCATCAATGCTGTAAAGGTTGCAAGATGTATGCCTAACCTGCCCTGCTCTATAGGCAGCGGCGCTATAGGTATAGATATGTCCGATTTTAACAAATCTATCGATGATACGGATTTCGTCAGCAACGTTTTCAACTGCCTCGGTACCGTTCTGAGTATCGACGAAAGCAAGATGGATGCAGTAACGGGCATAAGCGGCAGCGGACCCGCCTACGTGTTTATGTTTATTGACAGTCTTATAGACGCCGGGGTAAAGCAGGGACTTAGCAAAGACGAAGCGAAAATTCTTGCGGTACAGACCGTCCTCGGCGCGGCGGAGATGGTAGGGCGCGAAGAACAGACAATTTCGGAATTATTGATGCAAGTTTGCAGTAAGGGCGGGACCACGATCGAAGCGGTAAAAGTTTTCGAAAAAAATAATTTCCGTGGAATTGTTTCCGAAGCGGTCGATGCCTGCGTAAAACGCGCGAAAGAACTGTCAAGCAAATGAAAAAGGTAACATTATATACCGACGGCGCCTGCTCGGGCAATCCCGGGAAAGGCGGTTGGGGCGCCGTATTGATGTTTAACGGGCACGAAAAACGTATATCGGGCGCAGAGGAGTCGACGACGAATAACCGTATGGAAATAAAGGCGGTAATCGAGGGACTCAAGTGCCTTAAAGAACCCTGCGACGTTGAGATATACAGCGATTCGGCGTATACGGTAAACGCGTTTAATAAGGGCTGGCTGTCGGACTGGGAAAGAGCGGGCTGGATAAAATCCGATAAGAAACCTGTTTTAAACGCAGACCTTTGGCAGGAATTGAAAGCGCTTTCCGGGATTCATTCGTTAAGTTTTATTAAAGTAAAGGGGCATTCCGACAACGAATACAATAATATCTGCGATAAACTTGCGACCGACGCTATTAAATTTTTATAAATATCATTATAAAAATATGCAATTTAATATATAATATAAGTAAAGGCTTGTCGCCTGATAAAGGCTGATAAATGAAGAAATATACAGTTTTTTTAAAAAGTGCGGTAAACATACTGGCGGCGGTACTTTTCGGTGCTGTTGCCTTTGTTTTTATTGCGTACGGGTTGAAGTATAAAAGTCTGCCTTTTATCGAGAAGCATTTTATGCCGCTTATTTCGGCTTCTGTCGGAATATTGTCCATAATGGTGCTGGCGTATATCATACTGTATTTTTTCAAAAAACAGGCGCTGTACAGACTCATTCTCTGCGCTTTGATTTTTATCGATATTTTCGCGGTAGTATTTTTTGCTCTATGCGCGTCCGGCATAATAACAAAGATAAACAGCATTCAGGCGTTGCGGGATTACATCGCTGATTTCGGAAATATGGCGGTGTTCCTCTTTATATTGTTCAGTTTTTTGCAGGTCATAATTCTTCCCGTGCCGGGGTCGGTAGCGGTGGCGGCAGGGGTTGCGCTTTTCGGACCTTTAAGATGTTCGCTTTACAGTTTCATCGGCATAGTTTCTGGCTCGATAGTGGCGTTCGCCGTCGGCAGATGGATAGGCTATAAGGCGGTTAAGTGGATAGTCGGAAAAGACACGCTAGATAATTGGCTTGAAAAATTGAAAGGTAAGGATTATTTGATTCTTTCAATAATGTTCCTTCTGCCTATGTTTCCCGACGACGTGCTGTGTTTTGTTGCGGGATTATCCTCGATGACCTGGCCGTATTTCATTATAATGATTATCATAACGCGCGCGATATCGGTCATTACTACGGCATATTCGTTCGGAATGATACCTTTTAACACCTGGTGGGGGATATTGATTTGGGGAGTGCTCGCCGTTCTCGTTATCGTATTGTTCTGGCTTGTCTGCAAATACTCCGATAAGATAGACAGCTTTATCAAAAATAAATTAAAGAAAAAATAAATTAAAGATGAAAAGATGACGATTTTTTGCCATCTTTTTTTGTTTTAAACAAACAAAAACTTTTTCTGATAAAAATATATCTGTTCTGCTTGATTTTGGCAAAATTTTTTGTACAATTGTATATGTAGGAATTTGGCTTTTAGGAGAAATTTATGGATAAAATACGCTTATTGCAGGCGCGTAAGCAAAAAATCTTGGATGCCGGAAAGCAGATACGCACGGATATAAACCTTCTCATCGACGAAGACAGCTTTGTCGAGTTTTCGGCGTTCAGCTTTTCAAAGAACGATTTTTACGGTGAGGAAGCCGAGGGCGAAGGCGTCGTAACGGGTTTTGCGACTATCGGCGGCTATTCTTTTTACGTCGTTGCTCAGAACAGCGCAGTGCTGTCGGGCGGCGTAAGTAAAGCGAACTGTGACAAAATCGCTAAGTGTCTTGATCAGGCTGAAAAGACGTCTACGCCCGTAATTTATTTGCTGTCATCGCTCGGCGTGCAGATCGGCGAAGGAGTGAATGTTCTTGAAGGTTTGGCTTCTTTGATTCTGAAGGCTTCGCAGCTCAAGGGAACGGTTCCCCAATATCTCGTCGTGGACGGCGAAGTGTACGGTCAGATAGCCTTATTGTCGGGGCTTTGCGACTTTACGTTCTTCATCGACAAAAAGAGCGTGCTTGCGGCGAACAGTCCGCTTGTAATTTCGGCGAAGAGCGGCGTGAACGTTAATAAATTCGAGATGGGCGGAGCCGAAGGACTGAATAAAGCAAATCTTGTATCATTCAAGGTATCGTCTTTGAACGATATTAAGGATAAAATCATAAAAATCAACGAAATTCTCGCAATGCCCGTTACGGACGATTGCGAAGATCTGAACGCTTCCGTACCAGAGCTTGACAATGCAAACGACACGGAGACGCTTCTTAAAATATTCGACGCAGACAGCATAATTGAAGTGGGTGCGGACTATTCTTCCGAACTAAGATGTATTCTAGGAAGAATCGGCGGTATAGCGGTTGCCGCCGCGGTGTTTGACGGAGACGGCGGAGTTAGTCTGAATTCCGGAAACGTCAGAAAGATAAAAGATTTTGCCGAATTCGCCTGCTGTTACGGTTTGCCTTACGTAACCTTTGTCAATACGCTCGGAATTAAATCCGATTTGGCTACAAATAACAGCCTTGTAGTAAAAGAACTTGGCGAATACGTATCAATACTCGACTGCATAGACGCGGCGAAAATTTCCGTAGTTTACGGCAAGGCAATAGGTCTCGGATACACTGTATTTGCCGCTAAGAATATGGGCTATGACTATACGTATGCTTTTGCCAATGCGAAAATAGCGCTTTTCGACGACGTTCAGGGCGCGGAGATTGAATTCTCGAACGAAAAGGGTTCGGATAAAGGCAAACTTGCCGAGCGTTATTCAGACGAGAAATCCGACCCCGTCAATGCGGCTAAGGGCGGCTATATAGATAATATAATCCAGCCGTCGTTTGTCAGACAATATCTTGTAGCGTCATTACAGATGCTTTTGAAGTGAGGGACAAATGATAAACAGTTTGTTATCGCTTATAAATCAGGAAGGAAGTCTTAGTTTCGGCGAAGCTTGTATTTATGCCGTAATCGGTTTTGCTATGGTCTTTGTCGGAATACTGATTATTATCCTGATAATCTGGCTCATAGGACTTCTGATGAGAAAGACCAATAATTTGGCTTTTTTAAGTAAAAAGGGCAGAAAGAAGGGCGAGCAGAAATCGGCGGAGCCCCAAGCAACGGCGGAAATTGGCGACGGTGAAATTTCCGATGAAATAAAAGCTGCGATTGTCGCCGCTATTATGGCTTATTATACCGAAGAAAAACCCGAATGCGAATTCAAGGTAAGAAGAATAAAAAGGATTTAAAGGAGAACTTATATGCGTAATTTTATAGTAACGATAGACGGAAAAAGTTATTCTGTAGGCGTTGAGGAAGTCGGTGCAAGCGAAGGAACGACGGGGAAGAAGGTTCCTGTTGCCGCTCCCGCAGCTGCGCCCAAGGTCGCCGCGCCGAAAATCTCTGCGGAAGGTGAAAAGGTTTTATCTCCTTTCCCCGGACTCATCAAAAATCTTCTCGTTGCGGACGGCAGTTCGGTAAAAAAGGATCAGCCTATAATAGTTCTCGAAGCAATGAAAATGGACAATGAAATTACGGCGCCCTGCGACGGAAAGGTTACTTTCGGGGTTGCTAAGGGAGCAAACGTTGAAACCAACGCGGTGCTTGCGGTGATTGGCTAAGTCGGAGGAGATATGCAAAGTTTACTTGCGGTAGACTTTGGTAATATATTCAGCAATCTGTACGAATCTATGGGTTTTGTTCAGGGCGACTGGCAGAACTACGTAATGCTGTTGATTTCGTTTGTGCTGATGTATCTTGCCATTGTCAAAAAATTTGAACCGATGCTGCTACTTCCGATAGCTTTCGGTATGTTTCTCATTAACATACCCGGCGCGGAGAGCGTGCTTTGGGGAACTTATCCCAAGGATGAAACGGGAACAATCATCTCGTCCTCGTATGACGACGTTGAAAACAGGGGGCTTTTATGGTATCTGTATTTCGGCGTAGATAAGGTAATTTATCCTCCTTTGATATTCCTCGGGATCGGAGCAATGACGGATTTCGGACCGCTTATTGCAAACCCCAAGAGTATGATAATCGGCGCGGGTGCGCAGCTCGGAATTTTTGTTGCGTTTATCGTCGCGTCGTTGCTTGGATTCTCGGCGGCTTCGTCGGCGGCAATTGCGATAATAGGCGGTGCCGACGGACCTACCGCCATAATGGTTACCTCTAAACTTGCGCCCGATCTGATATCCGCAATAGCTATAGCGGCTTATTCATATATGGCGCTGATACCTATAATACAAAAGCCGCTTATGCGATGTCTCACAACCAAAAAGGAGAGGGCGATAAGAATGAAACCTCTTCGTCAGGTGAGCAAACTTGAAAAAATATTGTTTCCCATAATAGTAACTCTGGTAGTCGGAATAATTCTGCCCGATTCGATAGCGCTGTTAGGTATGCTGATGCTCGGCAATCTTATGAAGGAGTCGGGCGTTGTGGAAAGACTTTCCACGCAGGCGCAGAACGGTTTAATGAATACGGTAACGATATTCCTTGGTGTAGCTGTCGGCTGCAAGGCTAAGGGCGGAGTATTTTTAAGCATTGAAACGATTGCAATCATAGGATTGGGTCTGTTTGCGTTTATCATAGGCACTATCGGCGGACTTCTCGTTGCAAAATTGATGTGCAAAATTACAAAGGGGCAAATCAATCCGCTCATTGGTTCGGCGGGCGTCTCCGCAGTACCTATGGCGGCCCGAATATCTGAAGACGTGGGAAGGGAATACGATCCGCAGAACCATTTGCTTATGCACGCGATGGGACCAAACGTGGCAGGAGTTATCGGTTCTGCCATAGCGGCAGGTATCTTGCTTGCCTGCTTCGGTTAAAATTAACGGTATAATTTGAGAGGAAATTTATGAATGGTAAAAAACTTTTAATTACCGACACAATACTTCGTGATGCGCACCAGTCGCACGCGGCAACGAGAATGAGGTTTGACGAAATGGAACCCGTGTTGCCGCTTTTGGACGAAATAGGATATTATTCGCTTGAAGCGTGGGGTGGCGCAACGTTTGATTCCTGTCTTAGATTTTTAAACGAAGATCCCTGGGACAGGTTGAGAAATTTAAAGAAATATCTTAAAAAGACCCCCATACAAATGTTGCTTCGCGGACAGAATTTATTGGGTTACAGACACTACGCCGACGACGTTGTCGAGAGCTTTATCGATAAATCGATTGAAAACGGCGTTGGAGTTATCAGGGTTTTTGACGCGTTGAACGATCCGAGAAACCTCGAAACTTCGATTAAAGCTATAAAGAAATACGGCGCGGGCGGCAAATGTGTTTGCGAGGCGGCTATATCGTACACGACAAGCCCGGTACACACCACGGAATACTTTGTTAATCTTGCTAAACAGCTTGAAAGTATGGGCGCGGATAATATTTGCATAAAAGATATGGCGAATTTGCTGTTGCCTTTTACCGCATATGACGTCGTAAGTAAGCTTAAAAAGGCGCTGAAACCCGAAACGAAAGTTCATCTCCATACCCACAATACGTCGGGTACCGGCGATATGGTAAATCTTATGGCTATACAGGCGGGCGTTGATATTGTTGACTGTGCGCTTTCGCCGCTCGGTAACGGTACTTCCAACCCTGCTACAGAGCCTCTCGTGGCCACGTTAAAGGGAACAGAGTACGATACCGGTATTGACATACAGAAATTATTGCCTTTGGTAAATCATTTCAATAAGGTTGCCGCCCGGCTTGAGAAGGAAGGATTCCTTAATCCCAAGGTCAGAAAGGTTGATATCAATACGTTGCTTTATCAGGTACCCGGTGGAATGCTGTCTAATCTTATGAACCAGCTGAAGCAGGCGGGTCAGGAAGATAAATTGATGGAATGTCTCGCCGAAGTTCCCGAAGTCAGAAAGGACTGCGGATATCCTCCGCTTGTAACTCCCTCGAGCCAGATAGTCGGAACTCAGGCGGTATGGAACGTGCTTCTCGGACGCTATAAGACGATAACCGCCCAATATAAGGATCTGATTTTGGGCAAATACGGAGCGGTTCCCGGTGAAATCGATCGGGAAGTCTCAAAGATGTGCACTAAAAACGGGGAGAAAATAATTACCTGCCGCCCCGCCGATCTCATTGAAGACGAAATGCAGGCGTTGACGGATAAAGTTAAGAACGACGGATTTTACGAGAAGCCCGAAGACGTACTGTCTTACGCACTGTTCCCCGAAGTTGCAACTAATTTCTTCAAATGGCGTAAAGCGAAGGATAGCGGAGTAGATAAAGATATGGCAGCCAATCCTAACGGAGTCTATCCCGTTTAATCATCCAAAAATAAAAGCGGCGTGGGACGTGCCCACGCCGTAAGGTTTTTATGTATAATATAGCAATAATCGGCGCAGGTGCGGCAGGACTGATGGCCGCCTACGCCGCGGCGCATAACGGAAACAACGTCGTAGTGTTTGAAAAAAACGAAAAAAGCGGTAAAAAAATTTATATTACGGGTAAAGGCAGGTGCAACATTACACACGACTGTTTGCCCGACGAATTTTTATCTAATATAGTAAACAATTCTAAGTTTATGACCGGCGCCGTCTACGGGCTAACTCCGCACGATACGATGAATTTCTTCGAAGAAGGCGGCTTACCTCTTAAAGTTGAGCGTGGGGCGAGGGTATTCCCTGTATCCGATAAGGCCAGCGACGTAACCAAATGCCTGGAAAATTACTGTAAAAAAGAGGGCGTAACTTTTAAATTTAATGAAAACGTCGTCAGTATCAATGTTTTGAATAGTACTTTGTCTGGCATAACAACAACGAAAGGTAATTATAAATTCGACAAGGCCATTGTCTGCACGGGCGGATTGAGTTATCCTTCGACGGGGTCTACGGGGGACGGTTACAGATTTGCCGAAGAATGCGGGCATAAAATAATTCCCGTTAAACAGGGACTTTGCGGTCTTAATATAAAAGGGGATTTTTATAGAGATTTGCAAGGCCTGTCGTTGAAAAACGTAAATTTATCTGTATTCCATAATAATAAATGCGTCAAAGATTTTTTCGGCGAAATGCTGTTTACTCATTTCGGTATATCGGGACCTATAGTTTTGTCCGCTTCAAGCCTTATTAACAGGTTGGATTTAAACCGGGTCAAATTATCCGTCGACCTAAAACCGGCGCTAACCGAAGAACAGCTTGATAAAAGGATTTTGCGCGATTTCGAGGTATATAAAAATAAGGGGATTTCAAATTGTCTGAAAGAACTTTTACCTACCGCAATGATTCCTCAGGTCTTGAAACGCAGCCAAATTCCCGTCGACAAAAAAGTAAATTCGGTAACCCGAACCGAGAGATATTCTCTGTTGACAAATATTAAATATTTTGATATGCTTGTTTCATCTATGCGCGGTTTCGACGAGGCGATAATTACTTCGGGCGGAATCGACGTTAAGGAAATAAACCCGAAAACAATGGAAAGTAAACTTGTAAAGGGTCTGTATTTCTGCGGCGAAGTGCTTGACGTGGACGCGTTTACGGGCGGATTTAATCTGCAAATCGCATTTTCTACGGGTTATGCAGCAGGAAACAGCATTAAGGATTGAGATTATGATAGCTATAAGGGGAGCGACAACAGTAGAAAGTGATACTCCTGAACAAATTAAGAAAAACGTAAAAGAATTATTGGTAAAAATCAAAGAAAGTAATTGTCTGTCTTTTGAAGATATTATCTGCATAATGTTTTCAAATACTTCGGATATACGTTCCTTTTATCCTGCCAAAGCGGCAAGAGAAGCGGGGTTCTTTTCAAGCGCACTCTATTCTTCGCTGGAGCCCGATATTGAAGGTTCCTTAAAAAAGTGTATAAGGGTTATGCTCCTTGCCGATTCGAATATGCCGCCTAAACACGTTTATCTGAACGGCGCGGTCAATCTTAGAAGGGATATCGTGAAAAAGCTGAACGTTGCAATCGACGGACCTGCAGGTAGCGGAAAGAGTACGATATCTAAAATAATCGCTTCTAAATTCGATATTCTGCACCTCGACACGGGCGCAATGTACAGGGCTTGCGCGGTTGCGTGCCTGAGAAGCGGAACCGATTATAAAGACGAAGAGAAAGTCAAAGCGCTGTTGCTCAACACGGATATTTCCGTAAAATATGAAAACGGCAGGCAGGTTACTCTGTTGAACGGAGAAGAAATTAATGAAGAACTCCGTTCCCCCGACGTGTCTATGGTTGCGTCGACCGTTTCCGCGCACAAATTCGTACGCGAAAAGATGGTAGACTTACAGCGAAAGATCGCCGAAGAATGTCCCTGCGTTCTCGACGGCCGCGATATAGGTACAAACGTTTTACCGAGAGCGGAACATAAATTTTTTCTTACCGCATCCCCTGAGGTCAGGGCGGACAGAAGGTCAAAAGAAAACGCCGAAAAAGGTTTTAATCAGCCTTACGACGAGGTGCTAAGAGAGATAAAACTCCGCGACGAACAGGATAAAAATCGTAAAATCGCTCCGCTCGTCAAAGCCGACGACGCTATAGAGGTCGACACGAGCGATATGACGATAGAGGCTGTTGTGGATTTTATCGCTAAGAGTATTCAGGAAAAGATATAAATGGCTAAAAAAGAAAAGCGAAAGCTTACAAAATTTGAAAAATGGTTCAGAACTTTGCACAGGTTGGAAAGGTTCGTTTACCGTCCGCTTTTTCCTTATAAAAAGCACGGGCATACGCAGCCTTACGACGATAGGGCGTATCTGTTCGTAGGTAATCATTACAGCGTGCTCGACGTTATCGTGGTGGCAATGGCAACCACAAAACCGGTTCATTTTATAGCAAAGAAAGAGCTCTTTGCCAAGGGAATTTCCAAAAAATTTGTAAACAAGTGCGAATGTATACCCGTAAACCGCGACGGCACCGACGTAAAGGCGGTTATGCAGTCAATGAAATATCTCAAGAATAACGAGTCGGTTATCATATTTCCCGAAGGCACGCGGAACAAAACGGACGAAACCTTTCTGCCGTTTAAAAGCGGCGCCGCGGCGATTTCAATAAAGACAAAGACGCCGATTGTGCCCGTAGTGCAGGTAAAGAAAATCGGGTTTTTAAGACGTTCGCATATATTATACGGCGAACCGTTCGAATTTACCGAATATTATGATAAGAGGCTCAAGGAAGAAGACGTATTGAAATGCGACGAGATATTACGCGAAAAAATGCTTGAGATGCACGCCGAGCTTTCAGAGATAATAAAAAAGAAAAAAAATAAATAGTTTATGAAAATATTCGTTGCAAAAAACAGCGGGTTTTGTAACGGCGTGAAATACGCCGTCAATACCGCGTTATCCCTCGACGGCGGAAATTCTTATATATTAGGCGAGATTATTCACAACGCCGACGTGGTCGAAGCCATAAAAAAGAAAGGCATTAAAGTCGTAGAAAATTTAGACGAAGTGCCTTGCGGAAGCACGGTGGTGTTCCGTTCGCACGGAGTCAGAAAGGACTACTACGACGTATGCGAAGCGCGCGGGATAAGGGTGATAGATTGTACCTGCGCTTTTGTAAAACGTACGCAAAAAATAGTCGAGGAACAGAGCGCAAAGGGAAAAACGATAGTTATCGTGGGAGAGCCTGAGCATCCCGAGGTGCAGGGACTTTTAGGCTGGTGCGGCGATAGGGCGATAATTGTGAACGAATGCGACGCGGTTCCCGCCGAACTTGCCGAAAAAGACGTTTGTATAGTCTGCCAGACAACTTTTTCTACCCTGAAATTCGAAAAAATAATAAAAAATATTAAAAATCTGTGTGAAAAAACAGTTGCTGTTTTCAGGACGATTTGTTATACTACTATAGAACGGCAGCGCGAGGCGGCTGATCTTGCTGAAAAATGCGAAGCAATGCTTGTTGTCGGCGGTCTTAACAGCAGCAACACGAACAAGCTTTATGAAACTGTTTCCGCATATTGCAAAAATGTTTTCAGGCTTGCCAACGCTGACTGTTTTGACTATTCTAAAATAAAAAATTTTAAAAGTGTAGGTATTGTTACAGGGGCGTCAACCCCGAATGCGCAAACCCGGGAGGTTCTCTTAAAGATGGAAGAAAACACAGAAGTTAAGGCAACGAATTCAATGGCTGATGTAGTTGCTAAAATCGACAACGAATCGAAGTTCAAAAAAGGACAGATTGTTCAGGCTACGATTTCACAGGCAACGGATGAAGGCTTACAGATTTTACTGCCTTTCTCTAAAAAAGAAATTGCCCTGAGCAAAGACGAACTTGATTGCGAACAGTATAGCGCCGAAGATTACGTCGAAAAGATCGGCGAAACGATTGATTTGCTTGTCGTAGAGCTTAAACCCAACCTTAAGCTGTCTCAGAAAATGATCAGGACTTTAAAGGAGGAAGAAGCTCTCAGTGCCGAAATAGAGTCCGGCAAGGAATTTTCCGTTGTTTGCACAGGCACAAATAAGGGCGGTTTGGTCGCTCAGCTCGGCACATATTCGGTATTCGTTCCCGCAAAGGAAATCCGTCCCGGATACGTCAAGGATCTGACGAAATATGAAGGCAAAACCCTTCGTCTTCGCGCTCTCGAAATCAGAAGAACGGGAAGAAAAGAAATTATCGCGTCTCAGCGCGTTATCTTACAGGAAGAGCGCGACGCAAAAGAGGCGGCTAAACTTGCAAAAGAAGAAGAATTCTTCGCAAACATTGCCGTAGACGACGTTGTGGAAGGTAAGGTTGAAAGGGCTACCAATTTTGGCGCTTTCGTATCGGTAAACGGTTTTGACTGCCTTGCTCATATCTCCGATCTTTCCTGGACCGGTGCAAATTCCGTAAAGGACGTTCTTGAAATCGGCAAGACGTACCAGTTTAAGGTCCTTAAAGTCGATAAAGAGAATAAGAAGGTTTCTATCGGTTATAAGCAGCTTCAGCCCCAGCCTTGGGATCTTGCCGCTGAAAAATATGCGGTAGGCGACGTTATCCGGGGTAAAGTAGTAAGGATTGTTCCTTTCGGCGCTTTCATTGAAGTGGAAAAAGGAATTGACGGACTTGTTCACGTATCCCAGATCAGCTATGACAGAATCGAAACGCCTGCGTCCGTGCTCAATGTCGGCGACGAAGTAGACGCTAAAATTATCGCGTTTGACGTTGCCGCGAAGAAGATGAACCTTTCGATTAAGGCAATTCTTCCCGAACCCGAAAGAAAACCTCGCGCACCCAAGCAGAGCGATAACGGCGGCGAAGAACCCCGCAAGTTCCGTGCGGCCAAAAAGAACGACGACGAGCTTTCGAATTGGAGTGAAGGCAGCATATCCATAGGCACTTCACTCGGCGACTTGCTTGCTAACGCAGAAAAAAATAAATAATATAAACGCTTGAAAGGTTCCGCTCAATGCGGAACCTTTTTTCATATTATTGTCATTTAATTGAGTTTAACGACTATTGATAGGGGTTATATATTTATTGTATTATCAGGAATTGATAAAGAGGAGGCTTCAAATGAAAAGAGAAGGTAATATCAAAATTTCAAGCGAAAATATGATGCCTATCATAAAGAAATGGCTCTATTCCGACAAGGATATTTTTCTCAGAGAAATCGTCGCAAACGGTATCGACGCTATAACTAAGTTCAAAAAACTTGTAACTATGGGAGAGGCGACCGAGGACGGCGAAGAATATTGCGTTAAAATTTCCGTTGACAAAAAGGCAAAAACCCTGACCGTAGAGGATAACGGTATAGGAATGACCGAAGATGAGGTAGAAAAATATATTACGCAGATAGCGTTTTCAGGCGCTTCGGATTTCCTTGCCAAGTATGAAAAGGCGGGCGGCGACGGAATTATCGGACATTTCGGGCTTGGTTTCTATTCCGCTTATATGGTTTCCGAAAACGTTGAAATATACACTAAATCGTATAAAGACGAGCCTGCAGTTCATTGGGAATCGGACGGCAATTCCACTTACAGTATCGATGAGAGCGACAAGCAGAACCGCGGAACAAAAATCATAATGCATATTGCCGCCGAAGAAAAAGAATTCCTCGACGAAAACAATATAAAGAGCCTCGTCAGAAAGTATTGTTCATTTATGCCTTATAACGTGTACGTTTCCTTCAAGGGCGACGGCAAAGACGAGCCTTTGAACTCTACCGTTCCCCTGTACGTAAAGAATCCGAAGGACTGTACGGACGAAGATTATAAAAAGTTCTACCGCGACACGTTTATGGATTATAACGAACCGATTTTTTGGGTTCATCTGAATATGGATTATCCTTTCAAACTCAAAGGAATTCTCTATTTCCCCAAGGTAAAAAATAAGGTTGAACTTGAGCGCGGCAAGGTTAAACTTTATTGCAATCAGGTCTATATCGCGGATAATATCAAAGAAGTCATACCCGAATTTTTAATGCTCTTGAACGGCGTCATTGACTGTCCGGATATTCCCCTGAACGTTTCGCGTAGCTTTTTGCAAAACGACAGACAAGTGCAGAAAATCAGCAAGCATATAACAAAGAAAGTTGCCGATAAATTGAACGCGCTTTTCAAAAACGACCGCGAGAAGTATGAAACCTGTTGGGAAGATACCGCTAATTTCATAAAATTCGGCTGTATCAAGGAAAACGATTTCTACGAAAAGGTAAAAGATATAATTATCTACAAAGACATTGAAGGGAAATTTATCAATTTCAAAGAGCTTTTAAAAGAAGATAACGTGGCGGACGGCAATGGCAATACGGCGCCAGACGGCGAAGCCAAAGAAAACAAGGAAAACGATCAAAAACAGCCGACAATCGTATATTACGTCTCCGACGCGCTTCAACAGGCGCAATATATCAAGATGTTCAAAGACGAGGGGCTGAACGCAATTCTGTGCGACAACTTCATCGATCCTCACTTTTTGAGTTTCCTTGAATATAAGACTCCCGACAAGTTAAAATTTATGCGCATAGACGCCGATATCGACGGTGCGCTTAAAGACAAGGACGGTGCGGATGACAGCGTAATTATAGATATCTTTAAAAACGCGTTGAACGACGACAAGCTTACCGTTAAGACGGAAAAGCTTAAAAACGAAGACGTTCCCGCTGTAATTATAGCGGACGAGTATATGCGCCGCTATAGTGAGATGGGGCAAATTTACGGTATGAGCGACGATGCCATTGCCAGAACTATGATAGTCAATACTTCCAACCCTGTCGTAGCTAAGCTTAAAGAACTTGACGAGGAGAAACAGAAATTCGTAGCAAATTATGTTTATTCTCTTGCCTTGCTTTCTTTCAAGAAGCTTGATGCGGACGAGCTAGATAAGTTTGTCTCCGCAAATCTGAAATTGCTGGAAAATTATACAAAATAACATAAAAACAGCACGCAAAACGCGCGTGCTGTTTTTATTTTGCCCTATACAAATTTTATCTTAAATAATTTACAAATAAATTTCATATTTTTTTTAAATTCGGTCTTGAAAAATACTTTAATATATGATAGAATAAATCAGGTATGGTGGTGAAGTATGACTGATAAGTTTCAGCTTAAAAGCTTCCACGAAGGAAGTTGTTGTAAAGCTTATGAGTTTTTCGGTTGCCACAAACTTTCAGACGGAAAATTTATATTCAGAGTTTGGGCGCCGCGTGCTTTATCCGTAAGCGTAGTTGGCTCGTTCAATGGAATGGACGGGAACAAGTGCGTAATGTACAAGCTTTCGGACGGCGAAAGTTTTGAAGCGGTCGCCGAGGCTAAGGTCGGGGATACTTACAATTACCTTATCACGACTTTTGACGGCAGAAAAATTCTGAAAGCCGACCCTTATGCATTTTGTTCGGACTTTCCGAAATCTTTCGCGTCTAAAATCTGCGAGTTGCCAAAGCGCACAAAAACCGATTTTGCGGCGGATACAGACGAACAACCCGTCAATATATATGAAGTAAATCTATTGTCCTGGAAAAGACATAAGGATAATTCTTACTATAGCTATGGCGAGCTTGAAGAGGAGCTTGTCCCGTACGTAAAGAAAATGGGATATACCCACGTTGAGTTTATGCCGATAACGGAATTTCCGTTCGACGGCTCGTGGGGGTATCAGGTTACGGGATATTTTTCGGTAACCGCAAGGCTGGGTACTCCGCAGCAGTTTGCAAGCCTCGTAAACGCTTTTCACAACAACGGAATTAAGGTAATACTTGACTGGGTTCCGGCGCATTTTCCTAAGGATGACTGGGGGTTGTACGAGTTTGACGGACAGCCGCTGTACGAATGCCCGCTGTGGGACAGAATGGAACACAGCGGTTGGGGAACGAGAAGATTCGACTTCGGAAGAGGAGAGATAGACAGCTTTTTATTATCGTCGGCGATTTTTTTTCTCGACGTATACGGAGTCGATGGGTTGAGAGTAGACGCGGTAGCGTCGATGTTGTACCTTGATTACGACAGATCGCCCGGGGATTGTACGCTGAATAAATTCGGCGATAACCGCAATTTAGAAGCTATCGAATTTATAAAGAAGTTCAACAGTACTGTAAAAACATATTTTCCGAATGCGATAACCGCGGCTGAGGAATCGACTACATACCCCGGCGTTACCAAAAAAGTCATAGACGGCGGATTGGGGTTCGATTATAAATGGAATATGGGTTGGATGAACGACGTCCTGTTTTATTGCAGACAGGATCCGTATTTCAGAAACCATCATCACGTCAAAATTACATTTTCACTTGTTTATGCGTTTTCCGAGCGGTATATTTTGCCTCTATCCCACGATGAAGTGGTCCACGTCAAGGGCTCTATCGTAAACAAAATGCCCGGTGAATACGACGATAAATTTGCAGGGGAGAGGGCGCTTCTCGGATTTATGTACGCGCATCCCGGCAAGAAGCTCAATTTTATGGGTTACGAAGTTGCGCAGTTCAGCGAGTGGAATTATACCGGCGGCATCGATTTCTTTCTAAAAAAATTTGAAAAACACCGCAAGATGACAGACTTTGTCAGAGCCTTGAATATGTTTTACAGAGACAACAGGCCGCTTTACGATATCGAGGACAGCTGGGACGGGTTTCAGTGGCTCGTAGTAGACGACAGAGCAAGCAATCTGATTGCTTTTACGCGATATTCGCGCGACGGGGAACAGATTACCGCCGTAATAAATTTTTCGGGCGTGGATATCTTCGGCTACAGAATAGGCATAGATCAGGGCAGTTACCGCATAGTTTTCAATACGGACAATAAGGCTTACGGCGGCGACGGAAAGATAAAAAAGAGGATTTTTAAAACGAGGAAACAAACAAGTCAAGGTAAAGATTATTCGATTTTTATCGATATACCTAAACTTTCTTGTATGTATTTAAAAAAACAAAAATAATTTTTTGGGGGGATTTAGCAATGCTAAGAAAAAAAGAGTGCGTCGCAATGTTACTTGCCGGCGGACAAGGTAGCAGACTTTACGCTTTAACCAGCAACATAGCAAAACCTGCTGTTTCGTTTGGCGCAAAGTACAGAATTATCGACTTCCCGTTGTCTAACTGCATTAATTCGGGCATCGATACGGTTGGCGTTCTGACACAATATCAACCGTTAGTACTTAACGAGTATGTCGGAAACGGTCAACCGTGGGATTTGGACAGAACTTTCGGCGGCGTACATATTCTGTCGCCGTACGAGGCGAAGAAAGACACGTCTTGGTATAAGGGTACGGCAAACGCGATTTATCAGAATATTCGCTTCATGAAGATGTACGATCCCGAATACGTGCTCATACTTTCGGGCGACCACATTTACAAAATGGATTATGATAAAATGCTTGCCGCCCATAAGGAAGCAAAGGCCGACTGTACAATCGCCTGCATGAAAGTGCCCATGAAGGAGGCTTCCCGTTTCGGTATTCTCAATACCAACCCCGACGGAACTATTTACGAATTCGAAGAAAAGCCCAAGCAGCCCAAGAGCGATTTGGCGTCTATGGGCATTTACATATTCACCGCGTCCAAGCTTTTCAAATATCTCGAGCTTGACGAGCAGGACCCCGATTCCGAAAAAGACTTCGGAAAGAACGTGCTTCCCGCCATGCTCAATGCGGGCGAGAAAATGTTCTCCTACCGCTTCGAGGGCTATTGGAAGGACGTCGGCACCATAACCTCTCTGTTGGAGGCCAATATGGACTTGCTCGGCACCGTTCCCAATTTCGAACTGCGCGACAACGACAGAATTATACATTCGAGAAGCCCTCTCGCGCCTCCCGCATACGTTACGGGCGAAGTTTCGAACTCTATGATAGCCAACGGCTGCGAGGTTGAGGGCACGGTAATAAACTCGGTTATCGGCACCGACTGCGTAATAGAAAAGGGCGCGGTTGTAAAGGATTGCGTTCTTATGGGCGGCACGGTCGTAAAGGCAGGCGCGCAGGTCAATTACGCGATTGTCGACGAGGAAGTAACAATCGGCGGAAAAGCTAAGGTCGGCGCGGTTAGGGAAGAGGCTTGCAAGGTAGAGGGCAAGACGAACGGTATAACCGTCCTCGGCAGAGGCATATCGGTAAGAGACGGCGGCTGCGTTCCCGCCGGTGAAATAGTTGATAAGGACATTTAAGGGGGGAAATTAAAATGACTTCAACCGTAGGCGTTATTTTTTCAAGCATAAACGATGAACAAGTGCCCGAGCTGACCCGTGTAAGGTCTAAGGGGTCGATACCCTATGGCGGCAGATACCGTCTTGTGGATTTCGCCCTTTCGAATATGGTAAACTCCGGCATAACAACCGTTGGTATACTCACCAAAAATAATTACCAATCCCTTATGGACCACCTCGGTTCCGGAAAGGAATGGGATTTGGCCAGAAAGGAGGGAGGACTGATAATTCTGCCCCCCTACAGCGACGAGAGCGAAGTACTGTATAAGAACCGCCTCGAGGCATTAAAGGGCGCAACCGCTTTCCTCAAAAAGGCAAAGGAGGATTTCGTCGTCATTTCGGACAGCAATGCGGTGTATAAGCTCGATTACAGCAAGGTTATCGAAAGCCACGTTAAAAACAACGCCGACATAACCATGGTTTATCACGAGCACGACAACGGCGAGAACAACTCCTATATGATGTTCGACGTGGAAAAAAGCGGCAAAATCAAGTGCGCCGATATAAACGCTAAGGGCGACGGCGTAAGAAAGCATTACATAAACGTGTTCGTGGCGCGTACGTCTTTCCTTCTCAACCTGTTACAGACGGCGATAGCGCGCGGCTGGACGAGCTTTTCCAAGGATTTAATCGCCCCCGAAATACGCGCGGGCAGAGTTTACGGCTATAAGCTCGACGGCTATTACAGCAGCATAGAGTCAATCCAGACTTTCTATAAAGCGAATATGGATTTGCTTGACAGGTCCGTGCGCAGGGAAATTTTCGGCGACAGAGACGTCTATACAAAGGTAAACGACGCCCCTCCCGCAAAGATCACCGATACCGCAAAGGTAAGCAATTCGCTTATTCACGACGGCTGCCTTATAGAGGGTACCGTGGAAAATTGCATACTTTTCCGCAACGTAAAGGTAGGCAAGGGCACCCATCTTAAAAATTGCATCATAATGAGCGAGAACGTAGTCGGCGAAAACTGCAATCTTGCTTACGTCGTCAGCGATAAGGATTGCGCGATTTCCGACGGTATGGTTCTTGCCGGCTGCGAACAAAAACCTTATTTCATAAATAAGGGAACCAGATTATAATAGTATTATCGGGGGGAAATATAAATGGCTGAAAAGATAAAGAAAACTACAGCGACCAAAGCTACGACGGCTAAAACGGCGGCAAAGCCCGCGTCCAAGACGGCCGCGCCCAAGACGACCGCTCCCGCGGAAAAGAAAGCTTCCGAAGTTACCGTAACCGGAAAGAAGAAAATACTTTTCGTCGCGTCGGAGGCTACGCCGTTCATACAGACGGGCGGACTTGCGGAGGTAATAGGCTCGCTTTCCACGGCGCTCGCAGCTTCGGGCAAGTTTGACGTGAGGGTGGTAATTCCTCTCTATTCCGACATAAAGAAGGAGTATAGAGAAAAGTTTACCTATATGGGCAATTTGTACGTGCACCTTGCTTGGCGTAACCAATATTGCGGCGTATTTTCGTATGAAAAGGACGGCGTTATCTTCTATTTCATAGATAACGAATTTTATTTCAAACGCCCCGGCTGTTACGGCTATTTCGACGACGGCGAAAGGTTTGCGTTCTTCTCGCGTGCGGTGCTCGAAATTATGCCTTTCCTCAATTTCTACCCCGAGGTTATGCATTGCCACGATTGGCAGGCGGCGCTGGCGGCCATTTATCTCAAGACTAACTATTGCTTCAGGCAGGAATACCAATTTATACGCGCACTGTTTACTATTCATAACATAGAATATCAGGGGCAGTATTCGCTCGATATTCTGTCGTCGCTCTTCGACGTCTACGGCAAGTATCAGTATCTCGTGGAATACGGCAACTCCATAAATCTTATGAAGGGCGCGATAGAGGTGTGCGAGAGGTTTTCCACCGTGAGCCCCAAATATGCGGAAGAGATTAAGGACCCTTATTATGCGCACGGGCTCGACCCGATTATAAGGAACAACGCTTTCAAGCTCAGGGGTATTCTCAACGGCATAGACGACAAGAGCTACAACAGCGCTCTCGACACGCATCTGTTTGCCAACTTTACTCCCGAAGATATGTCGGGTAAGGCGATTTGCAAGAGAGAATTGCAGAAGATGCTGAATCTTCCCGTAAAGCCCGATACGCCTATCATTTCGATGATAAGCCGCCTCGTTTCACACAAGGGCCTCGACCTCGTTACGAACGTGATAGAAGAGATATTGCAGGACGATATTCAGTTTGTCGTTTTGGGTACGGGCGATTATCAGTACGAATCGTTCTTCCGCGAGCTTGCAAAGAAATACCCCGACAAGGTAAGCGCAAATATTCAGTTCAACGGCGACCTGTCGAGAAAGATTTACTCGGGTTCGGACATTTTCCTTATGCCCTCGAAATCCGAGCCCTGCGGACTTTCGCAGATGATTGCGTGCAGATATGCAACCGTTCCCGTAGTAAGGGAAACGGGCGGTCTGTACGACAGTATAAAGCCGCTTGAAAACGGTTATACGTTTACCAATTACAACGCGCACGATATGATGTACGTTATACGTAAAGCCGTTGCGGATTATAAAAACAAAGAAGAATGGGCAAAAATCAGATACAGGGCGGCAATCTCCGACTTCAGCTGGAGCAAGTCTGCAAAGGAATACGAATCGCTGTATTTCGATATGCTTAAATAATACACAATGCAGGAGAATAAAATGAGCATTACAGCTATTACCGAAAAGGAAGTCAAGGACCTTGTCAAGGGAAAACTTGCAAGGTATTACGGCGTTCTGCCCACCGAAGCTTCCAAGGAACAGCTTTATCAGGCTGTCGTAATGACCGTAAGAGATATCTTACTCGAAAAAAGGCAGCATTTTCAAAAGAGATATGAGGCAAAGCGTGCAAAAAGAGTTTACTATTTGTGTATGGAATTTTTGTTGGGGCGCTCCCTCAAAAACAGTCTGTTCAATCTGAGCGCCACCGAAGTATTTTCCAAGGCTCTTTCATCGTATGGGGTAAATCTCGAAGAATTGTACGAGTTGGAACCCGACGCCGGCTTAGGCAACGGCGGCTTGGGCAGACTCGCGGCCTGTTTTTTGGACGCGCTCGCCTCCGGCGACTACCCCGCTATGGGCTACTCGCTGCGCTATGAGTACGGCCTCTTCAAGCAGAAGATTGTCGACGGATGGCAGACCGAGCTCCCCGACGTCTGGCTCCCCGGCGGCGCGGCGTGGCTTACGCAGAGAACCGATAAGTCGTTTATCGTCCGTTTCAGCGGAAAGGTTGAGGAGATTTGGACCGACAACGGAATGCAGATAAAGTATAAGGACACGCAGGACGTCGAGGCCGTTGCCTACGACATGATGATTTCCGGCAAGGACAGCGACGCCGTCTCGGTTTTAAGGCTTTGGAAAGCTAAGCCCGTGCAGGATTTCAATATGAAGCTGTTTTCGCAGGGCGATTACTATCAGGCAATGAGCGAGGACAACGACGCCGAAGTGCTTACCAAAGTGCTGTACCCCGCAGACAACCACCAGAACGGTAAATCTTTAAGGCTCAAACAGCAGTATTTCCTATGCTCCGCGTCTATTCAGAATATTATCGACTATCATCGCCACAGATACGGTAATTTACAGGATTTGCCCAAGCTTGCGGCAATCCACCTCAACGATACGCACCCCGCAATGGCGATAGCCGAGCTTATGAGAGTGCTTATCGACGAATACTATTATAATTGGGACGACGCTTGGGCAATTACTACGGCAACTTGCGCGTATACCAACCATACCGTGCTTGCGGAGGCGTTGGAAACTTGGTCGGAAGACCTCGTAATGAGAATCGTGCCCAGAATACACTCCATAATCTGCGAAATCAACCGCAGGCTATGCGAAGTGCTGTGGGACAAATTCCCCGGTGAATGGGCTAAAATTTCCAGAATGTCTATCATCGAGCACGGTCGCATTAAGATGGCCAATCTATCGGTGTACGGCTCCCACAGCGTCAACGGCGTCGCCGCTCTCCACAGCGAGATAATCAAGAATTCCATATTCAAAGATTTCTACGATTTCACACCCGAAAAGTTCACGAACGTTACAAACGGTATCGCGTACAGAAGATGGCTGTGTCAGGCTAACCCCGAGCTTACGGCGCTTATTTCCGATTGCATTGGCGACGGCTTCGTGCATGACAGCGCACAGCTTGCCGAATTTAAGAAGTTCGAAAACGATAAGACCGTTTTGAACCGTCTCGAAGAAATCAAGGCGTTGAAGAAAAAGCAGTTTGTGGACTACGCTTTCAAGAAGCAGGGCTTTATAATCAATCCCGATTCCATTTTCGACACTCAGGCCAAGAGATTGCACGAGTATAAGCGCCAGCTTCTGAACGTTTTAAATATCATAGATATTTACCTCGACCTTCTCGAAAATCCGGACATGGAAATGCAGCCCAAGACCTTTATCTTCGGCGCGAAGGCGGCTCCCGGCTATACTATGGCTAAGCAGATAATCAAGCTTATAAATTATCTGTCGGAAGATATCAGAAAGAATCCCAAGATTAACGAAAAGCTGAACGTCGTGTATATGGAGGACTACAACGTCACCATGTCCGAAAAGCTTATGCCCGCTTCCGAGATATCGGAGCAGATATCTTTGGCCGGTAAGGAAGCAAGCGGCACCGGCAATATGAAATTCATGATTAACGGCGCGCTTACTATCGGTACCTTGGACGGAGCTAACGTCGAAATGGCGCAATGCGTCGGCGACGAAAATATATTCATCTTCGGCTTGAAGTCAAACGAGGTTGACGATATCTGGCGTTCGGGTTACAGCTCGAGCAAGTATTATAACGATTCCCCGAGATTGAGGAGAATAGTGGAATCGCTTATCATAGGGTTTAACGGACAGTCGTTCTCCGATATGGCGAATTATCTTTTGACGGGCTCGCCCGTAGCCGACCCTTATATGTGCATGGCGGATTTCACGGCGTACAGCAAGACGCAGCATCAGGTTTCCGACCTGTACGTCAACGACAAGCTGAAATGGAACCGGATGTCGCTGAGGAATATCGCGGCTTCGGGTTACTTCTCCGCGGACAGGAGCATTTCGGAATATGCAAACAATATCTGGAATATAAAGCCCGTGCTCAAGGAATCCAAGTAAAAATGATTTAATAAAACTTATGCACCCCGAAAAGCAATAAGCTTGCGGAGGTGCATATTTTTTAGCGTCGGGCGGCGAATTATCGTTTTACTTTGTAGCGACGGATTGTTATAATATATGTGATTTACGATTAGGTTTTAAGGAGAAAACTATGGATTACAGAAAGGAATCGTTAAAAAAGCACGCGGAATGGCGCGGCAAGATAGAGACTGTCGCCCGCGTCGAGGTCGACACGCGCGAAAAGTTGTCGCTTGCCTATACGCCCGGCGTCGCGGAGCCCTGTATGGCTATACATAACGATATAGAGAAGAGCTTCGAGCTCACACGCCGTTGGAATACGGTGCCCGTAATTACCGACGGAACCGCCGTTTTGGGATTGGGTGATATAGGTCCCGAAGCCGGTATGCCCGTTATGGAGGGGAAGTGCGCGCTGTTCAAGGCATACGGCGACGTCGACGCATACCCGCTGTGCATACGTTCGAAAGATACTGAAGACATAATTAAGACCGTCAAGCTGCTTGCGGGCAGCTTCGGCGGCGTAAACCTCGAAGATATTTCCGCACCCCGTTGTTTCGAAATAGAAACGCGCTTAAAGGAAGAGTTGGATATTCCCGTTTTCCACGACGACCAGCACGGCACGGCTATCGTCATGGCGGCTGCGCTGTTAAACGCATTAAGTCTTGCCGAAAAGAACGTGGGCGACGTGAAAGTGGTAATTAACGGTGCGGGCGCGGCGGGAATCGCCATTGCAAAATACCTTATGAGCTTCGGAGTCAAGGAGCTTATAGCCGTTGATAGATTCGGCGTTATCGTCGAGGGCGATACCCGATTCAATCCCGCCCAGCAGGAGCTTGCCAAAATTACCAACAGAGGTAAGGTAAGCGGCACTCTTGCCGACGCAATGAGGGGAGCCGACGTGCTTATAGGCGTCTCCGCCGCAAATTGCGTAAGCAAAGACATGGTTCGTTCAATGGCGGACAAGCCCATACTTTTCGTATGCGCCAATCCCGTACCGGAAATTTCGCCCGAGGATGCAAAGGAAGCCGGCGCGTTTATCGTCGGCACGGGTTCTTCGGTGTACCCCAATCAGATAAATAACGTTCTCGTATTCCCCGGTCTTTTCCGCGGCGCTCTCGACGTGCGCGCAAAAACGGTCAACTTCGAAATGATGCGTGCGGCGTCAATGGGTATTTCGGCTTGCGTTTCCGAAAAGGAATTGAGCCGCGACCATATTTTGCCCTTCGCATACGACAAGAAAGCTCATCAAGTAGTGGCTCGGGCGGTAGCCGAAGCGGCGGTGGCAAGCGGCGTTTCAAAATTGTACAAAACGGTGGATGAATATCGCGCCGCAGTAAAATAACCCGACGCTTGATGAGGAAAAATAATATGAAAAAGGTAGTTTTAGTAAATTCGTCCTTCCGCAAAGGCGGCAATACCGAAATTTTAGCCGAGAGATTTACGGCGGGCGCCCGCGAGGCGGGAAACGAGGTTAAGGTTATCAACCTGCGCGATATGAACCTGAAGTTCTGCGTCGGCTGTTTGACCTGTCAAAAGACGGGCAGGTGCGTATTGAAGGACGACGTCAATCCGCTGTTGGAAACCGTTAAGAATGCCGACGTGCTCGTGTTTGCCACTCCCGTATATTATTACTGTATGAGCGGCCAGCTTAAGACGTTTTTGGACAGAATGAATCCGCTGTTCGGGCAGGACAACAAATTCAAAGAGGTCTATCTTCTGACCGCCGCAGCAGATACCGACAAAAGCGCAATGGACGGCACTGTCAAGGGCGTTCAGGGCTGGATTGATTGCTTCGACAAAGTAGAGCTTGCGGGCGTAGTGTACGGCGTAGGCGCTTCCGATATCGGCGATATAAGCGATATGCCCGCCGCCGGCGAGGCATATAAACTCGGACTCGGAGTATAATATATAATACAGCGTACCGCCGATATGACCAAAAAGTCAAAGGTTATAAAATCATAATAAAATAAAGGAGCACCAAAAGATACTCCTTTATTTTGGTTGAGGTGACGGGACTTGAACCCACGACCTTCTGGTCCCTAACCAGACGCGCTACCAAACTGCGCTACACCTCAATACAATAATTATTATACTTAATTAGAGGACAAATGCCAAACAATTTAACGTGAAATTTGAAAAAAATTTTGTTGACGGAAACTTTATAGTGCCATAATGTTATTTACAAATTGAATTAAGTATATTATAATAAACGGGTATGTTGGTTTTAGTGTTGGAAATAGTGCTCATCGGCATTTCGCTTGCGATGGACGCTTTTGCCGTTTCCATAGCGGACGGTATGTGCTACAAAGGATTGACAAAGGGGAAGGCGACCCTTATACCTTTGACTTTTGGCATATTGCAGGCCGTAATGCCGCTTATCGGGTTTTTTCTCGGTACGCTTTTTGCCGGTTATATAGACAAGTACGACCATTACGTCGCATTTTTCCTATTGCTTATAATAGGCGGCAAAATGGCGCTCGACGGTATAAAGGATTTGAGAGCGGGGGAAGGTGAGGTTACGGACAAAAAATTTTCCTACCCCGAAGTGCTTGTTCAGGGTATCGCGACCAGCATCGATGCGCTTGCCGTGGGTATAACCATGCTTGCAATGGACGGCATAACCACGACCAACGTTTTCGGATTCGTCGCGATAATCGGCGTCATAACGTTTATAATCAGTTTGGTAGGCGTTATAATCGGCACGACGATTGGCAAACTTTTCAAAAACAAGGCCTCTATCGCCGAAATAGTGGGCGGATTGGTGCTCATAGGCCTCGGTATAAAAATCCTCGTGGAGGGAATTATCGGTTGAGGGCGCCTTCTATTTCGATTTCAATGTTTCTGTTACCGCACGCCATATTGTAATTGGAAAGTGCGGTTTTTATTTTCTCGTTTTTTATAAGAGCGTCGACGTTCTCGCAAAGCGTTTGGGCGTTCAAGTCTTTTTCAGGAAGCACGGCGCACAGTCCGAGGTCTTTGAAATATTCGGCGTTTTTTACCTGATCGCCGCGGCTGCTTCCGTTTTGCAGCGGAATGAATAGCGTGGGGATTTTCAGCGCAATCAGTTCGTGCGCGGAATTAGAGCCGCACCGTGCCACTGCGTAATCGGCGGCCGCATACAATAATCCCATATCGTTGCAGAATTCCATTTGCGTATAGCCGTCGATGTTCGTATCTACAATATTGCCCTTACCGCATACGTGTATGATATTGTATCGGCTGCACAGTTTGACGAGACTTTTTCTCAGGGCTTGGTTGATTATCTGCGACCCGCTGCCACCCCCGAATACAAGTACGGCGGGGCGCAGGTCGAGGTTCAATTTTTCTTTTGCTTCGAGCTTGTTTTTTCCGAACAGTGATTTTCGCATAGGCGAACCTACGAACACCCCTCTTTTAAATTTCCGCGCCGTATCGGGAAAGGAGGTAAGCATTCTTTCCGCGGTAAACGAAATGATTTTATTGGCAAGACCCGCAGTAATGTCCGATTCGTGCGCGAGTACGGGAATTTTAAGGGAGCGCGCGGCGAGTGCGGGCGGAAGGGAGGCATAGCCGCCCTTGCAAAACAGTAAATCGGGTTTTTCTCTCTTCAGAATCTCTTTACAAGCGCGATAACTTTTAATCAGCTTGAACGGTATCAGGAGATTGCAGGCTATTTTTCCCCGCACGAGCTTTACGCCTTCGAATTCGTCAAATGGAATGCCGAACTGTCGGCATATCGATTTTTCTATGGACGGCGTGCCTAAATAGACCGTTTCGTATCTGTGCGATATATCTTCGATTATGGCAACGTTTGGTATGACGTGTCCGGCGCTACCGCCGCCGCAAAACATTATTTTTTTCATTGCAATAATATATTATTCGTGCCCGAATTTTATGTTTTTATACAAAATTCGACCGTTGTCGACTGAAATTTGCATACAACCGTTGACAAATCGCCGATAAGGTAGTAGAATTTGACTATGGAATTTCAGTACATTATTCTCATCGTTGCAGGCAGCGTATTCGTCTTTCTTATGCTTATTTATACTGTCGTCGCAATTGAGAGGTGTAAACGGGATAAGCGGAACGCCGGGAAGCTTGCCGATTCCTATGCGGAGAATAACCTGCGCAGAATGGAATACGACGTCGCGCTTTACGACGGCTCGGACAGCGCAAGCGAGAGCGTAAGTCAGGTTGCGATGGACGATTTGTTCAGCGAGAACAACGTAAACGACGAAACCCGCTATTCCGGCGCTACGATTTTAGGTTCGGTTGAATACGAGGGAGTAGAGGAGATTAAGGGAGAATACGACCCCGAAACGGCAAGTTGATTAAAAGTTTCCGCCGGCTTAGCCGGCGGTTTTATTTATGACGAAAAATTCATTATCAGAGGTTTGCCGAGTATGGGCATGCTCAACGTGAATTTTCCGTTTATTATTCGGGCGGACTGTCGGAACTTGAAACCGAGTATGCCTATTTCGGCTTCGAACTTTCCCGTTTCCTCGTCATAGGTGTAGTCGCATTTGTAGGCATGCCTTTTGCCGTTCGTGCGCTTGAAGCTTACTTCCAGCTCCTTATCGTCGAGAAAGGTTATTTTAAGGTATTCGTACTTTTCCAGTAAATCCTCGTTGCCGAGACGTGCGAACGTGCAGTCGTACGTGGTTATATAGGGGTCGGTAAGCGTCTTTACCGACGCGTCTTTGTCGAACGTAAACGCGCAGAGCAGGAGTATGGTCATTATCGCCGCGGTAAAAAGAGCTGTAAGCTTTACTTTCATACAATGCAGTATGGGCAAAAAAAGTAAAAAAAACGGGCCGTCCGCAAATTTAAGTGCAGACAGCCCAAAATTTTAACGTATATTTAAGCTTTGCCTATGCAGCCGAAGATTTCCATCTTCTCTTTAACCGTTTCCTTAATGGCCGCTGCCCCGTCGGCGAGCAGCTTTCTGGGGTCGAAACCCTTGCCCTGTAAATCCTTGCCGGCTTCGATATATTTTCTGGTTGCCGCTTGGAAGGCAAGTTGACATTCGGTGTTAACGTTTATCTTGGCAACGCCGAGTGAGATTGCTTTTTTAATCATATCGGTGGGAATACCCGTGCCGCCATGGAGAACGAGTGGCATATTGCCGACCTTTTCCTTAACCGCAGCCAAAGTTTCGAAGCTGAGGCCCTCCCAATTCGCGGGGTATTTGCCGTGAATGTTGCCTATGCCTGCGGCAAGCATGGTAACTCCGAGGTCCGCAATCTTCTTGCATTCTTCGGGGTCGGCACATTCGCCCTTGCCGATAACGCCGTCTTCCTCGCCGCCTATGGCGCCTACCTCGGCTTCGAGGGAGAGGCCGAGCTGTTTGGTTACGGCAACCAATTCTCTGGTTTTTTCAATGTTCTCTTCGATGGGGAAGTGCGAGCCGTCGAACATAATGGAGGAGAAGCCGGCCTTTATGCATTTATAACAGCCTTCGTAGGTTCCGTGGTCGAGGTGGAGAGCAACCGGAACGGTAATTTTCATTTCCTCAATCATAGCTTTGACCATGTCTGCGACCGTTTTGAAACCGGTCATATATTTGCCTGCGCCCTCGGAAACGCCCAAAATTACGGGTGCGTTCAGCTCCTGAGCGGTCTGTAAAATGGATTTAGTCCACTCAAGATTGTTAATGTTGAATTGTCCGACCGCGTATTTGCCGTCTCTTGCCTTTTCAAGCATTTCTTTTGCCGAAACCAATGCCATAGAAAACCTCCGAATTAAACAAATTTAAGGTAATTGATACCATATTTAAGTATAATGTAAAAGTCAATAAAATTCAAGTATATTTTTAAAAATGTTTATAAAAATACTTTTAGAGTTATTTTAATATTTGTTGACTTTGTCATAGACTTTTTGCTATAATATTTGCGCCGATAGATGCGGGTAAACGTTTTGTCGGCATACAAATTCAAATAAATTTTTTATTCGGAGGAATAATTATATGGCTAACGTAAAGGTTGCTATCAACGGTTTCGGCCGTATCGGCCGTCTCGCATTCAGACAGATGTTCGATGCCGAAGGCTATGAAATCGTAGCTATCAACGATTTGACAAGCCCCAAAATGCTTGCTCATCTTCTCAAGTACGATTCTGCACAGGGCAGATACAAGTACGCCGAGTCGGTAGTGGCGGGAGAAGACAGCATAACCGTAAACGGTAAAACGATTAAGATTTATGCGGAAAAAGACGCCGCTAACCTCCCTTGGGGAGAAATCGGTGTAGACGTAGTGCTTGAGTGCACGGGCTTCTATACCTCTAAGGAAAAGGCTTCCGCCCACATCAAGGCGGGCGCAAAGAAGTGCGTTATCTCCGCACCCGCAGGCAACGATTTGCCCACCATCGTCTACAGCGTAAACGAAAACACCTTAAAGGCAAGCGATACCGTTATTTCCGCGGCAAGCTGCACGACCAATTGCCTCGCTCCCATGGCGGCGACCCTCAATAAGTTCTGCAAGATCAAGAAGGGCTATATGACCACCATCCACGCATATACGGGCGACCAAATGGTTCTCGACGGACCTCACCGCAAGGGCGACCTCAGAAGGGCGAGAGCGGCTGCCGTAAATATCGTTCCCAACTCCACGGGCGCGGCCAAGGCTATCGGCCTCGTTATTCCCGAACTCAACGGCGTTTTGGACGGTTGCGCACAGCGCGTACCCGTACCCACCGGCTCCTTGACCCAGCTTATCGCGGTTTGCGAGGGCGAGGTTGACGCCAACAGCGTCAACGCGGCTATGAAGGCAGCTTCTTCCGCATCCTACGGCTATACCGAGGACGAAATCGTTTCCAGCGACGTAATCGGCATTACCTACGGCTCGTTGTTCGACGCTACCCAGACAAAGTGTATGCCTCTCGGCGACGGCACTACCCTCGTTAAGGTCGTTTCTTGGTACGACAACGAGAATTCTTACACCTCCCAGATGGTAAGAACGATTAAGTATTTTGCAGAGCTTAAGTAATCAAAAAATCCGCATATATGCGGCTCCCGTTAATCGGGAGCCGTTTTTGTATTTTTTTGTTAATTTTTGTTGACAATACCGAAACGGTGTGATAAAATAACACTGATTATATAACAAATGTTATTTCAAGGAGAAAATATGCCGCCCAAAGTAAAGTACACAAAGGAACAAATAGTGAAGGCCGCATTGGAAGTTGTGCGTCGCGACGGAGAGGGGGCGCTTACCGCAAGGGGCGTTGCCGCCTATCTCGGCTGTTCGGTCGCACCCATTTTTTCGTTTTTCGAAAATATGGACGAATTAAAGTCGGCTGTCGTTGCAAAAGCCAAACGGGTGTACGACTTGTATATTGCCGAGGGGCTTAAAGAGAGTTTGCCTTTCAAGGGCGCAGGTATGCAATATATTAAATTCGCAAAGGAGCAGCCCAATCTTTTCAGGTTGCTGTTTATGTCCGAATATAACGAGCAAAATATCGACTCGTATATGCGGCTGGACGGAAACAATAAGGAAATCATTTCCGCGCTTTGCGACAGCTGGCACGTAGACTCAGCCACGGCAAAAGAGCTGCACAACAATATATTTTTCTTCACTCACGGTATTGCGGTGCTGTGCGCAACCCATTCCTGCGTGCTTACCGAAGAGGAAATAAGCCAAAGGCTTACGGCGGCGTTTACGGCGCTTTTAAGGGAGGCTAAGGCGAAACGAGAATGATTAAAGTAGAGAGCCTTAATAAATATTACGGCGTCGGCGACAGCCGTCAGCACGTACTCAAAGACGTAAGTATAAACGTAGCCGACGGCGAATACGTGGTAATTTTGGGCGCTTCGGGTTCGGGTAAATCTACGCTGTTGAATATTATCGGCGGTCTGGAAAAGGCCGACGGGGGTAAAGTTTTTTACGGCGAAAGGGAAATCTCCGCATTAAGCGATAAGGAGTTGACCGCGTTCCGCAGGGATAAAGTCGGTTTCGTCTTTCAGCAGTACTATCTCTTGTCCGATATGAACGTAGACAAAAACGTGCGCATGGGTGCCGATCTTGTTGGCAATATCGACTATCGGCTCGTTATAGAGGCGTTGGGCTTGGGCGAAAAGCTCAAAAAATACCCAAGCCAACTTTCGGGCGGGGAACAACAGCGCGTTGCGGTGGCAAGAGCGCTTGCAAAAAATCCAAAAATTCTGTTCATGGACGAACCTACGGGCGCGTTGGACGAAGCTATGGGCAGACAGTTGCTCGGTTACGTGCTTAAACTGCGCGAGGCAAATGGCTTTACATTGATAATGGTAACGCACAACGCCAACATAGCCGAAACCGCCGAGAGGGTAGTTAAAATAAACAGCGGCAGAATAGTAGAGGACTATAAAAACAAAGAGCGAAAGACCGCATACGAGATAGCGTGGTGACGGTATGACGATAAGTATCAAAGATAGCCTTAAATTTGTCGGCATAATCGTTTCCGCCTGCTGTGCCGTCCTTGTGTGCAATATGTTTTTGAATTACGATATCGACCTGCGTATGATAGGCGACAGCGTGGAAGAGGCGCAAAAAGAGCTCTACAAAGTGTTAAGGCTTAACAACGTCGTCGTGTGCGCCGTTTCGGGCGGCTGTCTTGTGCTAACTTCCGTGGTTATGCTCATATTCTACATAGGCAATTATATAGAGGCTAATTCGGCTAAGTTCGGCATTTTGAAGGCGCTCGGTTACAGCAATCTTCAGATTGCGCTAAAATGCGCCGTATTCGGCGTGTGCGTCTTTATCGGAGCCGTAGTCGGGTATGCCTTAAGTTGGGCGATAATGCCCGCTTTTTACCGCGTAAATAACAATCCCGAAAACAATCTGCCCGAAATTGTCTTAAGGTTTCACGTTCAATTACCCTTTTTGTTGGTAATTTTACCGTCGGCGTTATTTGCGGCGCTGTCCGTCGCGATTGCGCTTTTTAAGCTCAGATTGCCCGCCCTGTCATTGATAAGGGGCGAGGTGCGCAGAGAGCGCAAGACTAAAATAAGAAAAAAAGATGGCGATAAGCCGTTTTTGAGAGAGCTTGCCCTATCGGTAATCAATCAGAAAAAATCTTTGGCTTTTTTCATAGCTTTCGGAACCTTCTGTTTTTCGTCGATGATGCAGATGGGAATGTCTATGAACGACTACGCCGGCGATATGATGGGCATTATGATACTCGTTATAGGCATCGTACTTGCCGCGGTTTCGCTGTATATGGCTATGTCGTCCGTAATCGGCGGCAATAAGAAAACCCTCGCCATGCTTAAGGTCACGGGTTACAGCTTAAAGGAGCGGGCGTCGGCCGTGCTTGGTCCTTACCATATGCCCGCCGTTATAGGCTTTGCCGTGGGCTCGGCATATCAGTACGGCATACTTTATATCATGGTGAATATGGTGTTTGCAGGCTTCGACAACGTAACGGTGTATTCATTCGATTGGGCTATGTTCGGCATATGCTTTGCTGTTTTTGTTGTGGCTTACGAGGCGATAAATTTGATTTACACGGTTTTGATAGGCAGGACTTCCGTCAAATCGGTAATGTCGGAATAGAGATTTAAAATATAACATAAAAGACGGGGCGAAAAATTGCTCCGTCTTTTTATTTCTTTACGCGTGGTGAATCTTACCAAACGCACGATTTGTTGGGCTTCCAATGAAAATTTTGCCGACCCTACGGCGGTTACCGCTTTTCCTTTGCCGACATTTAAGAAAGCGGCTTGGTTTATGAAATGCGTTTAACGCGCACCCAATTCGCCATTTAAATCAGCGCGGGCGCGCCCTTCCCTATGAGGGCGGCTCCGTAAAAATTCGTAAATTTTGAAAAAATCCTTTTGCGGTGCAAAAATTGTGGTATAATGTTCGCGAAGGGGGAAGCTCTATGACCTTAAAACAGTTACAATATGCAATCACGGTCGCAACGTTCGGCACTCT
>CAYLQK010000002.1:33181-35919 GCA_964385865.1 uncultured Clostridia bacterium | reverse complement strand
ATAATTGTCGGCATTCCCTCTGCCGAGGCGGCGCAGCCGCAAATTGAGTGCGCGGCGCAAGGCAACCTTGCTTGCGCAGTTATTTATTTTTTTTCACGAAAATTTGTTTCTATTCTGCGAAACAAATTTTCCGTGATTTGGGAGACTCCGCCTCCCTGCCGACAATTTTATTCATCGCCGATTATTTTTTGACCGTGCCGTTTTCTATCCTTATCTTGTTCACTTCCCTGCCGTATAATACGCGTTCGGCGTGGGTGCAGGTTAAAACCGTCTGCAAGCCCTGCGTGCGGCCGACAAGCTTTTTGCGCCTGGGAAGGTCGAGCTCGCTCATAACGTCGTCGAGAATGAGGACGGGATATTCCCCCGAAAGCCGCTTGAAAATTTCCACTTCCGCAAGCTTTACAGAGAGCGCCGCGGTACGGGCCTGCCCCTGCGAGGCGAAAGTCTTTGCGTCGGTACCGTCGATTATTATGTCCAGATCGTCGCGGTGCGGACCCGAGGCGGTAAAACCGAGCCTTATATCCCTTTCGTAGTTTGCGGAAAGGTCGTTGAAAAGCTTTTCCGCAAGCTCCTTTTCGTCGCCGCTGTACTTCTTTTCGGGCGTTATTTTAAGCGACTCCGCCCCGTCGGTGAGATAGGAATGTATCTCTGCCGCCACGGGCGAGAGCATAGCCACGAATTCGGCGCGTTTTTGGGCTATCACCGCGGCGTATTTGCACAGCTGTTCGTCCCATACGGGAAGGGTCTCGTAGACGAGGGATATATCCCTGTCCTTCAACAGGTTGTTGCGCTGTTCGAGAATTTTATTGTACCGCGACAGCGCGACGAAGTACGGCCTTGAGAGCTGGGATATGGAGACGTTGAGAAATTTGCGCCGTTCGTCGGGTCCGTCCTGAATGAGCCTCAGCTCGTGGGGCGAGAAAAAGACGCTGTAAATGTTGCCGAGAATGTCGGCGTTGCGCGTTATCTTGTTGCCGTTTATGCGCACTTCCCTGCCGTTTTCGAAGATTTTCGCGGTGATTTCGACGTCGCCGTAAATTCCTTCAGCGACGGCTGAAATTTCGGCAAAGCTTTCGCCGTGCCTTATCATCTGCCTGTCACGGCGGCAACGCGGCGAAGCGCCCGTACAGAGATAGAACACCGCTTCCGCGCAATTCGTCTTGCCCTGCGCGTTTCTGCCGAACAGCACGTTCAGCCCGTCGGCGAATTCGATATTTTCGTTTTCGTAATTTCTGAAATTTTTTAATTTTAAATTTTTTATACGCATTTATCGGAAAAACACTTTATTTTAATCAAGTTTTGTATTATAATGAAAAATACTTCGGAAAAGATTATAATCCATACTCATTATAGCAAATTTTTCGGAAAAACTCAAAGGATTAACGGCGTTATTATGGCAGAAAAGGGGAATTTTGACTTTTTATACAACCCTATAAAGGAAAAGATGCAGGAACTCGTTTCCCACATCAATTACACGACCTATATAGAAAAGCTTGTGCCCGTCGACGTGGACGGGAGATTTATCGTGCTTGAAACCCCTACCGAAAGCTTTGCCAAATATATTACGGGCACGTTGGCGAAGAAAATGCGCGAAGCCATCATTAAAGCCGACGTGGGGCTCACCGATTTCAGGCTGAAAGTCGAGGGCAGCGAGGGATTCGCATATAACCCGCCCGACGAGGATACATACTCTCCCCCCACCAACCTCGACCCGAGGTTCACTTTCGACAATTTCGTAGTCGGCAAGAACAACGAATTCGTTCACGCCGCAGCGCTTTCCGTTGCAAACGACCCCGCGGGGACGTATAACCCCCTTTTCATCTACGGCGGAACGGGACTCGGCAAAACCCACCTGATACAGGCAATCGCCAATAAAGTAGTCAAGGAAAAGCCCAATCTTAAAGTAATTTACGTTACTTGCGAACAGTTCGTAAACGAGATAATCGACACTATGTTCACAAGCCGCGGACTCGACGCGCGCGACAGGGGCAACAGACTGCGCCAATATTACCGCAACGCGGACGTGCTTATCATAGACGACATTCAGTTTATCGAGAACAAGAAAGCCGTACAGGAAGAGTTTTTCCACACGTTTAACGAACTTGTCTCCAAGGGCAGACAGATAGTCATCTCCTCCGACCATCCGCCTAAGGAGCTGACCGCGCTTGAAGAGAGACTGAGAACGCGCTTTTCGGGCGGGCTGCTGTTCGACATTCTGCCGCCCAACTTCGAAACGAAGATCGCGATTTTAAAGCGCAAGGCGTTTGAAAAGAAGTGCATAGTGCCCGACGACGTTCTGACTTTTCTCGCCCAGGATTCGGGCGACGACGTGAGAACGCTGGAAGGGCGGCTTACCAAGGTAATCTTCGCGTCCAAGCTGCACGAGGAGCCAATCACCGTTTCGCTTGCAAGAAGCGCCTTAAACGAGGCCGTATCGGAAGGCAGCGAGGAGATAACCGCGGACAGCGTAATAAACGCGGTTACGGGATTTTACCGCATATCCAAGGCGGACCTTACCGGCAAAAGCAAGAAAAAGGAAGTAGTAATCCCGAGGCAGATATGCTGTTATCTTATGTGCGACCTGCTCTCCCTCCCGCTGATAGCGATAGGAAAGGTGCTTGGCGGCAGAGACCACACGACCATACTGTATTCGCGCGACAAGATTGTTGAAATGTGCCGCGTCAACGACAAGATAGCCAAAGAAGTAGACGATATAAAAAACATAATTTTAAAAAAGT
>CAYLQK010000002.1:0-33081 GCA_964385865.1 uncultured Clostridia bacterium | reverse complement strand
ACTTTTTCGCCCTTTGGGGGCCGATTTTTTAATATAGCAATATGAAAACTTTCACCGAGGGACAATTCGATATCGTAGTCGTCGGGGCGGGGCACGCAGGGTGCGAAGCCGCGCTTGCTTCCGCACGGCTGGGGCTGAAAACCGCCGTGCTGACGCTCAATCTTGACAGCATAGCGTTTATGGCGTGCAATCCCTCCATCGGCGGAACAGGCAAAGGGCACATAGTGCGCGAAATAGACGCGCTCGGCGGGGAAATGGGAGTAAACGCCGACAAGACCGCAATTCAGATGCGTATGCTGAACGAGGGAAAGGGTCAGGCGGTGCAGTCTCTCCGCTGTCAATGCGACAAGAACGCTTACCGCCGCGAAATGAAGCGCACGCTTGAAAACACGCCCAACCTGCGCATAATTCAGGGCGAGGCGGAAAGGATTATAACCAAAGACGGGAAAGCGAACGGCGTCGTCACGACCTACGGCGGCATTCTCGAAGCGAAAGCCGTGATACTTGCCACGGGCGTGTATCTGAACGCTGAAACGATAACGGGCGAAGTGCGCAAAAGGAGCGGTCCAGGCGGTTTTGCGCCTGCCGATTCGCTGACTTCGAACCTGATAGAGCTGGGTTTCAACGTGAGAAGATTCAAGACGGGCACACCCGCGCGCATAGATTCGAGGACGATAGACTTCGATAAATTGCAGGTTCAGGAGGGCGAAAAGGGCGTTCCCGCATTCTCTTTCCTTCACGAAACGCCGCCCGAAAACGTGCGCGACTGCTACTTGACCTACACGAACGGCGCGACCCACAGGGTGATTCTCGACAACCTTGACCGTTCCCCGCTATATAACGGCGACATAACGTCCGCGGGGCCCAGATACTGCCCCTCCATCGAGACGAAAGTAGTCAGATTCGCAGACAAGGACAGGCACCAGATATTCCTCGAGCCCGAGGGGCTCGACACGAACGAAATTTACGTGCAGGGTATGTCCTCGTCGATGCCGCACGATATACAGCGCGAGATGTACCGCTCGGTCACAGGGCTTGAGAGGTGCGAAATTATGCGCTACGCCTACGCCATAGAATACGACTGTATAGACACGCTGGACGTGTATCCCACGCTTGAATTCAAGAAGGTTGAAGGGCTGTACACTGCGGGGCAGATAAACGGCACTTCGGGCTACGAGGAGGCCGCTGCGCAGGGGCTGATGGCAGGCATAAACGCGGCGTTTAAAATTCTCGGAAGAGCGCCGCTCATTCTCGGGCGCGACGAGGCGTATATCGGAGTTATGATAGACGACCTTGTAACCAAGGGCACCGAAGAGCCGTACAGGATAATGACTTCGCGCGCGGAATACAGAATTTCTTTGAGACAGGACACGGCGGACTTCCGCCTTACGCCGAAGATCGCGGACACCGCGCTGTATACGGCGGAGAGGGCGGAACGCTTCGAAAACCGCAAAAGGTACTTTGCGCAGAGCCTTGAAGTTCTCAATTGCCGCGCGGACGGAAAGGCGGCGGAAGATTTTTTAAGAGAACGAAAAATCGAGGGAAACTGCAACGGCGTAACGTATGCCGACCTTATCCGCCGCGGAGCCGTTTTAAGGGATATATGCGGATATTTCGGGATTTTGAAAGGCGTACCCGACGAGATAATCAAATCCGCCGAGGCGACTATCAAATACGAGGGATATTTAAAAAAGAACGCGCAACAGATAGAAAAGGCGAAAAAGCTTGAAGAGAAACCCATTCCCGCCGACGTAGACTATGATGAAATACACGGGTTGAGGCTTGAAGCGCGCGAGCAATTGAAGCGCGTGCGCCCCCTCACGCTCGGTCAGGCGGGCAGAATTTACGGCGTTAACCCCGCCGACGTAACCGTACTCATCGTATGGCTTGCGACAAGGAAATAAAAAATAACGCGGCGCGGATTTTGCCAATGCAATATCCGCGCCGCATTTATTGGTTTAAGCTTTTTCAATTCTTTTCATCGGGTAGACTGCCGAAGATATCCGTGGCGGAAACCTCGTGCGACTTGATGATTTTATAATACGGATCATCCGAAAAATCGCGCTCCTTATTGTACTCGCCGCCCAGAGATTCGATAGCGAATTTCAGCTCCTGATACTCGATGAAGGTTATGCCGTCCTCGTCGATTTTGTCGAGAAGAAATTCCAGCGCGCGTTCGTCGCCGTATGCGGCAAGGTACGAGGCGTGCATAGGCACGTTTTCGGGGTCGCCCCTGAACTCCTTTATGAGTATATCGAATATCCTGTCCGTATGTACGACGGAGCGGGACATAATTTCAAGCATATATTCGCGTTCTATGCCCTCTTCGTAGTTTTTGACCGCCTCGTCCAGCACGAGATCGGCCTTTTCCTTAATGAAGTCCACGCACCTGTTCTTCATATCCTCTCCGCTCGAGCCGTCGACGAGTATCTTCATATACCTGCCTATCGCCGCCTCGTCCGAACCTATGAGGTTCATTGCGTACTCGCGCTCGTCCTCGGTGCCGTCAAGGAGCGGCAGTAAAAGCGGAATTGCGTTGCGGCTCTCTATCGCGTTACAGAGGAATTCGGAGACCGGCACGCCCCTTTTCAGATGCGTACGCAGCGCCTGAACGAGCTGCTCGTCGGTAAGTTTTGCGTAGAACCCGTTGGGCGTGTCGCCGACCGACTTTATAAAAGTGTCGCCGAACTTCTTATACAGGACGGGAATGACGTCCTCCCACTCGCTCTCCTTGTATTTTTCCGAATTTTTTGCTATATATTCGCTGAGTTTTTCATCGAACATTCCGTCAAAATCGTATAGTTTCATACTTCACCCAAAATGATTTTAATTTTATTTTCCGAAGTTTCGAAAAATTCGCTCAGATTTGCGCGAGTGATATTCGCTTCCCGGACCTGAGATCTCAAATATATCGCGGCGACGAGCGCGTCGGTATCGGCGGCGGCGGCAAGCCTGCCGCCCTCTTCCATTTCATTGTACAGAGCTTCGGCGGCGGCGGCAAATTTTTCACCGTAAGAATTGTCTATTATGGCGAAGTGCGCCGTAAGCCGCGCGTAAGCCGCGACGAAATTCCTACGCTTCGCCCTGCCGAGTTTGAGCGCGTGCAGATCGACCCGCTTATACATATGGCAGATGACCACGCCGAAAGAATTGTCCTCGTTGCGTTCGGCGAGCTGAGTTATTATTTGCACCTTCAGCCCGTCGGAAAGAAAGGCGTTCAAGAGGACGTCGCAGACAATGCCGTCAAGCCCCGCTTTTACGGCGCAGCTCGCGCCGAGGTACTGCAATTCGCCGCTGCGGTTGCCCTCTGCCTCGTCGAAACACCAAAGTATGCAGTCGGAGATATCGAGAAGATCGAATACCTTTCTGGAGTCCGCCTTCGAGAGTTTTATGAACGCGGCGAGCATTTGAAGGGTCTTTTCCCTGTCTTCGCGCGGAATACGGTAAAAATAGCTCATTTCGGAAACGTTGCCGCTCTCCGCCATCTCCCTGGCTGCGGCGTAGTTTATGCGCGCGATTACCGCGTCGGGATAGATTGTCAGAAGTTTGTCGAACGCGGCGAAACAATCGTCGTATCTGCCGCAATTAAAGGCCGCCACAGCCTTGAAATACAGCACCGAGCTGTCGAAGAACAACTCGTCTTCGAGCTTACAGAACAAGTCGTAAGCTTCGGCGTGCATCTTGTTTTCACAGCAGACGGTAGCTATTTTATAGATTTCGTCGGTCGACGTGATTTCGAGCGAAAGCAGCCTTTTCGCCAGATTTCTGCTCTCCTCGCAGTTTTGCTGTTCGGTCTTTACCGCGGCAAGCGTGGTGAGCGCCTGTATGTTGTCGGGGTTATGCTTTAAAATTTCAAGGCATTCCTGCTCCGCCTCGTCGCATTTATCGCAGATTATATCGCACATCGCTATATAGTTGCGCGCGGTATCGTAGGCTTCGTTTTCCTCTTCCACTTTGGAGAATTCGCCTATCGCCTTTTCGTACTCGCCGCATTTCATAAAGTCTATCCCGTCCGACATTTCGTCGGAATAGTCCGCTATCTTCGGCGGATAGACGAATTTAAGGGGGTTCTCCTCGCGGCTGAGAAAGGAGTTTATTATTTCACTGCGCGCCTCAGCGTCCAGCTCTTCGGTGTCTATCAGCAGTTTGTTGTAATAATATGCGGATAAATGCTCGTTGCCGAGGTTCATATACGCCACGGCAAGCCCCTCGTACGCCTCGGAAAGATCGCCGAATTCCATACAGTCGATGTATTTGAACCAAGCGTTCACGCATTTCTCGTAAAGACCCGCGTCGTCGAAAATTTCGGCGTACAGCATATACGAGTCCTCATCGTTATAATGAAGCTCGGCATTCTTGTTCAGCATTTTCAATGCGCCTATATAGTTGTGTTCTGCAACCATATCCGCGGCAATAGCTATTAGCCTGTCGCTGCTCAGGTCGATTTCCAGTGTCTTTTTCATATCAGAAAAGTTTTTCTATATCGTCGCGGTCAAATACGTAATCGGTATTGCAATAGTGGCAGTGGACTTTGACCTGCCCTTCGTCCTCGATTATTTTCAACAGCTCGTCCTTCCCGAGGGACACGATGACCCCCTCGATTTTTTTACGCGAACAGTTGCATTTATATTCGGGAAAATAGACGTACGTTTCGCCTTCCCCGGCGAGTCCTTTGAAAAATTCGTCGATAATGCCGTCCGCGCCGTATTTTTCGACCACTTCGGCGGCGTTCACGAACGCCTGCATACGCTCCTCCGCCCTGTCCTTATTCTCGCGGGAAGTGCCCGGCAGAAGCTGCATAACCACGCCGCCTGCGGCTACGCAGCGGTTATTTTCGATCTTGACGCCTATGGAAACGGCGGTGGGGATCTGTTCGCTCAGGTCGAAATACTGCATAAGGTTGCGTGAGACGTCGTCGCCGACGAGCTCGCACGTGCCCACGAACGGGCGGGAAAAGCCGTCGTCCTTGATCACTGTAAGGTAACCGCCGTTGAGCCTGCCGCCGCAGGTTCCGTCGATATAGCCGCGAATATGGAGATCCTTGTCGCCCGAAACGCTTACGGTGCCCGCGTCGCCGTCAGCCTTGACCGTCAGCGAAACCGCGCCGCGGTCGCTCTTTAAACAGCCCGCCATATATGCGGCGCAGGTGAGAAGTCCGCCGAGGGTCTTAGCCGAGCAAGCGTCCAGCCCGTGCGTATCTATCGCGTCGTTGACCATTTGGGTAGTTTCGAGCACGGAAAGCGAAACTTCACGGTCGTAAATCAATGTCTTGTATAGTTTATTCATAGTCTTTTACAGATGAAATTTATCCTCTCCCGTTTGTCTCCGCCGAGGTGCCCCTCGCATCTGACCGCAAATCCCGCCCTTTCAAGCGCGGAGACGATCTCCTCTTCCTCATATATATACTGAACGTGCCGCTCGTCGCTGCGGACGTAAGTTTCTCCCCTGCGTTCGAACAGGGTAACGTCCATAGTTACCCGATCGTTGGAGAGGGTGTTGAACCACAGATAGGTTACGTCGTCCCTGTCCTCCGCAAACAGGTTGTTGCCGATTATTTGCCTGAGTTTGTAGGAAGAACTCACGTCGAACAGGAATATCCCGCCCTTTTTCAGGCAGGAAAAGACGCGCGAAAAGGCGCTTTTCAGCTTATCTTTGGGGACGTAGTTCAGACAGTCGTTGACCGCGATAGCAAAATCCACTTTGGCATTCAGTTTTAGTTTGGTAATATCGCCGAGTAAAAATTCCGCGCGGACGCCTTCTTTGAGAGAAAGTTCCTGCGCCCTGTCGAGCATCTGCGGCGAGATATCCACGCCGACCGCCGAATAGCCCGCTTTTATCAGCGCGCGGGTGAAATAACCGTTTCCGCAGCCGATATCCACGCCCTTCGCGCCCGCGTTTTCGCGGCGCAGCGCGTTAATTAAATACTGCGACCATTGTTCATAGCCGCAGTCGTCGTTTAAATATTCGAACCATCTGCCGAGCGCAGAGTAAGAATTTGCCATTTGTTTTACCTTGAAAGTCCGTACCCTATCTGAGCAGGTTGTCGGCGCTGACCTTCTTCTTTTTGCCCTTCTTGTCTTCGGTCTGCAACGCCTTTTCGCGTTCCTCGAAGAGTTTGTTGTATTCCACGAAGACGGGGTCGGACTTGTGCTCTTCTTCGTAGGCGGATATTTCGCCCTTGAGTTTATCCCTGTCAGAGGATATCCTCGCCATATCCGACCTCGAATACGTTGCTCCGAGCGGCGGGATAGAGGCTTGGGCGGATATGGGAAGAATGGGTCTGCCGATAAGCTCGCTTCTGCCTGCGGCGAGAAGCTCCATAGCGGTGCGCCTGTCCTCCTCTTCCTTTTCGAGCGCAAGCTCTTTGGGGGTCTTTTTTGCCCTTAAATCCTCGGCAGCCGCCTTTACGTTGGGCGTGATGAACATATCGAACACCCATTGCGTAAAGCTCATCCAGCAGACGAGGATGAACGAGAAGCCGAGGAATATAAATACGATATACGATATGATTTTAATGAAACTTGAGGCGGTGCCGATAAGATACAGCCAGACGGGCAAGAGCGCGAACGCTGCCATAAACAGCGTTTGTATGGGGCTGCCTATCATAAGCACGAACGAGTTTTTGACGAGTTGGGTAAATTTCACCCTGTAGCTTACGCCCACCGCGAGCAGCCAGGCGCAGTACAGACCCACAAAGATTGTCGCGATTATGATGAATACGTACGCCGTAACGGGACCCGCCGACGACGCGCCGCGCGCGATAACGAGGTCTTTCCAGTCGCCGACGATGACCGTTGCGAAGAGGAACGCCATAAACACAGTTATGGGCAGTACCGTATTGAAATAGCACACCCTGATACCGTGGAAAAAGCCCCTTAACGTGAATTCACCCTGGGTATTGATGAGTTTTTTGACGGAATATGCGGCGCCGGAAATTCCTATCGACGCGATTATGCCCGCAACGATAAGCATCGAATAGAACAGAATATCCGCCGTGAAATAAATCTGTTCTTCAAGTCCCTGGGTGCCGGGATATACGGGGTAGGGCATACTTGCGTTGAAGGGATACTGCATCCCCATAGCCGTTATCCAGTACGTTCTGAAAAACATTACCGCAATGCCGGGCAGAAAAGATATTAGAACGAACAAATTGATAAGTACGAGTTTGCCGAAGCAGGCTTTTACGGTCTGCCACGTTTCCGCCCATCTGCCCTGGGTGGAAGCTTTTCTCGTATAGTCGTCGGCGATTTCGTTGCCTTCAAGGCTTTTGACGTCAGGTGCCATAGTTTAACCTTTAAAAAAATAAATTGTAAGCCCGAATCTCACCGAACTTACAATTATAATATCATATACTTGAAAATAATTCAACTGTTTTGCGCCGCACACCCGTAATTTTTACTATCGTAAAAAAAGACGGCAAATTTTCTTTACATTTTTTGAGGCATATGCTATTATAGCGTTGAGAATTAGAGGAGCGGACGGGCATAAGTAACCGCGGAAAAGGAGTTGAAGGGAATTCCGTTTTCACGCCGCGGCAAAAGGGCACCCCCGCCGAGATGCGGCTTCCCCTTACCCCGCGTCGGGCGCACGGGTCAATACCCTTGCGACTGGCACGTTACGTGTTGCGCTAATTGCTTCCGACATCAAGGACAGTACGGCGTACTGCCCTTTTATTTTCAGGTTTTAGTCTTTTCGTCTTTTAACCCGTTCAAAAATATCTATTCGGCTTCAAAGGAGTTTGCTATGAAAAAATATAACGTAGGCATTATAGGCGCTACGGGAATGGTCGGGCAGAGATTTATGCTGCTGCTCAAAGATCATCCCTGGTTCAACGTGGTCTGTCTTGCGGCTTCCGCCTCTTCGGCAGGCAAGAAGTACCGCGACGCGGTAAAGCGTTGGCATATGGGCGACGGTATGCCCGAAAAATTTGCGGATATGACCGTGTTGGACGCGACGGCGGATAAGGAAAAGATAGCGGCGCAGGCCGATTTCTGCTTCTGCGCGGTCAATATGAAAAAAGACGAGATTCGCGAGCTGGAATACGCTTACGCGAAGCTGGAATGTCCGATAGTGTCGAACAACTCGGCGCACCGCTTTACCGACGACGTGCCGATGATTATCCCGGAAGTGAACGCGGAGCATCTCGAAGTTATATCCGCGCAGAGAAAACGGCTGGGCACGAAGCGCGGATTTATCGCCGTGAAGAGCAATTGCTCGCTTCAGTCCTACGTCCCCCTGCTTCACCCTTTAAGAAAATACGGGATAAAGTGCGCGGCGGTTACCACCTACCAGGCGATATCGGGCGCGGGAAAGACGTTCGAAACTATGCCCGAAATTATAGACAACGTTATCCCCTTTATCGGCGGCGAGGAAGAAAAGAGCGAGAAAGAGCCGTTGAAGATATGGGGCGAGGTGAAAAACGGGAAGATAGTTCCCGCCGCGGCTCCCGCCATTACGGCGCAGTGCCTGAGGGTGCCCGTCTCCGACGGACACACGGCGGCTTGCTTCGTCTCGTTCGAAAACAAGCCCTCTAAGGAAGATATTTTGAAGGCGTGGGCGGAATTTTCGGGAGAGCCTCAGGCTTTAAAACTTCCCTCCGCTCCCGAACTGTTCATTCACTACTTCGAGGAGGACAACCGTCCCCAGCCCAAGCTTGACAGGTATTGCGAGCGCGGTATGGCAATCTGCGCGGGAAGGCTGAGAGAGGATAACCTGTTCGATTATAAGTTTATAGGTTTCTCGCACAACACGCTGCGCGGCGCGGCGGGGGGCGCGGTACTGCTTGCCGAACTGCTTGCGGCGAAAGGTTATTTCGGCTGAGCGGCACTTTTACCGAAGTTTAAGATTAAAATAGAGTAAATAATATTGCGCGCGGCGGCGCTTATAAAAAGCGCCGCCGCGCGGAGAGGATTTTATATGATAGGTTTTTTCAACGGAATTGCCACGGCGATGATTACGCCCTTTAACGAAAGCGGCGTCAACCTTGAAGAGTTCGGAAAAATGATCGAGTACCAAATCGAGGGCGGTACCGACGCGGTAGTCGTTTTGGGTACCACAGGCGAGCCCGCCACTATGACCGCGGACGAAAAGGAACAGGTAATCCGCTACGCCGTTAAAAAAGTAGGCGGGCGTATCAAGGTCATAGTCGGTACGGGCAGCAACGATACGGCAAAGGCGGTCGCGGCTTCGGTGCAGGCGGAAAAACTGGGTGCGGACGGCGTTCTCGCGGTTACGCCCTACTACAACAAGTGCACGCAGAATGGGCTTTACGAGTACTATAAAGCCATTTGCGACGCGGTGAGCGTTCCCGTCATTGCGTACAACGTCCCCTCCCGCACCGCCGTAAATATTCTGCCGGAAACGGCTGAAAAACTTTCATACATACCCAATATGGCGGGCATAAAGGAGGCGAGCGGCAATATGGCGCAGGTCTGCGAGACTATGCGGCGCATCCGCGGAAAGATGGATCTGTATTCGGGCGAGGATTTCCTGAACCTGCCTATGCTGGCGATCGGCGGCGCAGGGCTGATTTCGGTAGCCTCGAACATAGCGCCCAAACTTTTGAAAAAAATGTATACGCTCGTCTCCGAAAACAAGCTGAAAGAGGCGAACGAAGTTCAGGACTTCCTTCTGCCGTTCGAAGACGCTTGCTTTTTAGAGGTGAACCCCATCCCCGTCAAGGCGGCTTACAATATGATAGGGTTTGACGCGGGCGTCCCCCGTTCACCCCTCACCGAACTCGAAGAGTGCAACAAGGCGAAGCTTTTGCAGGCGATTAAAAACGCGGGGTTGGAGACGGTATGATAAAAGTATTGGTATGCGGTATCGGCGGACATATGGGCGCGAATATCGTAGGGCTTTTGAAGGACGATGATCAGGCGCAGGTGGTTTGCGGGGTCGATATAAAAGCCCCCGAAGGCTGCAACGTACCCGTATATTCCTCATTCAGCGGCGTAAAAGAGAGCGTGGACGTAATTATAGACTTCTCCTCCCCTTCGATAGTACGCAGCGAACTCGAATGGGCGGTGAGCCGCGGCGTGCCCGCCGTACTCGCGACGACGGGTTACAGCGCCGAGGATTTGGAATTCATAGAGAAGTGTTCGGAAAAAATCGCGGTATTCCGCACCGCGAACTTCTCTTTGGGCGTCAATCTGCTCGTAAAGCTCGTGCGGCAGGCGGCGGAAGCGCTGGGCGGGAATTTCGATATCGAGATAATAGAAAAGCACCACAATCTTAAAAAGGACGCTCCCTCGGGGACCGCGCTTATGCTGGCGGACAGCGTGAACGCAGCCTTTGACGGCGGCAAACCCTACTTGTACGGAAGAGAGGGCGCCGTTGGCAAACGCGGCAACGAAATAGGCATACACGCGGTGCGCGGCGGGACTATCGTGGGCGAACACGACGTTTTATTTGCCGGCGAGGACGAGGTCATAACCCTTTCCCACTCGGTGCGCTCTAAAAAGGTGTTCGCGGCGGGCGCAATCAGGGCGGCGAAATGGGTTGCCGGAAAACCTGCGGGCAGATACGATATGACCGACGTGCTGGAAAACTTATAAACGGCGCGCGCATACCGACCGTCAAGGCGGCAGAACTTGCCGTGCGCCCGATTTTTCAATCAATAATACAAACAATGTAAAAGCGGCGCTTTGTGAAAGAGTTCACAAAGCGCCGCCCGTTTTTACACTTTATAAAACTATATTTCCGTCCGTATCCAAAACGCCGTCAACGCATTGCACGGTAAACCCGTCGGTATACGAACGCCAATCCGTCCCCTTTTTTATAGCGTTCCACTGCGCTATCGTTCCGCGGTACTTTACTGCAACCGACTATTTGCCGGGAAAAGCGGAATATCGGGAAATTGCGGCGCGGAGGGCTTAAATTGAGCTCTCCGCGCCATTTCCCGTGATTGCAACTAAAATAACGTTATATTTTACCCTCGTCGAATTTACAGCACTTGGTAGAGGGCCCGGAGAGGGTTTTGCCGCGGATATCGAACCGCGAGCCGTGGCAGGGACAGTCCCACGACTTTGTATCGGCGTTCCATTTCAATTCGCCGTGCATATGCGGACACATACTGCCTATCACGTACAGGTTGTCATTTTCGTCGCGGTACACGGCGCGCTTTTTGCCGTTGAATTTGACTATCTTGCCGCACCCGACGGGAATATCGCGCGCGGTTTTGGAAGTTATGCGGAAATATCCGAGAAAAATTTCCTTGGAGTTGGTTACGACGTTCGACAGGAACGCGCCTAAATTCTTTTTAACGTGCCGCTGCGGCGAAAAAATTTCAGCGTACGGATTTTTATTGCCGCAGATAAGGTCGCAAATCACCTTTGCGCATATGAGCGCGTTCGTCATACCCCACTTATTGAAGCCGGTGATAACAAAGATATCGGAAAGGTTATCGGCGTACCGCCCCGCCATCGGCATACCGTCGAACGTCATCACGTCCTCTGCGGACCAAAAGTGCGTGGGTTTGCCCAAGCCCGAAATCTTTGCCGCCGCGTCCTTAAGCCGCTCATAGCGCCCGGAATCGTCCATTCTGCCCGTACGGTGGTCGCAGCCGCCGAGAATCGTGCCCTCCGCATAGGGGCGCAGGGAGAGCCCGTCCTCTTGCTCGTCGAGATACATTGCGTCCGCGACGCTTTCACCGAACGCGAGCGTATAGGAAGTCGACTGCCTGAGTTTGAGATAATACGCGCCGTGCGAGTTTATGACGGGGAAGTGCGTGGCGATCACTATCTTTTCCGCCCGTACGTTGCCGTTGTCGGTTATTATGAGCCTGTTTCCCGCGTCGACGTCTACGGCGCGGGTATTTTCGAATATCCCGAACCCGACGGGCAGTGCTGACAAAAATTTAAGCGGATCGAACAGATACTGTCCGCCCGTCTTCAATGCGCAGACCGCGCCGAACGGCGGTGCGGAATCGGTCATTTCGCAGTCCGCCCCCGCCTCTTTGAGTATCTTGCAGGTTCTGTTCAGCATTCTTGCGCCGCCGTGGGAAAAGATATAGCTATCCACCACTTTAAAATCGCAGTCTATACCGTATTTATTGACAAGCTCCGCATAGCCGCGCATTGCCTCGGTCTGGGATTTATAGTACAGCTTAGCTACTTCTTTGCCGTAGCGGTCGGTAAGTTCGGCGTATACTTTGCCCTGATTGGCGGTAATTTTTGCCGTGGTTCTGCCCGTGGCGCCCGAAAACAGCCTGTCCGCTTCGATAAGGGTTACGTTATAGCCCGATTCGGAAAGGTAATATGCCGCAAGATACCCCGCTATTCCGCCGCCCACGACTGCGATATCGCAGCGGACGTCCCCCGAAAGGCGAGGGTATTTTTTTGCATTGTTCTGCCATACTGCCGTGTTTTTCATACTGTTAAGTATTGACGCGGGCGGGGCGTTATAAACCTGTTAACGTACCGCCCTTCTCCGTTCCCGCAAAGATATTTGAGAAAGCGCGGCGCGCCGAAATTCGGTACGCCGCGCCCGTTATAATATTTTATCGTAGATACTGTGCTCCTGCAGCTGGGTATATAGTTCGTCCTCGGTTATCTCGTCGAGTATACCGTCGCCGTAGAACTGGAAGATAAGATACTTGCTTCCGTCCGCGTATCTGAGGGCGTCCCTGTACGTGGAATCGGCGTTGAGCAGAACGTGTTTCACCTCCTTGCCCCGCTTCGGCTTTTTCGCCGCGAAATTTATACGGGAAAGGGGAATTTCGCGCTCGAACGCGGAGCAGAACAGAAACGCCGCAAAGGTCAGCAGCGAAAGATTTTTCAGAACCAAAAAAAACGCGAGTACGAACGTTGCGGCAAGCAGGAGACTGAGAACGCGCAGAGCGATTTTAACCGCCTTGACGGGCAGAAACAGGCCGAAAAAGCAGCGCGCGACCTTGCCGCCGTCCAGCGGATACGCGGGCAGGAGATTGACGGCGAGCATAACCGCGCTTGCGTTGAATACCGCGTCGGTATAGGCGTAAGTTACGGGGAAGAACCACCATAGCCCCGCCGTCGCTATGCATATGAGCGCGTTGACGGCGGGACCTGCGAGGGCGAGTTTAATTTCGTCCCTGCGCGAAATTCCCTCCGTATCGCAGGTCGCGGAGGCGCCGTACGGCATCAGGCTTATTCTCTCGCAACGAAAGCCCAGACGGGAAGCGCAAAAAATATGACCGCACTCGTGCAGGAGCGCGGTCAATGCGTATATTATGAATACGGGTAAGCCGCCGAATATCGCAGATAGAATACCTATAACTATGAACAGCGGATGATATGTGAATTTCACGATTTCCAGACGGGGACTTCGCCTGCGAGAGTGTAACAGCTTAAAAGCGAGCCGTCGTCGTACATAGAAACCCTGACTTCCGCACTGCCGTCGCTGTAACCAACAGGGATATTGGACGCCACGGACGTTCCCACTGCGGAATACACGTTAGTCAGACCAGTAATGACGCTGGTGAAAGTTGAAGTGTGGGCTATTTCGACCGTATAAACGCCGCTGTCCTCGTAAATTTTGGAGACGGTTCCTGCGCAGACGGGGTATACGCTGCCCTCGGCGGTGAAATAGAGTACGCCGCTGTCGGTCATTGAAACTTCGGCGCCCGACAAGTCGCTGACTACAGGCGAGAGCGTGAATTCAGTGTAAGCGGGTTCCTCGGCGGACGTGCCGGTGAACGTCGAAAGGAACGTGTTGATGACGGTGTTGGGTAAAAACAGATTGGTAAGGAAGATAGTAACGGCTATTACGCCTATCGCTATCGCCTCGGTCAGGAGAACGATGCTCGCCCTGTCCTTTTGCCCGGTCGGCGCGGCTTCATTTTTGACGGGTTTGGGAGGATCGGAAAGGTCCTCCGAATATACGTAGGCGCCGACCCGCTCGTTCACGCTTTCGACTACCCTGTCCTTTAAGTCCTCCTGCGGCACGGTAGGCTGCGGCTGCTGTTTGCGGCGTTTGAAAATGCTCTTTTTCTTCACTACGTTGACCGTATTTACGGGTATTTCAAGCATTTCGGCGTAATCCAATTCTTCGTTCATAATGTCCTCCATAATCTCCTCCGATTTTTTCAGTCTACAATAGAGTATGCGCCGGGAAAGAAATGTAGAACAATTTTTTAAGCCGATTCATATAATGATAGCCGCCTTGAAAAACGTTTTTTTGCGGTTTTATGGCGATTTATGAAAAAGCCCTAAAGGACAATGCCGTGGCGGAATTCAGTATGGCGCGTCGGCGTTGAAAACGGCGAAAAAATCCGCGCGGAGCTTAATTTAAGCTCCGCGCGGATTAATCATTGGGATAATTTATCCGCAAGAGAGGCAAACTGTTCGGGCGAAAGGGTTTCGCCGCGAGCCTTTAAATCTATATTGCAGTCGGCAAGTATCGCCTGAGCCTCGGCGCGGGTGAGTTTGAAGCAGTTGACAAGATTATTTTCAAGCGTCTTTCTGCGCGAGGAGAATGCGGCGTGCACGACTTTTTTGTATACCGCCTTGTCCTTAACCGCTATTCCTCTGCCGAAAGTCATCTTGACTACGGCGCTGTCAACGTTTGGTCTCGGATAGAACAGCGTGCGCGGCACCCGCTTTACGATTTCGCACTCGGCGCGCAGCGCTATCATAGCCGTTATGGCGCCGTAATCGGGCGTCGCCGCCCTTGCGCAGAGCCTGAGCGCCACCTCTTCCTGTACCATTACCGACAGTCCCGAACACTTTTCGGATTTTTCGACGAGCTGCATTATGAGCGGGGTCGTAACGTAATAGGGCAGATTGGCGACAACGAAGTATTCGCCCGTCTTTCTTTCGAATTCGGGCATATCCACCTTTAAAAAGTCGCAAAAGTTTATCTGAACGTTTTCAAACCCCGAAAGGGTGCGCGCGAGCACGGGTTCGAGAGATCTGTCGATTTCGAAACCGACGACCTTTCCGACCCGCTCCGCCAAAGCGCGCGTGAGGGTGCCTGCGCCGCAGCCTATTTCAACAACGGTATCGCCCTCCCCGACGCCCGAAAGAGAAACTATCGAGGAGAGCAGATTTTCGTCCGTTATGAAGTTCTGGCCCAATTGCTTTTTAAAGCTGAAACCGCATTCGGCAAGCACCGTTTTGATATCTTTTTCCATATTTTAGACACGTTTTTTATAGTATAATATAATTATAACAGGATAAACTAAGATTGTAAACGGATTTAAAACCCGTTTATGCACTAAGGAAGAGGAAGTCCGCGCTCCGGCGCGGACTTCCGAGTAAAAGGCGCCGCGCGTATATTACGCGCGGCGCCCCTCTTTAATTCAATTTTTTAAAGAAGGCGTGCGCGTTGGTCCAGACGGCTTCGGCAAGCGCTTCCGTCGGTATGCCTTTTATCTCCGCCATATTCGAGGCGATTTCGGGTATGCTTTCGGGGGTGTTGGGGAACGTGCCGTACTTCGACTTCGGCGGAAGATACGGGCTGTCCGTCTCGGTCATAATGCGCCCGAGCGGCAGAGCGGATATGGTACGCTTCGCCTTTTTACTGCCCGACCAGGTGCTCGTCCCTCCGAACGAAAAATACAGACCGAGTTTTTCAAACTCCGCGGCAAGCTCGGCGGAATGCGAATAGCAGTGCAGCATAGAGCCGTTGCCGAGATGCGGAAGGTATTCTTTAAGCGTTGCAAGCATATCCTCCGCGCAGTCGCGCGAATGTATCTGTACCGGAAGCCCCGCCTTTTCCGCAAGCAGTATCTGTCTTCGGAAAATTTCCCATTGCAACGGCTTATCCGTGTCAGGGTAGTGATAATCCAAACCTATTTCGCCTATCGCCACGCACTTGCCGTGTTCGGCAAACGCGGCTATTTTGTCGAGGTCTCCCTCGCGGTATTTTTTGAGCTCGGTCGGATGAAAGCCTGCCGTAAAGTACACGCCCTCGTACCTTTCCGAAAGGCGCATACAGTATTCCGTCGATTGCAGATCGAAGCCGACGGAAATTATCTTTTCCACGCCGGCCGCCCTGATTTTGCGTAGCAGGCAGTCGACGTCGCCGTAGTCCCCGGCGTTAATATGGCAATGTACGTCTATGAATCTCACGAAAGCAGACTCCCGTCGGGGATATCCTTTTCGGGCGAGACTATGGACAGCGTGCCGTCGGATGATTCGGCGCAGACTATCATTCCCTCGCTCATAATGCCTTTCATTTCGCGCGGAGGAAGATTAGTTACGACTATAACCTTCTTGCCTATCATCTCCTCGGGAGTATAGTGCTTGGCAATGCCCGAGAGTATCGAAAGAGTCCTATCCCCCACCCTTACGGTTTCGTGGAGCAGCTTGCTCTTTTTGACGGCCTCGCACGCGACGACCGTACCCACGCGCATCTCCACTTTCGCAAAGTCGTCGATGGTAATTTGGGGGCGTTGAGGCTCCTGAACGCCGCTTTCCAACGCGGCTTCGGCGCGCTGCGCTTCCTCTATCTCCGAAATGACGGGTTTTATGTCCTCGAACTTTATCCTCGCAAACAGCGTCTGCGGCTGAGCGGTTACGCTGTACGAAGTAACCTCTTCCGCTTCCCCGATGCCGCATTGGGCGGCGCCGATTTCCGCAAGAATTTTATCCGCGGTCGACGGCATAAAGGGTTTTAAGAGGTTTGCGCCCGTATTTATCGCGCTTAACAGATTGTAGAGAACTTCCGAAAGCCTGTCCTTTTTATCCTCTTCCTTGGCGATAAGCCAGGGGCAGGTTTCGTCTATATACTTGTTTGCACGGCGGAACAGCGTCCACAGGATATCGAGCGCGTCGGCTATCTTGAATTCGTCCATCTTTGCCGCAACTTTGAGATAAGTGCCCGAAATTACTTCCTTGAAGTTATCGTCGGGTTCGCCCTCGGCGCCCGTACGTTTCGCCACGCCGCCGAGATATCGGTTGGTCATAGAGACGGTGCGCTTGACTAAGTTGCCCAGAGTGTTCGCGAGGTCGGAATTGATTCTCTCGCACATAAGCTCCCAGGTGATCACCCCGTCGTCGGCGAAGGGCATTTCGTGAAGCACGAAATACCTAACAGCGTCCACGCCGAAAACTTTTGCAAGGTCGTCGGCGTAGAGCACGTTGCCCTTGGATTTCGACATCTTGTCGCCGCCCTGCAACAGCCACGGGTGTCCGAACACGCAGTCGGGCATAGGTTCGCCCAAAGCCATAAGGAATATGGGCCAGTATATCGTATGGAAACGGATTATATCCTTGCCGATGACGTGTACGTTTGCGGGCCAAAACTTATTATAACTCTCCGAAGGCGACTCGGTATCGTATCCTATGCCCGTGATATAGTTGGAAAGCGCGTCAAGCCAAACGTAGACGACGTGTCTTTCGTCGAAGTCCACGGGTATGCCCCACTTAAAAGTCGAACGCGACACGCAAAGGTCCTGCAGCTTGGTTTTAAGCGTTCCGTCCTCGCACGCCGCCAACAGCTCCTCGTCGCTCTTGCCGATGAACTCGTCTGCTAGCAAGAAGTTGTTCATCATCTCGTTCTTGCGCGATACGGGCTGAATAAAGCGGGGATGGGTTACGATATATTTTACGAGGCGGTCGGCATATTTGCCCATTCTGAAGAAATACGCCTCTTCGCGCGCGGGCTTCACTTCCCTGCCGCAGTCGGGGCATTTGCCGTCGACGAGCTGGCTTTCAGACCAAAAACTTTCGCAAGGCGTACAGTACAGTCCCTCGTAGGCGCCCTTGTAGATGTCGCCCTGATCGTAGAATTTCTTGAAAATCTTCTGCACGCCGCGTTCGTGATAGTCGTCCGTAGTGCGGATGAATTTGTCGTACGATACGTTCATTTGGGACCATATGCCCTTGATAACGTCCACTATGCCGTCGACGAACTGTTTGGGCGTGATACCCTTTTCCGCAGCCTTCTGCTCGACTTTCAAGCCGTGTTCGTCCGTGCCGGTCATAAAGAACACGTCATAGCCCTGTATACGCTTAAAACGCGCGATCGCGTCGGTCAGTATTATCTCATAGGTATTGCCGATATGCGGCTTACCCGACGTATAAGTAATTGCGGTTGTGATGTAAAACTTTTCAGCCATAGCGATAGTTCCTCTCTTTAAAAGGCATTATACCACTTTTTGTCGGGAATGTAAATAATTACTGGGCGCATATAACAAAAAAGCCGTTCATAAAAATAGTTTATGAACGTTATTTTTACGGTGATTTTTATTGCGTCTATGGTGGCGATAACCATACTTTCGCCGGACAAGCTGCTCTCTTCGCTTTTAGGCGGCGCGGAGAGCGCGGCGAAGATGGCGCTGACCCTGTTTTGTATCTACGCGGTGTGGATGGGGCTGTCGGCGCTTGCGGAAAAATCGGGACTGTCGCGCGGCGCGGCGAAACTGCTTAAACCGCTGTCAAGGCGCGTTTTCAGGACGGAAAACGACGCCGCCAACGAGAACCTCGCTATGAACGTTTCCTGCAATCTGCTGGGACTGGGCGGCGCGGCTACTCCCTACGCCGTCAAGGCGATTGCGGAGCTTGAAAGGGAAAACAACACGTTCGCCCAGAAATTGCTGTTCGTGATAAACGCCACCTCTATACAGATACTGCCCACGACGGTGATAGCGCTGAGGGCGGCCGCGGGAAGCGTAGCTCCGTCGGATATATTTTTACCGTCGCTGATATGTACGGCGATTTCCACCCTTTCCGCCGTAACGCTTTATTTGTTGGCGCACAGGGCGGCGCGAAGAGTGAGGAAAAGCAAATGTCGCTGATAATTCCCGTGATATTTATCGCCGTGTTCCTCTTCGCCGCGGTAAAAAAGGTGAACGTTTACGACTGTTTCACCGACGGTATTAAAGAGGCGTTTAAATTTACGGTATCGCTGTTGCCCTGCCTTGCCGCCGTGTTTATGATGTGCGCGCTGTTTGATAATTCAGGGCTCGCCGATATGCTGACCCGCGCGCTTTCGCCCGCGTTTGCGGCGTTGGGCATACCCGGGGAGCTGACGAAGCTCGTACTCATAAAACCCTTTTCGGGGAGCGGTTCGCTTGCCTACCTCAACGCAATCATCGACGGGTACGGCGCGGACAGTTACATAGCGAGGTGCGCGTGCGTCTGTTTCGGGTCGTCGGAGACGGTGTTCTACATTTCCGCAGTGTACTTTGCGGGCTTGAAAGTAAAAAAACTTGCCGTGCCGATACTATGCGTGCTCGCCGGCACATTTCTTTCGACCGCCGTCGCGTGCCTTATATGCAGGATAATGTAAATGTGCAAAAAAACAGAAACGACGCAAACCGAAGTCCGCGCCGCCTCTATATGATAAGGGGGAAAATGATGAGCTAAGTAATTTGTAAACGCAAATCATCGTCTACATTTACAATTATATAAAAAAGGAGAAAAAAGTAAAATAAATAAAAAAAATTTTTTGGGTTTTTTAAAATTTTTTGACCCAAACAAAATTTGACAAAATCTCACAAATTAACAAATTTATTGGTAATTTAATATCTTTGTCGCCGTTAAGAAAACAGCCATTAATTGCCGCCGACGCGCATTTGCGCGTCGGCGGCATACGTTTATAAATTATTTTTTATCCGTCGGAGGATTTATTTACCTGATTTTCTTATACTGTTTACCGCCTCTTTCAGGGCGGCGACGGTAACGTCCGCTTCCTCTTCGGTGTTGTATTTGCCGAAAGTAAAGCGCACGGCGGACTTTGCGCGCCCGTCGGTCAGTCCCATTGCCGTAAGCACGTGCGAGGGGGTTACCGCGCCCGCGGAACACGCCGAACCCGTTGAAACGCATATGCCGCGCAGATCAAGAAGGAACAGTATATTTTCGCCGTCGCAGCCGTCGAACGAGACGTTCGCATTCGCAGGCAGGCGCGCGGCCGTATCTCCGTTCAGATGCGCGCCGTCGATTTCGCCGAGCACGCGCTCTACAAATCTATCGCGCAGATACGCTATTTTTTTATTATTCTTTTCGCTTTCGCGCACGGCGTTCTCCAAAGCGACCGCACAGCCGACCGCCGCCGCGGTATTAGTCGTGCCGCCGCGCAGACCGCGTTCCTGCTTGCCGCCGGATATGAGGCGTGAAATACTTGCGCCGCCGCGGATATACATTGCGCCGAAGCCCTTCGGTCCGTAAAATTTATGGGCGGATATGCCGAAAGCGTCGCAGTAGTCTTTAGGAAAGGGCAGAACCCCTGCCGTCTGCACGCAGTCGCAGTAATAAAACACGCCGCGCCGCCTGCAAATTTCCCCGATCTGCTCTACGGGCTGTATAACACCCGTTTCGTTATTTGCCGCCATTACCGCGCAGAATACTGTGTCGTCCCTGAGCGCCCGTTCGACCGACAGCGGGTCTACCGCGCCGCTTTCGTCCGGGTCGATAAACGTAACATCGTACCCCAGCTTGAGCATATCCCTCGCGCTCTCTATCAGCGCAGGGTGTTCTATAGAAGAAACGACGATATGTCTGCCGCGCGAACGGCCTTCGGCGCAGGCGCCCTTTAACGCCCAGTTGCCCGCCTCGGTTCCGCCCGAGACGAAGAACACCTCCTCCGCTTTACAGCCGAAAACCGAGGCTATTTTATCGCGCGAGCGCAGAACGGCGTTGGCGGCTATCCTGCCCGCCCCGTGCTGGGACGAGGGGTTGCCGAAGTTCTCCCTTAAAAAGGGAAGCATAGCGTCGAGAACGCAGCCGTCGAGAGGCGTCGTGGACGCGTTGTCAAGATAGATCATAATCAGCCGCCGAAGGAAGAATAAATGCGTTCAAGGCTTTCCTTCTCTCTCTTTACGGCGAGGTATTCCCTGCCGAGTTGGGTCGCCGAATCCCTCTCGTTCAGCCTGACGTTGCGCATAGCTTCCCAAAGCCTGTGCCCCGTAAACAGCAATACCGCAAACGAGAGCAGAGTCAGCGCCGCAAATACGATAGTCAGAACGAGATACGTGCCGTATTCGTTGGAGAACATAACCGTACAGAACGAGATGGCAAGCACAAGAAAGACGATAAACGGCAGCACCGAGACGGTGAACGCCTTTGAGGCGCGCTTTCTCTTCTGCTCGAAATAAGGTCTCCGCTCCTCCTTGCCCTTTTTTATATTGTCATATAACTCTTCCGCCTGCGCTTTGAGTTCGGATATGCGGGCTTTAAGCGACGACGACAGCGTCTTCAGATTTAACTTCTGCTCCACGTCGGCGTACTCGCGCACGCCTTCCGCGGCGTTGAGACAGTCGTCGAGCGACGTGTAGTCGCTGAAATTGCGCGTTACGGCAAGCAGTTTGAGGCTGAACACGCCGCCGTTCCCGCCGTCAAGCTCCTCCGCCCGGTTCGCCGCGTATAACGCCGATTCGAAATCTCCTTCCGCAAGCTTTTCGTTGCCCGTCTTTAAAAGATATGCAATCCTTTCGCTCCTCGCGCGTTCCTCTTCAAGACGGATACGCTCGCGCTCGGCGAACTGTTCGGGCGTGAGAATCGCCGCTTCCTCGTCGTCGCCCGCATAGTCGGGGATATCGAATGCGGGGATATCCTGCCCGTCGTCTCCGTCCCCGGAGGAATCGTCAATGACCAGCTCGTCCTCGCCGTCCGCGTTTTTGATTATTTTGTACTTTCTGTCCTTGTCGTCGTCTATCAATCTTTCTTCTGCCATATAAATCCTCTTATAATCGTGTTTTTAAGATATAGGGTCTGAATTTCCCTGCATATCGGCTCTTCGCGTAGGTGCAAAATTCGGGGTTTTCGAACAGGGCGAACACTCCGCTGCCCGAGCCCGTCATCCCTACCGCCATAGGGTCGAAAGCGGAAAGCTCTTCAACGGCCGTGCGCACGTCGGGGCAAAGGGCTTCGGCAGGAGCCGTAAGCGAGTTGTGCACGCACTTTGCAAGCGCTTGTCTGTCGCCGTCCGCGAGCGCGCGTTCGGCAAGTTCGCTGTCGCCGCCAATCGTGCCGAGCCGGTCAAAGGACTTGAAACATTCCGCCGTATTCACCCTGCCCTTAGGCGCAAGCAGGAGAAAATTCAGTTTAAGTTTGCTTTCGACGGGCTTCACCTCGTCGCCGCGTCCGAACAGTCTGGCATAGCCGCCTGACAGCATATATCGCGTATCGCTGCCCACGCCGTCGGCTATCATTTTTATGCCTATGGGATCGTTGACGCGGTATAGGGAGGCAAGTCCGTTGATTACGCCCGCCGCGTCCGCCGACGAAGAGCCCATACCCAGCCCGGTCGGGATATTTCTGTAAACGGTGATATCCGCGCCGCAGGTATCATAGCGGGCTACGAAGGCTTCGGCGGCCTTTTTTGCGTTGTTGTCGCAAAAATCTATGCGGTCGCTGTCAAGCCCCGTCATCATCACGGAAACCAGCTTGTCTTTTCTCTTTTTCACAACTACCAGGTCATAGAGGTCGACGGTAGTTACTATACTGTCAAGCATATGAAAGCCTCCGTTAACGCCCGTAACGTGCAACGTGAGGTTTAATTTTGCGTAGGCTTTTATGCGTACGGTACTCATAGGGTTATTATAACACATAGCGCCGTGTTTTTCAATAATTTTTAATTAAATTAATACGCCGCCGCTTGCAGAACAAGCGGCGGCGCCGTCTTATGAGGTTCTCGGTCTGAATATCAGAATGCGCTCTTTACCCGTGAGCGGGAAATTGAGTTCGGGGTTCGTCGCCTGAATATCTTCGGGCGACCTCAAGAGTTTTTTCGCCGTGTCCCACAGACTGTCGCCGGCGGCAGGTATGTAGACGCTTATCGCGCTGTCGTTCACCGTCAAGCGTTCGCCCTCGGCGGCGTCGGCAAGATATCTTACGGCGCTTTCCGCACAATCCGCCGCCGCTATCTTCAATACGGCTTCCGCCTCGCACTCGCCCTCGGAGCGCTGTCTTAAATTTAGCCCGCAGACGGCGACGCTGATATTCGGGCAACCGCCGCTTAGTCCGTTCAAGGACACTGAGAACGGAAGATTTATTTCCGTCGAGCGTATCTCGCCGCCCTGTTCGTAGAGAAGCGTCGCCGAAACGCTGCCCTCTATGCCGTCGCCCGTACGGGCAAATTCAGCCCTAGGCAGAGCCGCCGCAAGGAAAGCGCAGGTGTAATCCAGCCTGGACTTTGTCGAACAGAGACCGCTTATTCTTTCGGAATAGACTCTGATGTCCGTACAGGGGGCCGCCGTCTCCTCCGCAAAGGTCAGTTCAAGCCTGTTGCCGACGGAAAAAGCGTCCGTCAAAAGCGTGGTTTCCTCCTCCTCGAAATACAGTCCCGAGAAGCCGAGCTGCGCGATGATTTCGACGTCGCACTTGCCCTTTTCCTCGTTGACGCGCGCGGTTACGCTGACGTCCTTTATCTCTGCGCGGCATACCGCCTTTCTCTGTAACAGCGCGTCCCCGCACGCGATTTCGGATTTGAACGGAATTATCCTGTCAAGACTGACCGGCTGTGCGCCGCGCACCGCAAGCAGCGAAAGATATATCTCGCCGCTTATCTCGACCGCGCCCGAACGGCAGTTACTGTCGAGAACGAGCACCTCGGCGGCGGGGATGAGCACGTCTTCGGCAACGCAGTCGAAGTCGTCCTCGACTTCGCTTTCGCCCGAAAAGGTTACGGCTGAATAGGTAACGGCCGTTTCAGACCTGACGACGGCGCCGTCGGCGGACGTCAGTCGGCTTCGTTCGGCGGTGGCGAACACCGAGATTTCCGCTCCGATAACTACGGCGACGAGATAAGCCGAACCTTCGCGCTTGATCTGTGCGCGTTCGCAGCTCAGACGGCACAGACTGCGGTGCGCGGGGGCAAGGCGTTCGTCGTCGGAATAATGCGTGAACTCCGCGCCCTTCTGCACTCGGCAGAGCTTGCCGCTTTCGTCGACGTACACCACGGTACAGACGAGCCGTCCGCCGTAATTGACCCTGCCGGAAGCGACCTCGCAGGATGATAAAGAGACCTGCGGATAAACCGCGACTACCTCGCCGATATCCTGGCCGGAAAATCTGATTTCAACAATGGATTGCGAATTTATTACCGCAAGCCGCCTTGTGTATGTGCCCGTTGAATACTGCGTTGATAAAGACATATTGACCCTCCCTCGTACGTCGTCTTATACAAGGTATAATATGCCGTCGGGCTGTCGGATATTCCTCAAACCGACTATTCCGCCCCTCTCTCCTCTATCTTCACCCTGCCGCAGAGTATTTCCGAGTAGGAATAGGACGTTTTACCGAGAAAATTTTTGTCGTCGGGGCTGACGGTAAACAGCGAGGGGTAAATTCCGTTTAATGTGGCGGGAAACGTTACGTATTTGTTTCTGCCGAGGTTGAGTTTGACGGTTACGGGTTTGCTGTAAAAACTTCTGACCATATCTTTAATGGATTTAATTGTGGTATTGGCTTTAATCATATGATTATTTTTGCCTGCTTTTGCCAAAAATATGCGCCCCTGCGAACTGCAGGGGCGCATATCTCTATACGTTAAAAATCGTCATCGTCGTCTTCTTCTTCGTCGTCTTCGTCGTCATCGTCATCGTCGTCTTCGTCGTTATCGTCGAACTCTCCGTCCTCAAGGCCGGAGATGGAATCCGCTTCGTCGAAGAAATCGTCTTCGTCGGTTTCTTCCTCCACCTCTTCCTCGAGTTCCGCGTCAAGCTCTTCCTGCAACGTTTCGTCGTCTACGGTAAGGTCGCCGTCGTCTTCGTCGTCGAGGTAGTTTTTCCATTCCTCGTCTTTTTCGATATCGACTTCCTCTTCCTCTTCGTATTCGCTCTCCTTCTTGCAGGCTTCGCACATTTTTTCGCCGTAACGGATCTTATTTATGCCGCAGATCGGGCAGATTTCAGACTGTTCCGCGTCGTTCTCAAGCGCCTCGTAATCCTCGTCGTCGAGATCGGCAAATTGCAATCTGTTGCCCTTAAGTTCCGCGACGCATACGTCGCAGTATTCCTGTTTTTCCGGATCTATATAGTTGAGTTCACATCTCGGACATTTTACGTATCTGACCATAAAAAGTTTCTCCCGTTTTCCCCGTTTATAACAGCGTATGCGGCAAATCCGTCATATGCCATAAAAATTTTTATCGCGGTTATTTTGTGGTAACATTATATTAATATTTGTTGCGTTTGTAAACTGATTTTATAAATAATTTACTGCAAATTTTGAATTTTTCGGGCTAATCTTAAATTCTTTCGCTCTTATGCGCCGCTGCTCCGTATCTTAACTCCCTTCGCGCGTCCGGTATCATCTGTTTTTGACGAAGCCCCGCGGCTAAGAACCCGGTCGGGCGCCTCTATAATATGGGCAACCCCCCTTCCGCTTATGCGGAAGGGGGGCAAAATTTTGTTTTTGGATATTGCCGGATTATTCGCCGTCTTCTCCGCCGTCGGGTCCGTCGGATTCGTCGGATTCGTCGGATTCGTCCTCGTCGTCGGAATAGACGTCGATATCCTTGTCGTCCGTCGTATCGACCTTGATATGCTGTTTATCGTACTCGGGGAGTTTTTCCCTGCGCTTGCGTACTACGATAATCGCTACGAGTACCGCAGCGGCAATTATTACGAGACCGCCCGCGCAGACGCCTATAACAAAACCCACCTTTGCGCCCGTAGAGAGATTTGCAAACCAGCCGCCGTCCTGTTCGGGATATGCCTGCAGATAGGTCGTTTTGAGCAGTTCGTCGTAAGCTTCGGCGTCGGCGTCGTTCATTTTGCCGAGCAGCGAGTAGTAATAATCGCGCTTATTCGCCGCCACTTCTACGCCGTTAACCTTGACGGTTGCAGAGAACTCGCCCCACTCTCCGTCCGCGGTCGCTTCTATAAATTCCTGATACTTGGCGATTGATTCCTTTGACCAAATATATTCCTCGTCATAGCCTTCGGCGACGTACGCGTCTACAAGTTCACCGATATACGAGCTGTCGCCCGTGAAGAACGCGTATGTGAGCGCGTCGGTAAGATTTTCGTAAACGTCCTCGTCGGTTTCACCGATTTTTTCGCTGACGCTTTCGTACATATCGTTGAGCGCGTCTATTTGGGCGTTGGTCATAACCTTGCCGTCCTTGTTGAGGTCGCACGCCATTATATACACGTAACTCGTCATATTCTCCGTCTGTGTGGGAAAGAGTATCTGACCCTCTACCATTTCGGGCAAATACCAGTCGCTGGAGGAATCGAGGTCGAGTATTCTCACGGAAGTGTACTCCGTAACGTCATCCTCAACGGAAAGTCCGTTGTAGTCGGTATATGTTCCGTCATAGCAAATTCTGTAAACGGTGTAGCCGTTGCCGCCCGTCAACGAATAATATATATAGTTAAGACCGTTGTGCCGAGCCGTGAAGAGTACGGTCGCCTGGCCGTCGGATGTGAGATAGAACTTGTTTTCGTTATCCGTATCGGTCGCTATCTTGCCGTCGGTTACGGTTGCCTTCATAAGACCCGTGCTGTCGGCGATAAGTATCGATTCAATCTCGTCCCCGTCGAACAGATAGGTATAATTAGCCACTGCCGACACGTCCGTTATGAGACAGTCGTTGTAGTCGGGGTTGCCGAGAACGGGGTTCCAACCCGTAGATAAAATTTCGCTTTCAGCCGCCGAGAAGAGCATTGCCGAGCTGTTTTGGGTGCTGGTACGGGTATAGAAGAGCGTTCCGTTTTCATATGAGGAAAGGGTATAGGTATACGCGCTTCTGTCCACTTTATCCGCATCGTCGCCGTTGAATATCGTGATGCTGTCGGTCATTCCCTCAACCTTGCCTATTCCGTCGAATACGAGCGTGCCGCAGTTGACGTACAGGGGGTCTTCGTCGGGATCGTAGTCGTCCACGATCGAGGATATGTCGTAATCCTTGGGCGACGTCGTCGTGTCAGCGGTTACGGTATAGATCTGGTTGTAATTCGAGAACGTTGTGCCGGTCGCAAAATCGGTTACGTTCATAGTGTAGTATATTCTGGGATTGGTAAGGTCCGCGCCGTCGAAAATTACGTCTGAAACGTTGTAAGCGAGCAACGTGTTCTCGCCCGTCGAGGTATTGACGGAATGTATATTGGTATAGCTTGTCCCGTAGAGGTTTTCGCTTGTCGCCACGTATACGAGATAAACGGTGCCGTCCACTTCTACATAGCGGTATTCCACCGCGTTGTTGGAGTACTGTACGTAATAATCCTTCATCGTGCCCGTACCGTCGAGCTTGGTGCTCTTGAACGCGAGATAGGAATACTGTACTTCACCGTCGCTGTTCTTTTCGGTTGAGGGCGTCGAATAATAGATAGTGTCGCCGTAAATGAATATACCCGCGTTACTGTTGCCCGAGTAGGTTACGAGAGGCACGACGGTATCGACGTTCGAATAATTGCGCGCCGCAAGGTCGGACTTGGAGATGCGCATAATCGCGCCCTTGACTACGTTACCGAACGTATTGTCCGCCGTGTTGGACTCTTTCCCGTTGATAAAGTAAACGTAATCGCCTTTTTCAACCGCAAAACCGCCGTTGGATGAAACGGCCGCGTCCGCCGACGGGGTGTCGGATAAGGGCTTGGTATTGTAATTGCTGCACGCCGAAACGAGCGCAACGCCGAGCGAAAGGACCGCCGCGGCTGTGAAGCATATGATTTTAGTAAAAGTTTTACGCATATTCAACTCCAAACGAGGTTAGAACTTAAAATTTGAGTTTTACTTAATAAGCACTAACAATTATATACCAAACCGAAAGTTTAAGCAATAAATTTAAGCTGGATTTTAACGAAAATTTGAGAAAAGGAGGGTTTTTATTACGGAAAAATTTGCGCTTTTGAATATTCTGAAGGCTTTGCAGGGACTTTCTTCCCTTTCGGGCACGCAAAACGGCGCCCGGAACGCCGACGTTGCGGAAGAAAAAGCCGGACCTGCCGCAAGAGCGGAAAAGTCCGAGCCCCGTCCGAGCGAAGAATTCAGACAGCAAAACGTTATGGTGGGCGTGCTTGAACGGCACGAAAGAATTTCAAACCGGCTGCGCGCCTCAAAAAATTAAAGGTCCGCGGCTACACGCCGCGGACCGTATAAATTTATATCTTATTTTATAGTGGATTTCGTATGAAGCCTGATATGGCGGGGAAGTCCGTCAACCCACAGCGGCGTGATTTCAGCCTGGATAAGCGGGTAGATATAGTGTACAAGCTCGGGCTTTACGTTGGTTCCGTCCTCGGTTATCCATTCGAGAGGAACCTTCTTTTCCACGTTTGCGATGAGGTGAACGTCAGCCTCTTCGGTTATGCACATATACGGATCGTCGGAAACGCGCTTCAAGGTGATAACCTGTCCGCTCTTGCCCTCGAACGCCGCTTTGACCGCCGCACCGCCGCAGTTGAACGCTTCGGTTACGTCGATTCTCGCCTGAATGTGCGCCGCGCAACGCTGCAGGGACGAAAGTTCGATAGCCCTCGTCTTTACGCCGTATTTTTCGGCAACCTTACCCGCAAGGAAACGCGCCGTTCCCGCCAGCTGTTTATGTCCGAACGCGTCGACGTAGTCCACGTGGTCGGAAAGTTCGCAGACGTATCTGCCGTCGGCCACCTTTACGCCCTCGGAGACGGCTATTACCACGGAACGCTCCTCTTTGAGAAGTTCGCCCACGCTCTCGACGAATTTATCTACGTCGAATATTCTCTCGGGCAGATAGATTTGGTCAACGCCCTCGCAGTCCTCGCCCTTTGCAAGCGCGGTCGCCGCGGTGAGCCAGCCCGCGTTACGGCCCATTACTTCGATGACCGAAACTACGGGATAGTCGTATACGAGACCGTCGCGGATAATTTCCTTCGTGGTTGCAGCTATGTATTTAGCCGCGCTGCCGTAGCCGGGAGTGTGGTCGGTTATGGCGAGGTCGTTGTCTATCGTCTTGGGAACGCCCACGAAACGGATGGAGCTGCCTACTTTCAAGCCGTAGTCCGTGAGTTTCTTTATGGTATCCATCGAATCGTTGCCGCCGATGTAGAAGAACGCGTAAATATCGAGTTCCTTCAAAATGGCGAAAATTTTATCGTAAGTATCTTCATTGCCTTCGATATCGGGCAGTTTGTAACGGCACGAACCGAGGAACGAGGAAGGCGTTCTCTTTAAAAGGTCCATATCGAGCGTAGTTTTGAGACGGGTCGAGAGGTCGACGACGTCCCTGTCTAAAAGACCCTTGATGCCGTGAACCATACCGTAAACGATATCCGCACCCCTGTCCTTTGCTGTCTTGAATACGCCGAGAAGGCTTGAGTTGATTACAGATGTAGGTCCGCCGGATTGTCCTACAATAACGTTTTTCATTTAATATCCCCCAATTTTTATAGTCTACGGCAGGACTGTTCCACCGTACCTTGATTATTATAATACATTCATTCGGAAAAATCAATATCAAATTGAAAAATTTTTACTTTTTTTGTAAAATATAAAACCGCGCTTCGACGAAGCGCGGTTTTTGTATGGGTTATTATTTTTTAGCGAGAAGCGCCGAACCGACCGCGCTTACCGCCGCGAGTATGGACATAACGCCGCCCGCGATTGCGCCCGCGCCGAGGGACAGAGCCTCCTTTGCCTGTTTGACCTCGTCAGCCTTTGCGTCGCCTGTAAGCGAAGTATAGGGCGAACAGAACGCCACCGTGCAGAAGAAGAATATGCCCGCGAGCAGGAACGCAACGAACGCGATGAAAGGCGCGATTTTGCCGAGTTTGCCCAAAAGCGCGAGTAACGCGAAAATTATTCCGACGAGCACGAGTATGTACGTCAGGATATTTGCGGAAGCGTTGAATACTTTGACCTCGACAGCGCCCAAAATAGCGTCGGTATTATAGGTATAACCGAATGCGAGATTTGCTCCGCTGTACGACGTCTTCTGCCCCAGCGTCTCCGCTACCGCCGCAGGAGCGAGCAGCATAAATACGGCGACAATGCCCAAAACTATCGCCACGAGCGACAAAATCAGCCCGAGCTGCGGTTTTCTTTTCTTTTTAGCCATATGATACCTACCTTTTAAAATTTGCCTTTCGGCTTAGTCAAGTATAACATAATATTTAATACAGCGCAAGAAAAATCACAAAAAATTATGACAAACAACGCTTATGTAATTTTTTAAAGACATTAACCGATAAGCTGTTGAATAACTCGGCAAAACCGCCCAATGCGGAAGCCGCGATATTTTTGATAAAAAATAAAACACCCGAAAGGGTGTTTTGATTTTTATCTCTTTGAGAACTGCGGTGCGCGACGGGCTTTCTTCAAGCCGTACTTCTTTCTTTCCTTGACTCTCGGGTCGCGGGTAAGGTAACCTTCCTTTTTGAGCGCCGGACGGCAACCCTCTTCCGCCTGAAGAAGGGCGCGGGCAATTCCGAGACGGATGGCGTTCGCCTGGCCGGTATAGCCGCCGCCGTATACGTTTACGATTACGTCGTACTTTGCCTCGACGCCGAGAAGGGTAAGGGGCTGCTTTACAACGTACTGCAAAACGGACTGGGGGAAATAATCCTCAAACGCCCTGTCGTTTATCTGAATAACGCCCGAACCTGCGGGAATAAGACGAACGCGGGCGATTGCCTTCTTTCTTCTTCCTGTTCCCCAGAATTGAAGCTTTTTCTTTAAATTAGCCTTTGCCATATTAACCTCTACCTCTTACCTTAAAATAATTTCAGCTCTTCGGGCTTCTGTGCCGCGTGGTTGTGTTCCGCACCCTTGTATACCCTGAGCTTCTTGATCATATCCCTTCCGAGAGAATTTTTGGGAAGCATACCCTTTACAGCCTCGTATACTGCAAGATCGCTCTTTTCGGCAAGCATCTTCTTATAGGATATTTCCTTCAAGCCGCCGATATAACCGGTGTGATATCTGTAAAACTTATCGTCGAGCTTCTTGCCGGTAAGGACTACTTTATCGCTGTTTAAAACTATCACGAAATCGCCCGTGTCAACGTTGGGCGTGAACGTGGGTTTGTTTTTGCCGCGAAGTATGGCAGCCACCTTAGATGCAAGCCTGCCGAGGGGAACCCCTGCGGCGTCGACAACGTACCACTTTCTTTCAACTGTCTCGGCTTTTGCCATATAGGTTTTCATTGTTCGCTCCTTCTATGTATTTCTATAAGAAACATTTAAACTTATCTTTAACGTAAACCTATTTTATTATTTTATAAAATTTCTGTCAAGCCGTTTTATATTGCGTTTTCAAAGTTTTTTATAAATTTTAAATAATTTTGAAATCGTCCGAAACGCGCGTTTTGTTGTTGATTTCGCCTTTAAATAAGTTAAAAGGCGGACGGGCCGCCTTTTCGGGTATTATTTGTTTACGAGAACCGCCTTTATCCTCTTTACGCCTGCGGATACGTTTTCCTGCTTTACGATTTTGAACTCGCCCAGCTCTCCCGTATTGGCCGCGTGCGGTCCGCCGCAGATCTCCTTGGAAAATTCGCCTATCGAGTAGGTCTTGACCCTCTCGCCGTACTTGCTCTCGAAAAGCCCCGTAAAGCCCTCCGCCTTCGCCTCGTCAAGCGTCATTTCCTTCATAACGACGGGTACGTTGCCGCGTATCTGCTCGTTGACGAGCTTTTCCACCTCAGCCACTTCTTCGGGCGTGAGTTTGCGCGGGAAGTTGAAGTCGAAACGCAGCCTTTCTTCGGTAATGTTGCTGCCCCTCTGCGCTATGTCGGGCGAGCAAACTATCTTGAGCGCGGCGTGCAGAAGATGCGTCGCCGTGTGCAGCCTTGTCGTCTCTTCCTTGTGGTCGGCAAGACCGCAGGCGAATTTCTGCTCGGAACCCGCGCGCGATTTCTCCTGATGCTCGGCAAAAGCCGCCTCGTAGCCCTTTACGTCCACTTGAAGTCCCTTTTCGCGCGCCATCTCGCAGGTTATCTCCACGGGGAAGCCGTAGGTGTCGTACAGATGGAACGCCGTAACGCCGTCTATCGCGCCGCCTGCGCTGAGAGCCGCCGCTATCTTTTCGAACTCGCGTATGCCCTGATGGAGGGTCTTGGAGAACTTCGTCTCCTCCTTGTCGAGTTCCTCATATATCTTGGAGGAGTTGGCGACGAGTTCCGGATAGACTTCGGCGTACTTTTCGACTAATTTTTTGGAAACGCTTGTGAGCGCGCCCCGGGGAAGCCCTATATTTCTGCCGAAGCGGACGGCGCGGCGGATTATCCGCCTTAATATATAGCCCTGATCGGTATTGGACGGAACTATTCCCTTGACGTCTCCGAGCATAAACGTAGCCGTGCGGACGTGGTCTAAAACTACGCGGAAAGCCTTGGTTACTTCTTCGCTTTCGCCGTACGTGTGGGCGGTGAGCCGCTCTATCTCGCCGATAGCGCCCTCGAAGATATCCGTCTCATACACGCTGGTCTTGCCGTTGAGAATGCAGAGCGTTCTCTCCAGTCCCATACCCGTATCGACGTTTTTCTGTTTGAGAGGCTCGTAACTGCCGTCGGCGGTCTTGTTGTACTGCATAAACACGTCGTTCCAGATTTCAAGGAACGTGCCCGAAGGCGCGTTGTCGAACTCGTACGCGCCGAGCTTGTCCGCCTCGGCGTGGTTGCGGATTATGTGCATTTCGGTGTCGGGACCGCAGGGACCAGTAGTTCCCGCAGGGCCCCACCAGTTGCCCGATTTAGGGAGAAAATAGATATTTTCGGGAAGAATTCCGCACTTTTCCCAGAGTCTGGCGCTCTCCGCGTCCTTGGGGCAGTCGTCGTCGCCGGCAAAACAGGTTATAGCAATATCCTCCACGGGAATGCCGAGGTATTCGGGAGACGTAAGGAACTCGAACGACCAGGGTATCATCTCGTCCTTGAAATAGTCGCCGAGCGACCAATTGCCGAGCATCTCGAAAAAGGTGCAGTGCGAGCTGTCGCCGACCTCGTCGATATCGCCCGTGCGGACGCATTTCTGAACGTCGGTGAGTCTCGTCCCGGCGGGGTGTCTTTCACCCAGGAGATAGGGAACGAGCGGGTGCATTCCGGCCGTCGTGAAGAGAACCGTGGGGTCGTTTTCGGGAATGAGCGACGCCGAGGGGATGATTGCGTGCCCCTTGCTTTCAAAAAATTTCAGATAAAGATTTCTTAATGATTCCGATGTTAAATTTTTCATACCTTACCTTATATATCAGGGCGCGGTTAGCGCTTTATTTTTTGCCGATTGTGTAGCCGTCCTTG
>CAYLQK010000001.1:0-36317 GCA_964385865.1 uncultured Clostridia bacterium | reverse complement strand
AGGCATACGCAACGTGGCTCGCGGCGGTATTACCGTCGATAGTCAATTTTTTCATCAAAAAACCTCCGAATTTAATTTTTAATAAGTTACAGAATATGCAAACTTTTGCACTCAACTAATTATACTTCAAAACATAAAAATTGTCAATACACCTTATAAATATATTTTTTAATTTAATACAAAAAAGATAAAAAACTGTTTGAGAAAATCTTTGTGAAAAAAAATTTTATCCGCTTATCGCATTATCGTATGCGCAATTTGTTGTTAAAAATTTTTTTTAATGGTATAATTTACAAAATCAGAAAAATCGGGACATATTGAGGAACTCAATGGCGGAAGAGATTGTGACCGACAACGTAATAGAGTTTGAAAACGTTAAATTTTCTTACCCCGGCTCGGAGGGAGTATATGCGGTAAACGGCGTAACCCTTTCCGTAAGGCGAGGAGAGTTTCTCTCGGTAATCGGCCATAACGGCAGCGGTAAATCGACGTTGGCAAGGCTTATCAACGGACTTTTAGAAGCCGATTCGGGCAAGATAACGGTGCTTGGCTTAAACGTCGCCGAAGGTAAAAATTCTCTGGAGATAAGAAAGCGAGCGGGCATCGTATTTCAGAACCCCGATAACCAAATGGTAGCTTCGATAGTCGAGGACGACGTCGCTTTCGGTCCCGAAAATATAGGCGTTGCGCGCGAAGAGATAGGCGAAAGAATAGAGTGGGCGCTCAAAGCGGTAGGAATGGAAAAATACAGACGTTCCACGCCAACGCGCCTTTCGGGCGGGCAGAAACAGCGCATAGCGGTTGCCGGCGTCCTCGCGATGAAGCCCGAAATCCTCGTTCTGGACGAATCTACGGCAATGCTCGACCCCAAGGGCAGGCGCGAGGTAATCGACGTTGTGCGCAGACTCAACAGGGAAGAGGGAATGACGGTCATTCTTATTACGCACTTTATGGAAGAAGCGCTACTTGCCGACCGTACGATTGTTATGAACCGCGGGGAAATTGTGCTTATGGGCACTCCCGAAGAGATTTTCGAAAGCGGAGACAAACTTGAAACCTACAATCTCTGTCTTCCCCGAATCACCGAAATTATAAATATACTGAACGGTTCGGGTATGAGCGTGAAGAACGTTCTGCACGCGGAAGAACTTGCCTCCGAAATCATACGAAACTTCGCGGAAAAAGGCATAACTTCGGCGCGTTCCCGGGAAGTTTCGCATACCGAAATAAATTCAACGCACGAATGGGATATAGACGTGAAAGATCTCACGTTTACCTATTCCCAAAAATCCCCTTTCTCGACGAAAGCGCTGAAAGGTATAGATCTTCACGTGGATGAGGGCGAATTTTTCGGTATTATCGGTCATACAGGCAGCGGTAAATCAACGCTGATTCAGCATCTTAACGCATTATTAAAGCTTCCGCAAGCCGAGAAAAAATACCGCGCAAAGAGAGTGAAAAAGGGTCAGACGCCTCCAATATTGCCCAAGATAACGGTAGGACGGTTCGACCTTGCTAATAAAAAAACCGATTTTAAGGCTCTGCGTTCGAACGTGGGTATGGTTTTTCAGTACCCCGAATACCAGCTGTTTGCCGAAACGGTGTTCGCCGACGTTGCGTTCGGTCTGAAAAATTTCAAAAAAGACCTCAAGCCCGAAGAGATTGAGCTTGCCGTCAAGGAGAGCATAGAAATCGTCGGCCTCGACTATGAGGAGGTCAAGGACAAGTCTCCGTTCGATTTGTCGGGGGGACAAAAAAGACGCGTTGCGATCGCGGGCGTTATAGTAACGAAACCGCAGATACTCATTCTTGACGAACCTGCGGCGGGTCTCGATCCTCTCGGCAAAAAGGAAATAATGGAGCTTCTCCATAAACTTCATCGGGAATGGTGTAAGACGGTCATTATAGTATCCCACGATATGGACGAAGTGGCGGAGAACTGTACGAAAGCCGCGGTTATCTCCGAAGGTGAAGTCGTAATGTGCGATTATCCTTCGAAATTGTTCGCCCGCGATGAGGAATTGTTGGCCTTGGGTCTTGACGTCCCGTTGACCGTCAAGATAAGCGCAGAACTTAAAAAATCTCGGATAATAATAGAAAGCGACTGTACCGCAATGGATTTTGCCCGTAAAGTAACAGAAGTTTACGGAGGTGGCAACAATGCTTAACGACGTAACTTTCGGACAGTATTATCCGTCGTCATCTTTTGTCCACAAATCCGATCCGAGGGTGAAATTGCTCGGGTTGATAGCGTATATCGTCGCCCTGTTTATCACTAAAAATTTTTACGGAATGGCTGCGTGCTTTCTCGTGCTCGTTGTCGTTATAATTGCGGCAAGAGTGCCGCTCGGCAGTGTTCTCCGTTCCGTAAAGGCGGTAATCTTTCTGCTTATTTTTACCGCCGTACTCAATCTGTTCTTTCACGGCGGAACGGAAGAGAACCTACTCGTGCATTGGGGTATTTTAAAGATTTATCTTGAGGGCGTAATTTTTACCGTATTTTTCGTTTTCAGGCTGTTTTTCCTCGTTATGGGTTCTGCGTTACTGACCCTTACGACTACGCCAGTGGAACTGACCGACGGCATCGAAAGCCTTTTAAAGCCGCTTAAACTAATACGCTTTCCCGTACACGAGCTCGCATTGATAATGTCGATTGCTCTGAGATTTATCCCCACGCTGATAGATGAGACCAACCGCATTATATCGGCGCAGAAAGCGAGGGGCGCGGATTTCGAGAGCGGCAACATATTCAAGCGTATAAAAGCCATTGTGCCTATACTTATACCCCTGCTGATCAGCGCATTCAGACGCGCGGAGGAGCTCGGCGACGCTATGGACGCGCGCTGTTATTCGGGGTCAAAGAACAGGACGAAATATAAAAAACTCAAACTCGGCTGGCGCGATCTGATTTGCGCGCTCGTCTTTGCGGCGCTGATTGCCGGCGTCGTTCTCCTGAATATTTACGACGCGCAGATTTTTCCCGAAATTTACGAATATATAAGGTTGAGCTGATGAGATACGTATTGCTTATATCCTATGACGGCACGGCTTACGGCGGCTGGCAGATACAAAATAATTCCGTTACCGTTCAGGAAAAACTGACCGACGCGCTTGAGGAAGTCCTCGGTTACAGGGTCAATATCACTGCAAGCGGAAGAACCGACAGCGGCGTTCACGCGGCAGCGCAGGTCTGCCATTTTGACGCGCAGACCACAATTCCGCCCGAACGCTTTGCCGACGCGCTCAATCCCCGTCTGCCGCAGGATATCAGCGTGTTAAAATCTTGTGCGGCTCCCGACGGATTCGACGCTTCAAGGAGTGCAAAGAGGAAAACATATTGTTACCGCGTATATCTCTCGGAACGTCGTAATCCTATGAAGGACAGATATTCGGCGCAGGTAAAATTCGGTATCGATATGCAAAGGCTTGAAAGGGCTTGCAATATCTTCGAGGGCGAACACGATTTCGCCGCTTACTGTGCGGCGGGGTCGCAGGTAAAAACCACGGTAAGGCGGATTTATTCAATCGAATTGAGGTCCCGATCGTACCGCGGCAGTACGGATTTGGAAGTATACGTTACCGGCAACGGATTTCTCTATAATATGGTGCGCACGCTTGTCGGGACGCTGCTGTATTACGCCGCCGGCAGATTGGGAGACGGGGAGATCGAACGTTCGCTGACCGAGGGCGACAGGGGTGCGGTAGGCAAGACGATGCCCGCGCACGGTCTGACGCTTGAAAGCGTGGATTACGGTTTCGGACTTTTCGGCGGTACGATTTAACAATCTTTTCACACGGTGTTTTTATTTTTTACATTTACGAATAATAAAATATAAAATACGATAATGTAATTGGGGAGTTAATATGGATTTTTTCCAATACGCTTCGGCTGTGTCTAAATTCGGCGGCGGACTATTGATGAGTTTATTGATAGGCGCGTTGTGCTTCGCCATCGTATTCATTTTCGAAGGCGTAGCGCTGTTTATCATTGCCAAGCGTGAAGGATATAAAAATAGATGGATGGCGTTTGTCCCGTTTTTCAACACTTACTATATAGGTGTATGCGCACAGAAAAACAAGTTCTATAATATAGACGCCAAAAAGATAGGTCTTGCCGTCGCTATTTTCGAGTTAGTGCTGGTAATAGGCTATATTTTGCTGTTCGTATCGTCGTATCTTGTCAACGATTACGTTTATGTCGTAACGGAGACCGACAAGTGGGGACTTACGTACGAAAGTTACCAGCTGTCCCCAGATCTTCCTGCAAATCTCAATTGGGCGGCGTGGATATTTACCTATCTCGACTTGATTTTGAGCGTTGCTGAGCTGGTATATCTGCTTCTTGAAGTATTCCTGTTTTTATGCTTTTTCCAAACTTACGCTTGCCGCAGATATCTGCTTTTCACGCTTACAAGCATAATTTTCCCCATTCAGGGCATTCTCTTCTTTATCGTTCGCAACAACAGAGGGGTCAATTACAGAGAATTTGTTAAAAGAGAGCGGGAAAAAATGTATCAGCAGTATCAGCAACAACAAAATTTCTACCAGAACCCCTATAACCAAAATCCTTATAACAGAAACTATAACGACGGTTACGGTAACGGAACGCAGTCGGATAATCCCAACAATCAGACAGGGCGTAGCTCGCCACCCGAAGACCCTTTCGGCGATCTCGGCGGGTCAGACGGATCGGGAAACTCGGGCGCATCTCCTTTCGACGATTACAATTGATTATATAAAAACTCAAAGGCGCAAAAAAATCTGCGCCTTTTTTATTGCGCCGTAAAACGGCCTATGTTATAATAGATTTGAGATATAAGTAAAAGTTATAAATTACCGCATTCATTAGAGATACTGTTTGCGGCAGGGGATAAAATGAAAGACTGTATTTCTGCGATTTCTACGCCGTCGGGAACGGGCGGTATAGCAGTTATAAGAATAAGCGGTGCGGGGGCGCTGTCGATAGCGGCACAGATGTTCAGCCCTTCGGGTAAAACATCGGTCGAGGATTTTCTTCCTAACTTTATGTACACGGGAGAAATTTCGGGCAACGGCTTTACGGATTACGGAATGTGCGTATATTTTAAAGCTCCCAAATCTTTTACGGGAGAGGACGTCGTGGAATTTCATTGCCACGGCGGAGTACAGATAGCGCGCGGCATACTCGCAAGAACGCTGTCCTTCGGCGCACGTGCCGCGGAGAGGGGGGAATTCACCAAGCGCGCATTTATCAACGGCAAGCTTTCACTGTCTTCGGCGGAAGGAATGATAGATATGATAAATGCGGAAAGCCTTGCGTCTCTCCGCGCGGGCAAAATGCTGTACAACGAAAAGCTTACGGCTGAAATTCGTGAAATTCAAGGCACTTTGAAAGAAATTCTCGCCCATATCGCCGCCGATATCGATTATCCCGAAGAGGATCTCGAGGGACTGAATGCGGAAATCATCGCCGATGAAATTTCCGTTTTGTCGCAAAGACTTACCCGTCTGGCGGAATCTTATTCCTGCGGAAAAAAAATAAAAGACGGCGTTACGGTTGCTATCTGCGGCAAACCTAACACGGGCAAAAGTTCACTTTTAAACGCTTTGCTCGGCTACGATAAGGCGATAGTATCCTCTGAAGCGGGGACGACGCGCGATGCGGTAGAGGGCGCAATCGAAATAGACGGCGTGAAGTTTAATCTCATAGATACCGCTGGAATTCGCGAGAGCACCGGCGAAGTTGAAAGTATAGGTATAGAGCGCGCAAAACAAGTACTCCGCTCCGCCGACGTTATCTTATCCGTAACGGACGGAAACGGCGAGGCTGAAACGGATGGCGCCTGCGGCGAAATTATAAGGGTTTTCAACAAGTGCGACGTAAATAAGGCAGACGGAAAATACGACGCGACCGTTTCCGCCAAGACGGGCGAAGGGCTTGACGAACTTAGGCGCTTGCTTGCCGAAAGGTCGGTAGGCGAGTACTCTCTTGAAAAGGTCTTTATAATCGAAAGACGGCATTACTGTGCGCTGTTACGCGCCGACGAAGCGCTGCGTTCCGCAATGAGCAATAAGCGAACGTACACGCCCGATATATTATCTATAGACCTGAAAGACGCCTGGGACGCGTTGGGTGAAATTACCGGTGAAACCGCCAACGAACAAATCATTAATACAGTATTCGAAAAATTCTGCGTCGGAAAATAGAGGGGGGAAGATATGGTCAATCTCGAATTATACAAAGTATTTTACACCGTAGCCAAGTGCGGCAGTCTCACAAGGGCGGCACAGGAGCTGTTCATTTCGCAACCTGCAGTTTCGCAATCGATAAAGCAGCTTGAAAATCAACTCGGCGTTACGCTGTTCAACCGCACGCACAGAGGTATGGACCTGTCGGCTGCGGGCGGAAAACTCATCTTTCAGCAGATTGAAGACGCTATTATGCTGATCGAATCCGCGGAAAACAGCATTGCGGAACTTAAATCCACGCCGACGGGCACAATCAGGATAGGTGCAACCGATTCCATATTTTCACATATATTGGCGGATAAAATAGCGGCTTTCAACGGTCAGTATCCTGCGGTAAGGTTCGAGCTGATCTCGTCGACTTCGCCCGATACGCTTAATCAGCTCAAAGAGGGGAAATGCGATATAGCGTTCGTCAATCTGCCTGTAGAGGATAAAGACGTAAAATTTCTAAAGACCGTGAGCCATCTTTCCGATATTTTCGTTGCAGGCGAAAAATTTAAAGACCTGCGTGATACCGTGTTGCCCTTGAAGGGGCTTCAGGAATATCCGCTTCTTATGATAGAGGAGAACACGATAGCGCGCCGCGCCCTTTCGAATTTTACCTGCACTTTGGGCTTGGAGCTCTACCCCGATATCGAAGTCGCTAACTGGGATTTGATGTTAAAACTCGCAATCAAGGGAATGGGTGTAGGCTGTGTTCCGCGCGAATATTGCATCGAAGAATTGGAAAGCGGGGAGCTGTTCGAGGTAAAAACTTCTCCTTCCCTGCCCGTCAGAGGCGTAGGTATAGCATTGCCCAAAAATACGCCGTTACCGTTCGCGTTGAAACAGTTTATATCCATTTTTAAATAATTTAAAGCGGAAACGCACGGCTTCCGCTTTTTACGTTAAAGAGGCAGCGGCGGGACAACCGTTGCAACGGCTTGATTTTTTCGAACGGATATGGTACACTTTAACAAATGAAATATACAGAGCTTAAAAACGATATAAAAGAGGGTGCGAGGAACGTCTATCTGCTTGAAGGCGACGACGCATATTTCCGTATGAACGGCGAGAAAATGATCAAGTCGGCATTTTTGCAGATGCCTGAGCTGAATTATACCGCGTTAGACGGCGAGACCCTTAAAGGCGTAGGCTTGACCGCGCTGACTTCTGCGCTTGAAAGCTTTCCGTTTATGTCCGAAAAGCGAATAGTTAAAGTTTCGGAATTTCACCCCTCCGATACCGAATACGAAAATTATCTAAAAAAGACCTTTGAAAACTTCCCGTCAACGGCAATTCTTATTATCGTAAATTCGGAAAGCAAAAAGGGAGTGGATTTAAAGCGTAAGCATTGCATAACTTACGTGGACTGTAACAGGGCGGACGAAGAGACGGTGGCGAAATGGATATATCTCACCTTCAAAAAGGCAAACATTATAGCTTCGGTGGATATCTGTACTTCCATATCGAGATATTGTCTCTGCAATATGTCGAGAGTGGCGTTGGAAGTAGAGAAAATCATAGATTATAAGGTATCGGGCGAGCTCACGCGCGAAGAGGCGGAAGAGCTGGTTTTTAAGGATTCGGACTACCGTTTGTACGAGATGACCAACGCCGTATCGCGCAGAGATTATGATAAATTCTGTCGTATACAGACCGAGTTATGCCGAAAAGCCGGAGATGAATCTTATATATTAGCGGGAATGTTTTCATATTTCAGGAACCTTCTCACCGTTCTGGAATCCGACTGCGGAGATCAGGAATTGGCGAAGCTTTTGAAAATCAAGGAATACGGCGTCAAGAAAAACCGCGAGCAGGCGCGCGCGATAGGCGAAGCCGCTTTAAAGAAATACGTTTCATTCGTGTACAATGCCTTGTCCGAAATAAAGAGCGGCCTTATATCTCCGCGCGGCGCGCTTCAAAAGGTCAACAATGCAATATTTTTTGGGCAACAATAAAAATAAAGCGCGTCAAACGCTTTATTTTTTTTCGTTTTAATTATATAATAATTAATGAGAAATACTTTCGGAGAATATCAGATGGCTCGCTGGGCGCAAATACAACAAAATATAGAACGGTTCGTTACAAATTTCACCGATAACATATTTGCCTATATAATACAGCTTATTTTGTTTTATACGTTATTTTACTTAATGTTCAAAGTGCTTAAATACAATAAGGCTACTAAGTTCATAGCGATAATCGTATTTATGTCGTTGCTGAGCGGTATAGCTTTTGTGTTCTCGGATAATATAGAATCCTCGCTGCTTGTCCTCGTGCTTGCAATGATAGCGTTGCTCGTATTTACTATGTATCATACCGAAATAAAGAGAAATCTTCTCGATTCGGGCGTGAGAAAGAGCAGAATGGAGACTGTTACGAACAGCGGCGTCGAACTCATCATAGACGAAGTCGTGCGCGCGGTTCAGAATATGTCCAAAAACGATATAGGCGCGCTGATAGTGCTTTCCAACGACAATCTTCCCGAAGGAATAATAGAGAGCGGTACTATCATCAACGCCAAGATTAGTTCGCAGATGATCGAAGCGGTATTTTATCCGAAAGCGCCTTTACACGACGGCGCGCTTGTAATCGAAGGCAATAAGCTTTATGCCGCGGGATGTTTCCTGCCGCTCGCGCAGAGTGAGACTCTCCCCAAGGAGATGGGCAGCAGACACCGCGCCGCTTTGGGCGTAACTACCGTAGCCAGCGTTACCGCAATCGTAGTTTCGGAGGAAACTGGCATCATATCTATAATCAAAAACGGAATCATAAAGAAGAAGTATGCCGACGTGTCCGATATAAAGAATGCGCTGAGCGAATATTATTGGTCCGATCTTACGGCGGAGGGTAAATTATGAAAAACTTCGGTAAATTTTTATTGAAATTATTGACAAACAATTTCCTGTTGAAATTCCTTGCGCTCGTGCTTGCAGCCGTAGTCGTACTTATGATCAATATTTAGGATCTGCTTTATGAATACTATAAAAATTCCCGAAATATTACTGCCTGAAACTTCGGATATGACAACGTGGGCGGTTAACGCCTGCGACCAGTTTACTTCCGATAAGGCATATTGGGAAAACGTAGAAAAACTTGTCGGGGACAAAATCAGCACTTTAAGACTGATTTTCCCCGAAATTTATCTTAAAGACAACCCCGATCAAAGGATATCTGCAATCAATAACAATATGCGTGAATACCTTGATAAGGGAGTGTTTAAAACCGTTACGGGCGGATTCGTCCTCGTCGAGCGCACTACCGCGCTGTCGGGTACGCGTAAGGGAATCGTGCTTTCGGTGGATCTGGAAGATTATTCCTATGAAGCGGGCGCAACGACGCCCATCCGTTCTACCGAAGCGACCATACTCGAACGCATTCCTCCGAGGGTTAAAATCCGTGAAAACGCGCCTATAGAATTGCCTCACGTTATGCTGTTATATAACGATAAGGACGATACGGTATTGAAAAGCGTGAAAACAGGCGAAGTTGTTTACGATTTCGAACTGAATATGGACGGCGGACGGGTAAAGGGTACCTACGTTAAAAACGCGCAGGAGGTTGTCCGTAGTTTTTATTCTCTTGTCGGAAACTCGGCGGAAAATCTGCTGTTTGCCGTGGGCGACGGAAATCATTCGCTTGCTACGGCAAAAACCTGCTGGGAGAAAATCAAGTCTAATCTCACCGCGGAAGAGATTGAAAATCACCCTGCGAGGTTCGCGCTTGCCGAAGCTGTAAATATATACGATCCCGCGCTTAAATTCGAACCCATACACCGCCTTGTCAAGACGGATAAAACCGCTGAATTTATCAAAGGTTTGAAAATAGAAGGCAGTGGGTCGGCGTACGTTGTGGCGAACGGCGAGGCGGTACCGATATCTTTCGATTCCGACGTGCCGCAGGGCATAAGGGAGCTCGATAAATATATAGCCGAATTTATTGCCGTAAACGGCGGCGAAGTAGATTACATTCACGGCAATGAGGAACTCAAAGCTTTCACAAGACAGGGCTACGTAGGAGTGCTGCTCCCCGCTATCGGCAAAGACGATTTCTTCCGCCTTATAATTACCGGCGGCAATCTCCCCCGTAAGACTTTCTCTATGGGCGAAGGCAACGAAAAGCGCTATTATATCGAAGCAAAGAAAATCAGATAAACGGAATATAAATCATTACAGGCGGAATATATGGCAATAAAAGTTTGTAAATTCGGCGGAACGTCTATGGCGGACGGCAACGTCATTTCCAATGTAAAAAAAATACTTGACAGCGATAAAGACCGCAGATTTGTGGTCGTATCCGCACCCGGTAAGAGATATTCGGGAGACGTAAAGGTAACCGACTTATTGTACTTTTGCTATGAAACGCTGGTTTCAAGCGGTTCGTGCGACGACGCTTTTGCGCCCATAAGGGCGAGATTCAAGGGCATCGTCAGGGAACTCAATCTCGACTTTGACATAGACGCCGTTCTTGACGAGACTTATAGGCGTATATGCGAGGAGGAGAGCGCTGATTTCACGGCGTCGAGGGGCGAGTACCTTTCCGCCCGCATTTTGGCGGAAGTTCTCGGCGCTAAATTTATAGACGCCGAAGACGTCGTATTTTTCGATGAAGAGGGTCAGCTCGACGGCGATAAGTCCTATAAAGCCGTAGCTGCGGCAGTTGAGGGCGTTGAAAGGGCAGTTTTCCCCGGTTTCTACGGAAAGGGACCGGACGGGAAGATAAAGACTTTCTCACGCGGCGGATCCGACATATCGGGTGCAATCGTAGCCCGTGCGCTGAACGCCTCGCTCTATGAAAACTGGACTGACGTATCGGGTTTCCTTGCCTGCGATCCTCGACTTGTCGACAGCCCCAAGCGCATAAAATCGTTATCCTATAAGGAATTGCGTGAGCTCAGCTATATGGGAGCGAACGTTTTGCACAGCGAATCTATCTTCCCCGTGCGCAAGGCCAATATTCCTATACAAATCAAGAATACCTTCCGTCCCGACGACGAGGGCACGTCGATACTTCCCAGCTCGAGAAACGTTCCCGGCGGAAATATCGTTACGGGGATCGCCGGGAAAAAGAATTTCACGGTTATATTTATCGAGAAGTCCCTTATGAATTTGGAAATAGGCTTCGTCAGAAAAGTGCTTTCCGTGATTGAAGAAGAGGGCATACCTGTTGAACATATCCCTTCAGGTATAGATACAATGTCGCTCGTTATAGAGAGCGACGCGCTTGAAAACTTTAAACTGAACAATATTCTTGAAGGCATTAAAAACGCCGTTGAGCCTGACATTATAAGAGTTATTGAAAATATAGCCCTAATTGCTACCGTCGGACACGGTATGTCGTCTTCGGTCGGCACGTCGGCGCGGCTTTTTAACGCAATCGCCGCCGCCAATATCAATATCAAGATGATTGACCAGGGTTCGAGCGAAATCAATATCGTAGTGGGCGTAAAGAATGAAGACTACGAAAAATGTATCAAAGCTATTTACAGCGAATTTTTCGGAAAATAAAAATAAAGCGCAGGTTAACGGCAGTCAACCTGCGCTTTTACAATATATGGTATTGTTATAAAAATACTGATACAATATTTTGTGTTTTTTATTGACAAGTAAAAAGATCTATGTTACAATGAAAATCCAATTGAAAGGCTGGGCGGCAACTGGCGAATCAACGGGAAATACCGTATGGAAGTCGTTCGGCGAGATAAGTCGTTCGTCTGGGCTGTTTTTCTTTGAAAAATAGCCCTTTTTTATAAGGAGCGGATTTGCAGGGGTTTATTCATTCATTTGAATCTTTCGGAACCGTAGACGGACCCGGGATAAGGTTTGTAGTATTTATGCAGGGCTGTCCGCTAAGATGCAGATATTGCCATAATCCTGATACCTGGGAGTTCGGTTGCGGAAAAGTATTTTCTCCGCAAGAAGTTGCGGCAAACGCTATGAAATATAAAAGCTACTTTGAAAAGGGCGGAGGTGTAACCGTTTCGGGCGGCGAACCGCTTATGCAGATAGAATTCGTAACGGAGCTGTTTTCTATCCTGAAAAGTAACGGAATTCATACCGCGTTGGACACTACAGGCATAACTTTCGATTCGGACGATAAGGATAATTTATATAGGCATAGAAAACTGCTGAAATCAACGGACCTTGTTTTGCTTGATATAAAGCACATAATCGACGAAGAACACAAAAAGCTTACGGGGAAATCCAATAAAAGTCCGTTGAGTTTTGCCGAATTCGTATCTGATAGCGGCGTCGACCTATGGATAAGACACGTGCTCGTCGATGGCATCACGGACGACGATTCTTTGCTATATAAACTGAAAGAGTTCATAAATACTTTAAAGACGGTGAAAAAGGTTGAGGTGTTGCCGTATCATTCTATGGGCGAAAACAAATATGAAAAGCTCGGCATTCCTTATTCCTTGAAGGGAACAAAACCTCCGTCGGAAGAGAGAATTAAAAACGCGAAACTAATTCTTGAAAAATAACGGAAAAATAATTAAGAGGTATATAATGAAATACAAAGCTTGGGAAGGGTTCATACCCGGCAAATGGAGCGAAAACGGCGAAGTAAACGTCAGGGATTTTATTCAGTGTAATTATTTGCCCTATGAAGGCAACGGCGACTTTCTTGCTCCGCCTACGGAAGCGACGACAAAATTATGGAACGAAATTTTAAAACTTTCCGACGCCGAAAGGCAGGCGGGCGGCGTTCTCGACGCGGATACAAAGACGGTTTCCACGCTTACTTCTCATCCCGCAGGCTATATTGACAAAGCCCTTGAAAAGATAGTCGGCTTGCAGACCGATAAACCGTTCAAACGCGCACTGCAGCCTTTCGGCGGCATCAAGATGGCTGAACAGGCGTTGAATATGTACGGGTACGAAATAGATGCCGAAGTCAAAAATATTTTCAATAAATACCGTAAATCCCACAACGACGGAGTTTACGACGCCTATACGCCCGAAATGCGCAGGGCGCGCAGAGCGCACATTCTTACTGGGTTACCCGACACTTACGGGCGCGGAAGAATCGTCGGGGATTACCGTCGCGTAGCGCTCTACGGCGTAGACTATCTTATAGAGCAGAAAGAGAGGGACAAGCTTCTGCGCGACGGCGTTATGACGCCAGATCTAATTAGAATCCGTGAAGAATTGAGCGAACAGATAAAGGCGTTAAAAGCCTTAAAGGAGCTGGCGGAAATTTACGGACTCGACGTTTCCAAGCCCGCCGAAAACGCGCAACAGGCAATTCAAGCGCTTTATTTCGGTTACCTTGCCGCCGTCAAGGATCAGAACGGCGCGGCGATGTCTATCGGCAGAAATTCCACTTTTATCGACGTCTATATACAGCGCGATTTAGAGCGTGGGCTTATCACGGAAGAGCAAGCGCAGGAACTTGTAGACCACTTCGTTATGAAGCTTAGAATCATCAAGTTTATGCGCACAAAGGAATATAACGAGTTATTTTCAGGCGATCCTACGTGGGTAACGGAATCAATCGGCGGAATGGGCGTGGACGGCAGAACGCTGGTTACGAAAACGTCGTTCAGAATCCTTCATACACTGAACAATCTCGGTCCCGCACCGGAACCCAATCTCACCGTTCTATGGTCAGAGAATCTGCCTGATAATTTTAAACGTTTTTGCGCGGATCTTTCCATTAAGACTTCCGCCATACAGTATGAGAGCGACGACCTTATGCGCCCCGAAATGGGGGACGATTACTGTATCGCCTGCTGCGTTAGCTGTATGCGCGTAGGCAAAGATATGCAGTTTTTCGGCGCGAGGGCAAATCTTGCGAAGTGCCTCCTGTATGCGATAAACGGGGGCAAAGACGAGCTTGTCAAGGATAAAAGTACGGGGCTGGCGTTACAGGTTTCGCCGGAATTCAAGCCCGTTCTCGGTAACGGACCGCTCGACTATGACGAAGTCAAAGAAAAGTACGTGCAGATGATGGATTGGCTTGCAGGGCTGTACGTCAACACGCTGAATCTCATTCACTATATGCACGACAAATATAGCTATGAAGCGCTTGAAATGTCCTTGCACGACACCGACGTCAGAAGATTTTTTGCTACAGGTATTGCAGGACTATCCTGCGCCGCCGACTCGTTATCGGCTATCAAGTATGCGAAAGTTTATCCCGTACGCAACGAAGAGGGCATAGTTATAGATTACCGGATCGAAGGAGACTTTCCCAAATACGGCAACAACGACGACAGGGCGGACGATATCGCCGTATGGCTGTTAAAGACTTTTATGGGAAAAATAAAGAGCCATTATACGTATCGTGAAAGCGTTCCTACGACCTCGATTTTGACTATAACGAGTAACGTCGTATACGGTAAAAATACGGGGAATACGCCCGACGGAAGGCGCGCAGGACAACCGCTTGCTCCAGGAGCAAACCCTATGCACGGCAGAGATACAAACGGCGCGCTCGCCTCGCTCGAGTCCGTCGCAAAACTACCCTACGAATACGCGAGGGACGGCATCTCTAATACTTTCTCCATCACGCCCGAATCTCTCGGCAAAGAGAGGGAGTCGAGAATAACCAACCTTGTAACTATGCTCAACGGTTACGTAAGAGACGGAGGTCATCATCTGAACGTAAACGTATTCAATCGCGATACGCTGCTTGACGCGCAGGCTCATCCCGAAAAATATCCCCAATTGACCATAAGGGTATCAGGATACGCCGTAAACTTCAACAAACTCACGCGCGAACAGCAGAACGACGTGATATCGAGGACCATTCATCAAACGCTTTGAAAAGTCGGGGCGCCGCAATGTTAAGATTGCGGCGCCGCCTTTGATAGTTTCAATCAATTTCGAAATGCGGTTGACTTAGCCGTTTGCGGGTGGTAGAATAGAGCTATGAAACCACGTTTTAACGTAGTCGGTGCGGCAATAATCAAAGAGGGAAAAGTCCTTGCTTTGAGGCGTGCGGACGGCATTGAAAGTGTCGTACATAAGTTTGAATTCGTCGGCGGTAAAATAGAGCAGGGTGAAACCCCTCAAACCGCCCTTAAACGGGAATGTATTGAGGAATTATCCCTCGAAATCGAAGTCGGCGATCTTCTCAACACTATCGAGTATGAATATCCCGATTTCACCGTAGTCTTATCCGTATACTGTGCTACCGCCCTGTCTGAGTACGTCGTTAAAGAGCACGAAGAAGATAAATGGATCGCCTGCGACGAACTTGACGCCGAAGAATGGGCGCCTGCCGACAGAGAGTTTTTGCGTATCCTCAAAAACGGTTACGTTAAAATATGTACTGCTGAAACCGACGGGGATTTTCTTTTAATTGGCGGTATTGCCGATAGCGTTATGCACGAAACGTTCGACGAAACTGTTCCCGAAGGACAAGTCGACTATATGCTCAACCTGTTTTTGACGCCCGACGCGATGCGTCGCAACGTCGGGGATAAGGGATATAAGTACAAAATTGTTTACCTGAATGGCGAAGCTGCCGGTTTCTTTGCATATTGTCCTGCAAAAAATTTCGATCCGCAATACGAGGAAGGCGTATTTCTGTCAAAACTTTATATCCTCGATTATGCACAGGGGAAAGGTATTGCGACCAGAATTTTCAACAGTTTGCGGCGGCCGGTGTATCTCACCGTCAAGCGCGATAACGTGCAGGCAATAAACGTGTATAAACACAGCGGATTCAAAATAATACAGTCCGTTTCGACCGATATTGGTCAGGGTTACGTAATGGACGATTACGTTATGGCACTAATAAAATGACCTATACACTCGTAACTGGCGCAACCGGATATCTTGGTAAAGAGTTTTGCCGTCAGCTGGCAAAGGACGGAAAAAACCTTTTTCTGACAGGCCGTAGCGAAAGTAAACTGAAAGAGCTTCAAGCCGAGTTGACTGCGGATTACCCCGCGGTCAATTTACAAATATATCCCTGTGATTTAAGCTCCGATAATTCGCGAAATGAATTCTTCGCCTATGCGGAAAATTTTACGTTTTGCGGACTAATTAACGCGGCGGGCGCGGATATCCAGAAACCTTTTGAAGAATATAGTATTGAAAAAATAGTATTTCAGATACGCGCCTGTTTCGAAGGTGCGGTCTGTTTCGCCGAATTTGCGATAAGGCACAGGGCAGAGCGGTTGCAGATAATAAACATATCCAGCGTTTCGGGATTGCAGCCTATGCCCTATTTTGCGGTCTATTCCGCTTCGAAAAGGGCGCTTACCGATTTTTCCGTAGCGCTGAATGCCGAATTGAAGAAAAGCGGAGTAAGCGTTACAGCAATTCTTCCCGGGGCCATATATACAAGACCTGACGTAATAGAATATATCAAAACTCAGGGTCTTTGGGGCAGAATCGCCGCGAAAACGCCCGAATACGTTGTGCAAAAGAGTCTGAAAGCAGCAAATAGGGGCAAGGTCAAATATGTAGTGGGTTTTGCTAACAGATTTTTGAATTGCATATGCAGATTACTGCCGCAAAAAGTTAGGCTTAAAATTATAGCAAAGCGTTGGAGCAAAACGCGCAAAGACGCTTTTTGAAAATAAAAATTATTACGGAGAAGAAATTGAGCAGAGCGGACGACATTTTTATCGCAAATATGCGTGATATTTTGGAAAACGGGGTTTGGGATACGGATTTGAACGTGCGTCCTAAATGGAGCGACGGCACCCCTGCGCACACTATTAAGAAATTCGGGATAGTCAACAGATACAATTTACAGGAAGAATTTCCAATTCTGACTATCAGGCGCACGTATATAAAATCCTGCATAGACGAGCTTTTATGGATTTGGCAGAAAAAGAGCAATAACGTTCACGACCTTCATTCGAAGATATGGGACCAATGGGCGGATGAAAGCGGTTCAATCGGAAAAGCGTACGGCTACCAGTTGGGAATTAAACACAAATACAGGGAAGGCGAATTCGATCAGGTTGACAGGGTTCTCTTCGATTTGAAAAATAATAAGGCGAGCCGCCGCATAATGACGAACATCTATAATTTTGCGGATCTGCACGAGATGAATTTGTACCCGTGCGCTTACTCGATGACTTTCAACGTTTCGGGAAATACGCTCAACGGAATACTTAATCAGCGTTCAAACGATATGTTAACGGCAAACAATTGGAACGTGGTGCAGTACGCGGTTCTCCTTATAATGTTTGCGCAGGTATCAGGGCTGAAAGCTGGTGAACTTATACACGTTATCGCCGACGCGCATATTTACGACAGGCATATTCCCATTGTTAAAGAAATAATTTCTATGCCGAAGCTTGCCGCGCCTAAGTTGGAAGTCGACAAAAATATAACAAACTTCTACGACTTTACCGTAGACAGCTTCAAACTTGTAGATTATAAATTTAATGAAAAAAAATACGATATTCCGGTGGCGGAATAGGGCGGAGCAAGATGAAAGCTATTCTTCACGCAGACAGAGAATGGGGCATAGGAAAGAGTAACGGGTTAATGTTCTCGATTCCTGCCGATATGAAATTTTTCAGGGAAACGACCACGGGCAACGTTGTCGTTATGGGCTCGAATACGCTGAAGTCGTTCCCCGGAGGTAGACCTCTGAAAAACAGGGTAAATATAGTCTTATATCCCGAGGGTGAAGAACGCGACGACTGTATAATCGTTAAAACCTTGACCGAACTTTTTGAGCAAATAAGGAAGTATGAAACCGATAAGGTTTTCGTCATCGGCGGAGCGATGATGTATAGAACGTTGTTGCCATATTGCAGTGAAGTGCTTGTAACTAAGGTGGACGCAGTGGGAGAAGCGGACGCGTTCTTTAAAGATCTCGACGCCGATCCCGATTATGAACTGATATACGAAAGCGATCCGGTTGAAACCAACGGATACTCGATAAAATTCACTACTTATAAGAATTTGAAAATTAAATCGTTTGATTAATTTATAAACCACGGCGCAACTGCAGTTGCGCCGTGGTTTAACAAATATATACCATTTTGTCATAAGATGAAGTAACTGTTATTTACTTGGAGAAAGACTTGTGCAATGGTTATATGATTTATCTGGCTGGCAGCAGGCTTTAATCGCCACAACGTTTACCTGGGCGTTGACGGCGGCGGGTGCGCTGCTGGTTTTATTTTGTAAAAATGTAGGCAAAAACGCCTTTTCGTTTATGATGAGCAGTGCGGCAGGCATAATGCTTGCCTCAACCTTTTTTTCCTTGCTTATGCCGGCTACGGATATGGTTGGCGACAATTCCTTTTTTATTCTGACTTGCGGATTCGTGCTTGGCGGTTTCCTCATTATACTTACGGATATCGTAACGGGCAAACTTCATCTCTTTGCGGGTAACGCTAAGAAGCGAAGCTGCGCCGTAATGTGTATCGCCGTTACTATACATAATATCCCTGAAGGGCTTGCTGTCGGCGTCGCTTTTGGCGCGCTTGCCGTCGGTAACAGTGTTGAAGCCGTGGCGGCGATTATGCTTGCCGTGGGGATAGGCATACAGAACTTTCCCGAGGGTATGTGCGTCGCTTTCCCTTTGCGTGCAAACGGAGTGAGCAGGTTTAAGTCGTTTTTTATAGGCCAGCTGTCGGGCGCCGTGGAGATAGCTGCGGGCGTTGCGGGGGCGCTTGCGGTAACTCTTGCAAGCGGTATACTGCCCTGGGCCCTGTCTTTTTCCGCAGGCGCGATGATCGCAGTGGTTTGTTCCGAGCTTATTCCGGAATCCTTTTCCGAAGGCAAGATAAAAGCTACAATCGGCGTCGTGTTCGGGTTTGCCGTAATGATGATACTCGACCTGGCTTTCGGCTAAAATTTAATGATATAAAGATTGAATATTTAAAGCCGTTTTCCGCAATATAATTATATGAAAAACAAATCGACCGCAATAATTGTGGGCGGAAGTTCGGGTATAGGCTGCGCCGTCTGCGCAAAAATTATCGACGGCGGCTGGAACGTCATCAATATTTCCCGTACACCCTGTAAAATCCGCAACGTCAAAAACATCATTGCCGACGTGGCGGACGGTAATTTGGAGAATACTATCCATTCTTCGGGTAAAAAGTACGGGATTGACGCGTTGATATACAGCGCGGGTTTTTCTATGGCGGCGCCGATAGAATACGCAAAAGAGAGCGATTACCGCTATCTTTTCGACGTAAATTTCTTCGGTGCGCTTAAAGCGATGCAAGCGGCGATACCTTTTATGAAAGAACGGGGCGGTCGGATTATACTTATAGGTTCTCTGGGCGGAGATATTCCTATCTTGTACGATTCGTTTTATTCGGCTTCAAAAGCCGCTCTTGAGATGCTTGTAAGGGAAGCGTATATGGAATTGAAACCATACGGTATTAAGGTAACCGCACTTCTTCCGGGGGGAACCAAGACGGCGTTCACTTTCAAGAGAAAAGTTTATTCCACCGACGAAAATAAGACTTATGCGCCGAGCGTAGATAAAGCCGTTATGGCTTTGTCGGAAATGGAGCAGAACGGAATGTCGCCCGAAGCAGTTGCGGAAGATATTTGCGATATTCTCATCTCGGACAACCCGCCCGTGGTTAAGGCAAGCGGTTTAAAAAACTCGGCATATCGGATATTTTCTCATATTATACCCGAAAAGGTTACCTTATATTTCAATGACAGGACGTACAGACAATGAGAAAAGATTATGATTTATCGCGTCGCGACGAGCGCGAAAGCCTGATAAAAGGCGGAAAAGGGGAAAGTGTAAAGAATGACAGGCAAAACAAGGGACAATTATAACGAAAATTATCTCAACTATGTAAAAACTCAGGATCCGCCGACTAAGCACTTCAAAAACTGTCTTGCGGCTTTCGGCGTCGGCGGACTTATATGTTGCATAGGTCAGTTTATAAGATTTATGCTCGGGTATGCCGGACTTACGGGCGACGAGCTTGCCGGCTGTACTTCTATAATACTCATATTTTTAGGCTGTTTTCTTACGGGTTTAGGCGTTTACGACAGAATAGGAAGATATGCGGGAGCCGGGTCCATAGTTCCCATTACGGGTTTTGCAAACAGCGTAACTTCGCCTGCTATAGAGTTCAAGACGGAAGGTTGGATTTACGGAATGGCGGCAAAGATGTTTACGGTTGCCGGCGCTATAGTCGTGTTCGGCGTATTTTCAGGCGTACTTGTCGGACTTATATATTATTTTCTATAAATAAAAGACACTCCGTAGTTTACGGGGTGTCTTTTATATTCTGATTTTTACTCGTTATCTTCGTCAGAATTTTCTTCGTTTTCGGATTCTTCATTGTCGGAATTATCGTCAACTTCTTCTGATTTCTGTTCGTTGATACGAAGTTTTCTGATATAACGGTTCTGTTTCTGCTGATTGTAAACGTTCTTGCCCAACGTTTTCTTATGACCCGATTTCTTTATGAAATCTCTGATAAGGATAGAGAGGAGCGTGAACAGCAGTACGATTACGAGAACGATAGACGACGCGAGTAACCAAATTGAGGTATCGCTGGTGGTTGTGGTATCGGTATCCGAGTCGTCGTCATCATCGGTATCGATGCTGATATCCTGATCTACCGTCGAATAGTCCGCGAAAATCGTATAGCTGTCGTCGTCTTTAATTGAAAGGTAAGCAAGCGTTTCGGAATAATCGTTTACCGAGTAATCGTAGCCGGTTGTGTTTTCGTCGGCGGTATTCTTGTTGTACGGCTGGAAGCTTGCCGAATCATACAGTGAATACGTATAGTAATGAGCAACGTAGTTGTTGAGGATTTCGTATTCGTCGAGATCGCTCTGACTGAGCTTGCCCTCTGCAATGTAACCGTCGACAAGATTTTTGTAGTAATCGATATTTTCGGAGATGGACGCGATATCGCTCAACAGATTATTGGCTGCAAGAACCTTTTGATAAGCCGCGATAATTTCGCTTTCATAAGCGCTCTTCAGCGTATCGTCGGAAACAGAAGTGTAGCTGTAATCGAAGATTACCACGCTGCCTTCGCTGACTTCGGTAGGGTTGCCGTTTTCATCGACGCCGCTGCTTTCGCGCGAACCGCTCCAAAGCTCGAGACGGTAACTCTTGCTTTCGCTACCTGCAAGAATTACGAAGTTGACCGTTATCCACTTGCCTGCATTTTCCGCCGTGCCTTCGATCTTTACTGCATATTCTTCGGAGAGATTTGAATAATCGTACCTTGCATACTGACGGTCGAAAGGTTCAACCTTATCGGCTGCTACGCCTTCTACCAAATAGTAGTAAGAGCCTTCTATATACTGATATACTTTAACGCTGTCGGAAGTAACGAGATAATGATTTGCCTCGGTCTTGCCGGCGTTATCTAAATAATAGGTATTGCCGTCGACGAGATCTTCGAAGTTTATATTATTGCCGTCCGCATCATAGTAATCTACGGACTCGTCGTAATAAACCTTTGAGTAATTCCAAATGTTCGCATAAAGTGTTCCACCGGCATCCTCATAAAGTCCGTCGTCGCGGAGAGTATAGAGAATGTTTTCGCGTTTCTGAATATAATTTGCGTCTGCGTCGGGTTCGGATTTGAGAACGTTACCGTCTTCATCGTAGTAGAACGAGTAGGAAGGGGTACTGAACGTAAGGACGTTCTTCGATGCCGACGTGTCTACAAGATAAATGTAAGCCACAGCGCCTTCGCTGACCTTGACTCTTACGCTTACGGTCGAGTAACTGTTTACGGAGGCAGTCTTGGTTTCGCTGATAAAGCCGTAATTGATTGCTTTTGCGTCCGTATAGTCTCTTATCTCGTTGACGATTATGAGAGGCTGTATGGAAGCGGATCCGAAAATTTCGTTCCAGGCAGTCAACGCGTCTGTCGTGCTTACGTTGAAGCTGTCGAGCAGTGTGTTGTACCAGCTCTGTGCGGAATAATTTTCAAAATAGTCTTTATTTATAAGACCTGCGTTTGAGTTAGTGTTTATATCGTCGTAGGGCAAGCTAATGCTTCCGTTGTTCACTATAGAAGAACTTCCGCCGTTAACGCCCGTATAAGACGAGGGATTGACAATGTCGGTCTTGATCTGATTAGCCTGACTGCCGTATGCTTCGTCGAATACGCTTGTCTTTTTCTCACTTTCCTCGCTCAGCGTGAGGGAAGAGGTGTAAGTGCCGCTGCCGGTATATGCAAACGTATCTTCATCGACGTCGAGGGACTGCATATTGGCGATAGCAACCCATCCTGCCTTATAGCTGCTTACTGTTGTATCCTTTATCGTCGTGTTGCCGATGCTGAAATCTACCGTCAAAGTCTTCGATTCGGTGGTTTCATTGTTAATGAAGAAGAAACATTGTACCCAGCCGTCATAGATATCTTTGTTGTCGTCGTCAATATCCGTTACCACGCCGGTAGTATCTAAAGTTATTACCGCCGTATTATCTTTGTCGGCAGTGTCGGTCAACGTAACCGTTGCCGCGGTGCCGCCGCTCATATCGGATGTCTTGACCCAGAACGAAATTATCTTATAACCGCTAACCTCAACAGTTATTTCGAAGGAGGAGGTGTATGCGGCGCCGTATGCTGAAAGCATTACAAGCAGGTTGTTGTCGGTACTGCCGTTAAGTCCGGGTAAGTTTGCCGCACTTGAAAGCGCGTTGTTCAGTTTTTCGTAATAGATAGTCTGAGACGAACTAAATGTGTAGCCTGCCTTGACAAACGCAAGCAGATCGTTCGACGTGTTAAGAGCGGTGAAATCTTTGGGCAATCTGGTTTCATTGGCCGATTGTGTTGCTTCGCTTATGCCGATAAGCTTGCCGTCGAAAGAATTTGCTGAAACGTAATTATCGGCGTCTACCGTAAGTCCTGCGGAAACGTTTTCAAACGTAACGGGGACGTAATCGCTCTCTGAAGCGAGGTCGAGCAGATAATAATAGTTGTTCGAATAGCGCTCGTCTGAAATTTCACCGCCGTTGCGCTCGTAGCTGTCGGCTTTGAAAATCTTCTCGCTTTCGTCGCTTGAAAGAGTGCAGTAAGCGTTACCGATTAAGTCTTTGTTTTGAGTATAGGAACAATCAGCGTCGTCGAGCGATATATATTTCGTTACGTTAACGTCGTCGAAGAAGGCGTAGCCTTCAACGGGATTGTCGCTGTCGCCGAGACCGAGTTTCAACGTGATGGTCGTCGATGCGAAATCGCAGGCGTTTACGTAAACGGTATATTCTACCCAGCCGTTATATGCGTCGTCGTCTTCGCCGATAAGTTTTTCGGTGTTGATGCAAGTTATCGCAAAATCATCGAGAGTGGTGCTGCCTACGGTCTGCGTTACGGTAATGCTTGCGCCGTGGTCCTGTGATACGTCCGTGCCGTTGTTAAATTTAAGACCTGTGGTCTTGACCCAAACGGATATCTCGGCAGCCGTATTGGCGGGTAATTCTATGCTCGTCGAAGAATAATTCTGTGCGATACCGTTATGAGCGGACGAAGAATAGTTGTGCAGCATAAGGATATTTGATATACCCTGCTTAAAATCTTCGTCAAGGAAGTAATCGTCGTCTTCGTTTACATAGACGGTAACTTTGTTGCCGTCTTCGTCGACGTAATAGGGATTGCCCGTCTCGTCAAGCGATACGTCGTAATGAGTCCCGGGATTATCTATAAGGTCAAGCGCGCCTTCGCTTTCGCTGTCGTTAAGGGCGGTGTAAGTATCCTTATATAGAATATCGCTCGACTTCATTCCGTTATAGTCAACGTATTCGTCTTCGTAAGTGCTTGAACTTGAATCAAGATCGTTATTGTAGTCCAAAGTGTCGGCAAGGTCTTCGGCGGTTAAAGCTTGCCAGCCCTTTTCCGAAGTACTTATAATGCCCGACATAGTGTAAGAGGAGGTGCCGCCGTGTGTCCAGTTTAAGGGAGTCTTGATAAGATATACGGCGTCGTCGGGTATATCGAAAAATTCGAAATTGCCGTTTTTAAGAAGCTGAGTATCTTCTTTTGACGTCTTCTTATCGGTATCGCCGTTATCGCTTGAAGTGGAGCAGGCCGCCATTGAAAAAGTAGCGGTGCACGCAAGCGCAAGCATAACGTATTTAAATTTGCCTTTCTTTGAGTAGTTTTTTACCATAAATTACATTATCCTTAATAAATAATCGTACCTTAATATTTTAATATAATTGACGATTATAATCAAGCATTTATCGCTTAATTCGGACAAAAAAATTTTATTATTTTTGCCATAATTGCAAAAACTGATTATAATAAATGGATAAAGCTGCATTTTTAAACGGGAAAAATTTAAAAAGAACGCTTGCCGGAGCGCTGACGGGAATAATCAACGGACTGTTCGGCGGCGGTGGCGGAATGGTTGCCGTGCCGCTGCTGCGCGGAATGCTCGGTTATGAAGATAAACAGGCGCACGCAACGGCGATTTTCGTTATCGCTCCCGTTTGCGCCGCAAGTGCGATAGTGTATATAATTAACGGTTACGTTGTGCCTGACGTATTAATACCTGCAGCCATAGGTACGGTTGCAGGCGGTTTTGTCGGGGCTTTTTTCCTTGAGAAATGTCCTAAAACGCTGTTGAATTTTATTTTTATCGCCCTTATGTTTGCGGCAGGTATAAGGATGATAATTTCGTGAGCTTTATAATATTTCTCGTCGCGGGGTTTTTCTCGGGTCTGTTGGGCGGAATGGGAATGGGCGGCGGCACTATTCTTATCCCTGCCCTGACTATCTTTTTCGGGGTGGAACAGCACGTCGCGCAGGCGACTAACCTAATCGCCTTTCTTCCGATGGCTGCGTTTACGCTGAAAATCCACAAAGATAACGGATTGTTGAAATCGGAAGGTCTGACGGGTATAGTTATCCCTGCCCTTATAGTATCGGTAGGGGCAGGATTTATAGCCGCAATGTTGCCGTCGGTAGCGCTGAAAAAACTGTTTGGGGCGTTTTTGGTTGCGCTTGCCGCAAAGCTGCTGTTGGACGCAAAGGTCAGTTTTTCGAAATGAGCCTTTTGAGGGGGCGCAGGGTAAACATTTCTAAGCAGTACAGCGCTGCGGCGGTAAACGCAAGACAAACGGGCGTGCAGATGACTATCTGCCAAAGGGTGGAAACGTAACAGCTTATTATGCCGTCGAGAAGTCTGCCAAAAACGCAGGATACGCCTGTCACGGCAATAGCGTGTAGCGTATACTTTAAAAATTTGATGCCGGGGCACAATTTTTTCAAGAGTCTCAGGTTCAGCACTCCCGAAATCAGAAAGCTTGCGGCAAGGCCGATAAGATAGGAATATACGCCTATAAAATGAGTCAAGGTAAGAATGCTTGTCAGCATTACGGCGGCGCCCAAAAGGTAGAAAAGGAGAGTCTTCCTCTCGCAGTTCATCGAGTTTAAAATCGTAGTGGTTATCATCGTTATGCACATCGGCAGAAGGATAAAGGAGCAATTCTGTACGATTTCGCCGCTCAGCCTGTTGGAATAGAGGAACTCGCCTATTTCGTCGCCTAGCACGGACAGCATAGGTATAAGTAAGGCGGCGATGAATATGGCTGCCTTAACCGATTTCTCTATGTCGAATCTTACCCTATCCGTTTTTTTCTTATAATAATTTTCCGAAAGCTCGGGAGCGACGACGACGGAGATAGAACCGATTAAAGACGAGGGAATAAACAGAATTGGCAAGCTCATTCCTATGGCGATGCCGTAGAGACTGATAGCTTCCGAATTGGTGAGGTTGTAAGTCTTCATCAGCAGAATGGGCAGTAAAACCGCGACGGCCGAATTGATCAGAGAGGTAGACGTACGCATTGCGGTTATGGGCAACGACGAAGCGAAGAGGGGCTTTAGCTGTCTCTTCGGGTTGACGAATTTACCGCCTTTATGGAGATACCAAATAATAGAGACGACGAAGGAAAACACATATGAGACGAGAACTGCCACGGTTGCCCTCTTGGCGCCGAGCACGGGGTCCTGTATGCCGGATATAAGTACGCAGCCGACGCCGACCATAACTGCGTCTTCGAGAAGCTCTATAATGCTGTACGGCAGAAATTGTTTCGAACCCCAAAAGGAGCCGCGCATAACCGCGTAAATCGACGTCAGTATCAGCCCCGGTAAAAGAATCAGAAAGATATCTTTACACCTCTCGTCCGAAAAGAGAAATCCGAAAGCGTTCCTTCCCAAAAACAGAACAACCGCCATAGGAATGGTTACTATAAGGGTGGCAATGACCCCCGCGGTTACGGCTGCGTTTTTGCTGCGTATATCTCCTACGGCGTTACTTTTTGCCATAAGTCTGGAAACCGTTACGGGAACGCCGCTTGATGCTGCGGTCAAAAATACGGCAAAAACAGAGAGGCAAATCTGATAAATGCCTAAACCTTCCGCGCCTATTACGCGCGATAGTATTATCCTGTACACGAAACTCAATGCTTTTTCGATTGTTGAAAATACGGTAACTTGCGCCGCCGACTTGTAAATATTCGGTTTCATCAACAATATTCTACAAATTTTAGCGTCGGATTATGAACATTTTTGTCGGCTAAAACGTATAATATACAAAATGTTTACGCTTATTACGGACAAAAGCAAATATTTCAGAGTGAAGCGGCGGCAAGGCGCGGCGGAAATCGAAAACGAATTCAATATTCCCGTGCAAGGTCAGATTTTTGCAGGCAGGATAATATTTGTCGGCGAAAAGAACCTTAGGCACTATGTTGCGGAAGTTGGGGATACATATCGTACGATCGCGTTGAAATTCGGCGTGAATGAAACCGAACTAAAAGAGATAAACGGCTTTAAACCCGTATACCCAACCTGTAAATTATTTGTGCCGTTAAATTAACCGCGTGGCATATAATGTAATATAAAATATAACGGAGGTCAAAATGTCATTTTTTTCCAATTTTCAATCGGATAAATGCCCCGGCTCTATAAGCGGTAATCCGTTAAACGGAATGTGTGAAAAGGTGTGCATCCAGGCACAAAAGATATTCGATGCCTGCATCAAACAGATTCAGTTAGAAAATTACGCCTTGACACTCACAGACCAGCTTCCTGCCGATCCTACATATCCCTTGACTTTTATAAGCGCAAGGTCAACGGCGTCAACGGGCGTCATTACCAATCTTAACGTTGAAAGGCTGTGCGATAAGCCCGGTTGCGCAAGGGTTCAGGCTACGATAACTATTCCGATAGAGGTTCTTTATACCGACGCAAACGGAGTGGAGGGCGTCGCCCAATCTTCCGTCAGCGTATCGCAGGACGTACTTTTATTCGTGCCGGCACCCTCGATAATGCCTTACAAGGTTACGAGCGAAGTCAGCGCCGTCTGTGCGGAAGGTCGGTTCAGCGACGGCACATTTATCGTAAACGCTTGCCTGACCACTATACTGAAAGTGGCCATTGACGTAGAAATCCTCGTCCCGAGTTACGGCTACTGCGCGATTCCTCCCGCACAGGATTTTTCGCAGGAAGTCTGTGCAGGATTTTTCGAATTGCCGCTGTATCCGCAGGGCAAAAACTGTTCCAAACAATAGAGGGATATCATATTATCATAACGCGGCGGACGCATTTTATGCGGTTTCCGCCGCTATTTTTGCTATATTAAAGTTATTATCAAGCATTAACAAAGTACTTTATCAGACATAATAAGCGGATTTTTGTTAATCTGTTAATTTTAAAATAATGGAAAAATCGCTTTATAATTTCCAAAAAAAATGATAACATTGTGCTATGAATATCTTTTCGATCAGCGATTTACATTTGTCGGGAGTATCTGACAAGCCTATGGATATTTTCGGCGCGGGATGGGAGAATCACTTTGAAAAAATTAAAACTGATTGGCAAAAAAAAGTAAAGGATGAAGATATCGTACTCATATGCGGCGATATCAGTTGGGGGACCGTTCTGGAAGAGGGATTGTACGACTTGCGCTCGCTAAAAGAGCTTAAGGGGCGCAAGGTGTTTATCCGCGGCAACCACGACTACTGGTGGGACGGAATAACGAAACTCAGGGACGGCGCACCCGACGAGACTTTCTTCTTTTTGCAGAACGATTGTATCAGACTTGACGACTACGTTATTTGCGGTTCCCGCGGCTGGTCTTGTCCCGGCAGCAGCGACTATACGGAAAGAGACGAAAAATTGTACTTAAGAGAGGTCGAGCGTTTCAAACTGTGCTTCAAAGAAGTGGAAAAGGTAAGGCGGGACGGCGATAAGCTGATAGTAATGATACACTATCCGCCGTTTAGTATGAAATCTCCCGAGACTCTTTTCACTAAGATGTTCGAGGAGAATTCGGCGGATAAGGTAATTTTCGGGCACATACACGGGGAAAACTATTTCCCGCGTCGTACCGTAAAAAACGGAATAGAATACGTGCTGACCTCCTGTGATAAGGTGGGGTTCAGTCTGCAAATAATTTTTTAAAAAGTCAATTATTGAATTTTTTTCTTAATTTCAAAATTTTTTTACGTTCTTCACTTTACTTTATTTTACGTTTATGTTATACTTTTTAAAATTTGATTTGTACAGGTTCTGGTGTATGAAACATAAAATTATTCGTTTGGTAATTTGCAGACGTTTTAATTTCAAAGCGGAAAGGGCAGGAGTGGACGCATAAAGCGTTTGCGTGTCTTTACCGCTTTTTTTCTGCCTTCGAACTTATACAAAAGAAGAATTGAGGATTTATGCTTAAAAAGAAAGATTTGCTTGGTCTGTATGATTGCAGCGCGGAAGAAATTACCGAAATTTTGGACGCCGCCGACGAAATGCGCAAGTTTTTATCCTGCAAAGCCAAAAATCTGAACGTGCTTGCCGGAAAATCGCTCATAACGCTGTTTTATGAAAACAGTACGCGTACGCGCACGTCCTTTGAGCTTGCCGGAAAATATCTCGGTGCGAACGAAGTAAACGTATCCGTAGCTACAAGTTCCGTGCAGAAAGGCGAAACGCTGATCGATACGGGCAAAACGCTTGACGCGATGAAGATAGATTTCATAGCTATACGCCACCCTATGGCGGGGGCGCCTAAACTGCTCGCGGAAAACGTAAAGGCAAGCGTGATTAACGGCGGCGACGGTATGAACGAGCATCCCACGCAGGCGCTTCTCGATATGCTTGCGATACGGCGCAGGTTCGGCAGAATAAGCGGTCTTAAAGTGGCTATTTTAGGCGATATAAAGCATAGCAGAGTGGCGAAAAGCAATCTTTTCGGGCTGAAAAAGCTCGGCGCCGAAGTCGTAATGTATTCGCCGGAAACGCTTATGCCTAAGGCGATAGAAAAACTCGGTGCAAAGGTTGCCAAATCGCGCGACGAGGCGATAGAGGGTGCCGACGCGATAATGGGTCTGAGGATACAGTTGGAGCGCCAACACGGCGGGCTGTTTCCTTCGCTTTCGGAATATAGTAAATTTTACGGCATAAAGGACGAATTGCTGGAAAAAGCCAATAAAAATGCGATTATTCTCCATCCCGGTCCCGTAAACAGGGGAGTGGAGCTTACGCCGACGCTCATTGACGGAAACAGGAGTGAAATAACGGAGCAGGTTACCTGCGGGGTTGCGGTCAGAATGGCGCTTTTAAAACTACTTTCCGAATACAGGGAGAACTGTTTATGAAACTTTTGATAAAGAACGGCACGATCGTGTCGAGGGAAGGCGAGAGAAAGGCGGACGTTCTTCTGGAAGACGGTAAAATTGTAAAGATTGAACAAAATATAGATGCCGATTGCAGAACGATAGACGCGAGCGGAAAGCACGTTTTGCCCGGGCTTATCGATATGCACGTCCATTTGCGCGAACCCGGATTCGAGGGCAAAGAAGATATTGAAAGCGGTTCAAGGGCGGCTGTCGCGGGAGGCTTTACGCAGGTTTGCTGTATGCCGAACACCGATCCCGTCTGCGATAACGCGGTTGTGGTTTCCTATATTAAATACAGACAGCAGCAGGTCGGATTATGTAAAATCAATCCCATAGGCGCAATCACAAAGGGTGAACAGGGCACTGCGCTGTCGGACATCGGAAAGATGAAAGACGCGGGTGCGGTTGCGCTGAGCGACGACGGCAAATCCGTTATGGACTCGAATATTATGCGCCTTGCAATGGAATATGCAAGCGGTTTCGGCTTGAAGTGTCTATGCCATTGCGAAGATAAAAATCTTGTTGACGGAGGAGTGGTCAACGAGGGGTACAATTCCACGCTAACGGGGTTAAAAGGCAGTTTGCGCGCGGCTGAGGATATTATGATAGCCCGTGATATTTCGCTTGCGGAAAGTCTCGGGGTTCCCGTCCATATCTGCCACGTCTCAACGTATAGCGGCGTTGATATTATCCGCAACGCTAAGAGGCGCGGCGTCAGGGTAACCGCGGAGACCTGTCCGCATTACTTTATCCTGACCGACGACGTTATTACTACTTTCGATACCAACACAAAGGTAAACCCTCCTGTGCGTGAAGAAAAGGACAGAACGGCGATAATAGAGGGAATCAAGGACGGAACTCTGGATTGTATAGTAACGGACCACGCGCCCCACGCTTTAAAGGATAAACAGGTTGAATACAATCTCGCCGCTTTCGGTATTAGCGGGCTCGAGACGAGCTTTTCATTGAGTTATACATATCTTGTCAAAAAGGGTTATCTGACTTTATCCCAACTTATCGACAGAATGAGCTACAATCCTGCACGGGTTCTCGGACTTAAAGGCGGTGAAATCGTAAAGGACGGCGTCGCGGATTTGACGATAGTTGATTTAAACGAAGAATACGTTATAGACGGTAAAAAATTTCTCTCTAAGGGGAAAAATACCCCTTTCAACGGTTTTGAGGTTTTCGGTAAAGTCGTTTATACTATAGTTGACGGAGAAATAAAATACGGAGAATAAAGGAACAAATTATGATAGACGCATTGATAGAAAAAATTATTGAAATGCAAAATCCTACCTGCGTAGGACTGGACACGAGTTTTGATTATTTACCCGATGAAATGCGGGACGACATATCCACGTTTGAGGGCGCCACGGAACGGATAACCGAGTTTAATATGAATATCATAGACAAGGTCTGTGATATCGTGCCTGCGGTAAAAGTTCAGGTAGCTTATTACGAAATGTATGGGTATGAAGGACTGAGAGCGTTCGACTACACGATAAACTACGCCCGCGGCAGGGGAATGATCGTGATTGCGGATTGTAAACGCAACGATATCGGATCCACGGCGAGCTGTTACTCGAAAGCTTACCTCGGTTCTACCCGCGTCAACGACAAAAACATCGAATCCTTTCCTGCGGATATGCTTACGGTCAACGGCTACCTCGGTTCCGACGGTATAAATCCGTTTTTGCAGGATATAAAGTCCGCCGACAAATCGATTTTTGTCCTTGTAAAGACTTCCAATCCCTCGAGCGGGGAATTGCAGAATTTAAAACTTGCAAGCGGTGAGTACGTTTACGAGAAGATGGGCGATCTCGTTGCCGAATGGGGCAAGGATACGATAGGTAAATACGGCTACTCCGAGGTAGGCGCCGTGGTCGGCGCCACGCACCCCGAAGAAGCCGAAAATCTCAGGAAGAGGCTTCCTTCAACGTTCTTCTTGATTCCCGGCTACGGCGCGCAGGGAGGAAGTGCGGATATGCTCAAGGTTTGTTTCGATAAACGCGGACTCGGCGGCATAGTCAACAGCTCGCGCGGAATAATCTGCGCTTATAAGAACCCCGAGTACAGCGGAATGAATTATTACGACGCGGCGCGTGCCGCTTGCTTGGATATGCAGCAGGATTTGATCGGCGCGATTGGTAAAATCGGAAGATAATGAAAGATTTAATTGCAACAGTCAAGGGCAATCGCGAGATTGCCCGTAACGTTAATATGATGACGCTTGAGCTGCCCGAAAGCGTAGGGAAAATACGCGGCGGTCAGTTTGTAAACCTTTCGACGGGTGAGGATTCGCTCCTTTTAAGGCGACCGCTCGGAATAACGAAAGTCGAAGGCGACGAGATTACGGTATGCTACCAGATTAAGGGCGAGGGGACCGTAAAGCTTTCAAAAGTTAAAGAGGGACAAAAGCTTCGCGTGCTTCTGCCGCTTGGAAACGGGTTCAATCTCGAAGGCAAGAAAAACATTGCCGTTATAGGCGGCGGCGTAGGTATTTTTCCGCTTGTCGCCACGATACGCGAGTATAAAGAGACCAAGAACTTTTATTCTTTTATAGGATTCAGGAACAAGTCCGCAATTTGCCTTATGGACGAGCTGGAAAAGAGCGATACCCTTTGTATAACGACCGATGACGGTAGTTACGGAAAGAAAGGAAACGCTATAGACGCTTTTTTTGGGAATAGAGAAAACCTCAAAGTTGATTGCATAATAGCTTGCGGACCGCCGGTTATGCTTAAAATTTTAAAACAAAAATACGCAGAATACGGCGTCGACGCACCCTGCTACGTTTCGTTGGAAGAGCGGATGGGCTGCGGTATAGGCGCGTGCCTTGTCTGCGTGTGCAGGCAAGAAAACGGTGCGAATGCCCGCGTTTGCCGCGACGGTCCCGTATTTGACATAAACGACGTGATTTTATAACGGCGTCAAAGACGGGAACAAGATTATGCTTTTTGAAATAGGTGCTTTTAATGGCTGGTTTATCTGTAGATATTTGCGGTGTCAATTTAAAAAATCCGATTATTGCGGCGAGCGGAACTTTCGGGTTTGGCAGAGAATACGATTGTATTTATGATATTTCGAAGTTGGGCGGTATAAGTACTAAGGGTATGACTTTGGAGCCTCGGCTCGGGAATCCCGTTCCGCGCATTGCCGAGGGCAAAAGCGTTATTTTAAACGCCGTCGGGCTTCAGAACCCCGGTGTCGACCATTTCATACAAAACGATCTCCCGTTTTTAAGAACTAAGGATATTGCCGTGATTGCCAACGTTGCCGGTAAATCCTTTGACGAATACGGGGAGATTTGTTCAAGACTTGACGGAAAAGTTGATATTGTCGAGCTGAATATTTCCTGCCCTAATGTAAGAGCGGGCGGTATGGCTTTCGGTATCAAGCCCGAAAGTATAATGCAGGTTACAAAAGTGGCTAAAAGCGCGCTGCAGAACACGCCGTTAATGGTAAAGTTGTCTCCGAACGTCGAAAGTATTCCTATAAACGCGCAGGCTGCGCAGAGAGGGGGCGCGGACTGCATATCGCTTATAAATACTCTTACCGGTATGGCTATAGATATTGAAAAGCGCAGACCGGTAATAGCCAACAATACCGGCGGCGTTTCCGGAGCGGGCATCAAGCCGATAGCTCTGCGTATGGTATATGAAGCCGCTCACTCTGTCGATATCCCCGTAGTGGGAATGGGCGGTATTACGTGCGGCACTGACGTAATTGAATTTATGATGTGCGGCGCTCGTGCCGTGCAGGTCGGAACCGCCAATTTCACAAACGCAAACGCTATGCCTGAAATAATCGAAGAGGCAAACCGTTGGCTCGATGACCACGGTATCAAGGATATAAATGAAATTGTGGGCGTGCTTGCCCTGAATAATTGAGAGGAAAAGTATATGGATTATAAGCAGCAATTTATTAAATTTATGGTTGAAAACGGTGTCCTCAAATTCGGCGAATTCACTTTAAAGAGCGGAAGAAAAGCTCCGTATTTCATAAATACAGGCAATTATCGCTCCGGTTCACAGCTATTACGTCTGGGAGAGTACTATGCACAATGTATTTATGATAACAAAATTAAGGCTGATACACTCGTTGGACCTGCGTACAAGGGCATTCCGCTTGCCGTAACTACCGCCGTCTCTCTGTATGATAAATTTAAAATTGACCTTAATTATTGCTTTGACAGAAAGGAAGTCAAAGATCACGGCGAGGGCGGACTGTTTGTAGGTAAACAGCTTTCAGACGGAGAGAAGGTAATTATTGTAGAAGACGTAATGACTTCAGGCAAAGCGTTGAGAGAGCTTCTCCCTAAACTTAAACAGGCGGCAAACGTAGAGGTTGCCGCAATGGTTATCTCGGTAGACAGAATGGAACGCGGGCTGGATTCTGAGCTTTCCGCAGTACAGGAAGTTTATAGGGAATTCGGCGTCAAAGTTTTCTCAATAGTCAATATGGCTGATATTATATCCGCCATAGAGGACGGAATAATAGAGGGCAAAGAATATCTTGATAAGATGAAAGAATACCGCGCAACTTACGGCGTGGATTGATATGTAACGGAATGAAGCCCGCAGAGATCCACTCTGCGGGCTTCATTTATTCCGCTTATTTTTCAAAAAGCGTTGAACAAGTATCCTTGTGATTTAAAATCTCTGATAATATCTCTTAAAGCGTCCGCCGTGGCGGATTTTGACGTGGAGTCGTGGGCAAGCAAAACAATATTATCCGTGTCAGACGCGGTTTTAGCCGTTGTCATAGCTGCGCGATAGAGCTGGTAGGGCGTTGCTTTGTATATTTCAGCGTCCCTTGTTGAGGCGTTCCAGTCGATATATCTCAATCCGTGAGAAGTTACCGCGGTAATAAGTCTGTCGGATAGGCCGTAGCTTCCCCCGGGAAATCTGTAAATGGCCGAGTATTTTCCCGTAACGTTTTTTATTATTTCATTGCAGCAATCTATATCTTTTATAAGGGTTTCGGCATTGGCGTAAATATCCTTATATTTATGCGAATATGAATGAACGCCTATGGTGTGTCCTTCGTTGAACTCTCTCTCTATGAGATATTTTCTCGTTTCCGCCTGATTGCCTATAATAAAGAACGTGGCTTTGACCTGTTCTTCCGCAAGGATATCAAGGATTTTCGGCGTAACTCTGTCGCTCGGACCGTCGTCAAAAGTCAGATATACGGTCTTTATCGTTACCGTTTGCGAGTTGTCTGCAAGTGAAATTCTGTTATTGTTCGTCCATAGGCTTCCGCAAAAGGAGATCAATAGTGCGAAAGCCAGCATTGCGGCGCAAAAAGCGGTGAAATTTCTGTTCATAACCATATTTTGCGCAATTTTCCGCATTTTACAATATGTGTTATATAAGAATTGTGTTGATTATCACGTCTATTATTGCTATCTGCAAATATCGAATATCTTTTGAATATAAGTACCCGTCGGACTTGTCTTCGCATTCGGCGATAAGTTTTTCTATATTGTGTGTAAAACAGTTGTCGGGGTTCGCTTTAAGAAGCCCTTTTAGTCCCGTATTTATCGCGGTTATTACATCTTTTGCTTTTGTTTGATTGAACTGTCCCGTATCGACGTTGTTTGCGCATTCATATGCAAGGATTGAAAGTGAATGCAGCGTGTTTATGTTGCCTTTATACAGCTCGGCGTTGTTTTTGGCTGAATTGCTCTGTAAATTCAGCGAATCAAGCTCTATCGCGAGGACGGAACAATCAAGGTCTCTTCTGTTAAGGCTTGCGTTGACCGATTCGGCGTCTTTTTGCTTGTAATAGCAGGATACCGTTATGTAGTATTTGTCGTCATAGCACAATATATATCCTGCTCCGCCGTAACTCGACGCCGTTCCCGATAGCGAACTTGCCGATACCGTGTTGTCGGCTGTGCGGTAGCAGACAAAGTAGTATGAGATATCTATAGACAATTCACTGCCCGAACAAGTGGCGAGCGAAACGCATATACATACCGTAATAAGTAGAACCGCAATTATTGAAATGAAAAATGCGGCGCTCTGTTTGCTCCTGAACATAGTATATGATATTTTTTGTAATCTAATTTTATGTTTTGCCGTGTTTTGGCGTTGAAAGATAAAAATAACGGTCGACGTGTTTTAAAATTAAAAGCGTTTTGAAGCGTACTTAACCGTTGACAACGAATAATAATCCCCCGGGATATTTCAGTGTAAACTAAACCCACCGGCTATGCCGGTGGGTTTAGTCTATACAAAAAAGCACGGCGAGCATAAACCTCGCCGTGCTTGTGGAGCTAATAGCCGGATTCGAACCGGCGACCTGCTGATTACGAATCAGCTGCTCTACCAGCTGAGCCATATTAGCAACCAATCGACTTTTCTATTATAACAAATAAATCTGATTTTGCAAGCGTTTTTATATTAAGAAAAAAATTTTTTTAATTATAATATTTTGACGCTGTCAGCATAAATGGTATGTTTTATGGCATAATTAGCTTCGCCAAAGTATTGAAGTAAAAATTGAAATGTGCTAAAATATATTAAATTGTTATTTTA